>DASURL010000165.1:0-16774 GCA_036280075.1 Gemmatimonadaceae bacterium | reverse complement strand
ACCCGTGACCTGACCGCCGACGCCCGTGCCGGCCGGCTCGAGGCGGTGCGCTGTCGCGACGAGGAGATCGCGCGCACGATCGACATCCTGCTTCGCCAGGGGAAGAACAATCCCGCGCTCGTCGGCCCCGCCGGCGTCGGCAAGACGGCCATCGCCGAAGGGCTCGCCATGCGCATTGCGGATGGAACGGTGCCCATCGCCGTACGCGACCTGCGGCTCCTCTCCCTCGACGCCGTCGGCCTGCTGGCCGGCACCACCTACCGCGGGCAGTACGAGGAGCGCCTGCGCGCCGTCGTCGCCGAAGTCACGTCGGCGGGGGACGTGCTGCTCTTCGTGGACGAGATGCACAACCTCATCGGGCAGGGAAGCGCGAGTGGCTCGCCGATGGACGCCGCGAACATGCTCAAGCCCGCGCTCGCCCGAGGCGACTTCCGGATGCTCGGCGCCACCACCGACGACGAGTACGATCGCTGGATCCTCGGCGATCCCGCCCTCGAGCGTCGCTTCCAGAAGATCGCCGTGCGCGAGCTGTCGCCGGCGGAGACGCTGGAGATCCTGCGCACCCGCGTGCCGTCGCTCGCGCGACACCATAACGTCGTCATCGCCGACGGGGCCGTGCGCGCCGCCATCGAGCTCACCGATCTCTGGGTACCCGATCGCCGTCGCCCCGACAAGGCCATCGACGCGCTCGACGAAGCCTGCGCGCACCTGCAGGCCACCGCGCAGTACTCGGCGCGCGCCGAGGAGCTCATCACGCGCCGGCGCGGCATCGAGCGCCAGGCGCGTGCGACGCCGACCCCGCCGCACGCCGCCCCCGATCTCGACCGCATCGCGCGCAACGGCTTTGCCGCCATCGAGCGCTTCGGCGCCGAGATCGAGGCGGCGTTCGCCAATCAGCCCCCCCCGCCGCGCGGCACGCCGGCGCCGCCCATGCCACCGCCGGCGCCTCCCGCGCCGGCGGGCGAGGCCGTGGCACGGGCCGCGCTGGACGTGGAGCTCGAGCGCCAGCTGCTCGACGAGGGCATCGTCGTGCGCGGCCACGACGTGGCTCGCGTGGTTGGACTCATGACCGGACGGAAAGTCGAATGGGAAGAATGAACGCGCGTCGTCAGCTCGTGCTCGCCGCGGTGGGTGCGCTCGCGCTCACCACGGGCGCCTGCCGGAAGAATCCCGCCGGCGACGGCCCGTACGCGAGCGAAGTTGCGCAGGCGATCCCGCGCATCGAGAAGGCGACGGGGTTGACGTACAAGCGGCCGCCGACGCTCGAGCTGCGCAGCAAGGTGCAGGTGCGCGACTTCCTCCTCAAGCAGTTCGACGAGTCCACTCCCGCTGCCGAGATCAAGGGCGAGGAGGCGGCGTACAAGCTGTTCGGCCTCATCCCCGACAGCATGGACCTGCGCAAGTTCCTCATCGCCGTGCTCAACGAGCAGGTCGTCGGCTACTACGATCCCGCCACGAAGGTGCTGTACGTCGTCCAGGGCGCCGACCAGCAGCTCGCCGGCATCACCATCACGCACGAGCTCGTCCACGCGCTCCAGGACCAGTACGTCAACCTGGATTCCATCCAGCACGCCACCGACGACAACGACCGCCTCTCCGCCGCGCAGGCAGTGATCGAGGGGCAGGCGCAGTACGAGCAGCTCTCCATCATGCTCGGCGGCTCGGAGAACATCGCGTTGCGTGTTGGCGGACGCGATCGCATCCGCGAGATGATCCGCGAGAACCAGTCCGCCATGCCCGTCTTCGCCACGGCGCCGATGGTCATCCAGGAGTCGCTGCTCTTCCCGTACCTCAGCGGCGCCGACTTCGTGCAGCGATTCGAGGAGAAGCGTGGCAAGGCGAATCCGCTCGAGCACCTGCCCGTCTCCACGGAGCAGATCCTGCACACCGACGCGTACTTCGGCGCCACCCCCGACGAGCCGAGTGTCGTGACTCTTCCCGCGCCGCGCGGCGCGACGAAGGTCTACGAGAACGACCTCGGCGAGTTCGGCATGCGCCTGTTCCTCTACCAGCACCTGAACGACCTCGATCTCGCCGCGCGTGCCTCCACGGGCTGGGACGGCGATCGCTACATGGTCCTCGAGGGTCCGGGTGGCCGCGGCATCGTCTGGGTGAGCGTGTGGGACTCCGCCCTCCAGGCGGCGACCTACACCGATGCGCTCACCCGCGCCACGGCGCGACGCACCGGCGCACCCGAGCGCAGCCTCCCCTCCGGCGGAGCCACCTTCGCCGACAAGGCACGCACGGTCTCGATCCTGCCCGAGACCATCGGCGGACGCGCGGTGATCGTGTACTCCGACCTGCCGAACGGCATGAGCGCCGGCGTCATCGACGCCGGCGCCATCAGGATCACGACGCGTTGACCGCGGTGGGCTCCGTGGAGACGCGGAGCTTCGCCGACGATTCGCTCGGCGACGACGGGCGCTCTTCCGCCTCGCCCTCGTCGCTGCCAAGGGGCAGCAGCGCGATCCGGAGCACCTCGTCCATCGTCGAGACGAAGGTGAAGGTGATCTGCTTCTTCACCTCGTCCGGCACGTCGCGCAGGTCCTTCTCGTTCGACGCCGGCATGATGAGGTGGCGCAGGCCCGCGCGATAGGCGGCGAGCACCTTCTCCTTCACGCCGCCGATCTCCAGCACCTTGCCGCGCAGCGTCACCTCGCCCGTCATGGCGAGGTCGCGGCGCACCGGGCGCTGCGACAGCGCACTCGCAATCGCCAGCGTGAGCGTGATCCCCGCGCTCGGTCCATCCTTGGGGATCGCACCCGCCGGCAGGTGGACGTGGACGTCGAACTCCTTGAACACGTCCTCGGCGATGCCGATGCTCTCGGCGCGCGAGCGCACGTAGGAATGCGCGGCGTCCACGCTCTCACGCATCACGTCGCCCAGCTGGCCGGTGACCATGAGCCGTCCCGAGCCGGGCATGCGCAGCGCCTCGATGACCATGAGGTCGCCGCCGGTGGCCGTCCACGCGAGCCCGGTCACGACGCCGATCTCGGGGATCATCTCCGCCTCTTCCACGGCGTAGCGCGGAATGCCGAGCACTTCCTCCACCTTGTCGGCGTCCACCACCCACGCCCCTTCCTCCCCCTCGGCCTTGGCGCGCGCACGCTTTCGCATGATCGCCGCCAGGTTCCGCTCGAAGTTGCGCAGCCCCGCCTCGCGCGAGTAGCGGTTCGAGATGAACGACAGCGACTCGTCGGTGAACTGGATGTCCTTGTCGCTGATGCCGTGCTCCTCGAGCAGCCGGGGGAGCAGGTAGCGCCATGCGATCTCCACCTTCTCCTCCACCGTGTAGCCGGCGATCCGGATCACTTCCATGCGATCGCGCAGCGGGGCGGGGATGTCGTAGAGGTTGTTCGCCGTGCAGATGAACAGCGCCGCCGAGAGGTCGAACGGCAGGTTGAGGTAGTGGTCCACGAACTCGTCGTTCTGGTTCGGGTCCAGCACCTCGAGCATCGCCGCCGTCGGATCACCACTCGGCCCGCCGCCCGACATCTTGTCGATCTCGTCGATCATCAGGACGGGATCCTTCACCTGCACCCGGCGCAGCGCCTGGATGAGCAGCCCTGGCATCGCGCCGACGTACGTGCGACGATGCCCGCGGATCTCCGCCTCGTCGCGCACCCCGCCCACGGAGATGCGGTAGAACTCGCGGCCGATGGACGTCGCGATGGCTTCACCCAGCGAGGTCTTGCCGGTACCCGGCGGTCCGACGAAGCAGAGGATCGGGCCGTGCGGATCGCCGCCGCGCAGCTTGCGCACGGCGAGGAACTCGATGATGCGCTCCTTCGCCTCCGTCAGGCCATAGTGCTTCTCGTCGAGCGCTTCTTCCACCTTCTTGAGCGCGATCTCCTCATCGCCGCTGCGCTTGTTCCACGGCAGGGCGAGGATCCAGTCGAGGTAGGTGCGGATGACCTGGTATTCGCTCGACGCCGGGGAGAGCTGTCGAAGACGCTCCGTTTCGCGGCGCGCTTCCTGTCCCACGCGCTCGGGGAGCTTGGCTTCATCGATGCGCTTGAGCAGCTCGACCGCCTCCTTCTCGCCCGGATCGGTCTCGCCCAGCTCGGCCTGGATCGCGCGGAGCTGCTGGCGCAGGTAGAACTCGCGCTGGTGCTGCTCGATCTTGATCTCCGTCTGGCGCTTCACGTCCTCCATCACGCGCGCGCGCGCCACTTCCCGCTCCAGCCGGTTGAGGATGAAGCGCAGCCGCTGGCCCACGTCGAGCCGCTGCAGCACCTCGTCCTTGTCCGAGATCCGGAAGTTCATGTTCGTCGCCGCCAGGTCGGCGAACCGTCCCGGATCGGAGACGTTCATCTTCAGGATCGCCGGCACCTCGTCGGGAATCCGGTCCACCAGCTCGGCGAGAGTTTCGGCCGCCGAGATGACGCGCGTGACGAGGTCGTCCAGCTCGCTCGGATCTGCCGGTGTTTCCTTCGCCCCGCGCACCGCGGCGACCGGATACGGCTCGTTCTGCGTGATCTCCTCGACGACGATGCGCCGAAGCCCCTGCAGGGTGATCTGCACCGTGTCGCCCGGCAGGTTGATCCGCTCGTGGACACGCGCCGCCACGCCGACCCGTCCGATGAACTTCTGCGAGTCGATGGGCTCGTCATGATCCCCACTCGCCACCACCAGCGCGACGACGAGCCCTGGCTCGTCGTAGGCGCGGAGCAGCGACAGGTTCTCCGGCGCGCCCATCTGGACGGCGATCGTGCCGAGTGGATAGACGATGGTGGACCGCAACGCCATCAACGGCAGCGTCGGCGGCAGCTCGGACTTCAGGATCTCTTCCTTGCGCTGGGGCTTGGCCATGGTCTCGTAAAGTAATGCTGTGGGGTGTTCTGGCCATCTCGCAGGTCGCGCGCCGGAGGCGCGCACTGGCAGCTAGTCGGGGCGCGCCGCCTGGAACGCGGCGCTTTCCGGGCGCCTGGCCCGTCGCTGCGCGCCGGGCCTGTGCTCTCGGGGCGGCGGCGCGGGGGCGCCGCCTTTCTGCCACGGCGTTCGGGTGGGGCGTTTTGCCGGATGGGTGTGGCGTTCCCTGAGAGCGCGCGCAGCGCGCGCCCCGAGAGCACAGGCGAGCGCAGCGAGCCCGGCGCCCGGAAAGGCCCGCGTTCCACGCGGGCCGCCCCGACTAGCGGTCAGTTACGAGTTCGCTTGTCCTAAGTCCCCAATTCGCTTACGTTTATCTGAATGTTCGACGAACTCTCCGAGAAACTCGAAGCTACCTTCGCCCGCCTGCGCGGGCGCGGCGTGCTCACCGAAGCCGACATCAAGGAAGGGCTGCGCGAAGTCCGCCGCGTCCTCCTCGAGGCCGACGTCAACTTCGCCCTCACGCGCGAGTTCCTCGAGCGCGTCGAGAAGAAGGCCGTCGGCGTGTCGCAGCTCAAGACCGTGTCGCCGGCCCAGCAGCTCGTCAAGATCGTTCACGACGAGCTCACCGCCATGCTCGGCGAGCGGCGCGAAGGCCTCAAGCTCAGCTCGGTCCCGCCCACCGTCGTCATGATGGTCGGCCTCCAGGGCTCCGGAAAAACGACCAGCGCCGCGAAGCTCGCGCGCAAGCTCAAGGCGGAGGGCCGCCCCACGCGCCTCGTCGCCGCCGACGTCTATCGCCCCGCCGCCATCGACCAGCTCGAGACCCTCGGCCAGCAGCTCGACGTGCCCGTGTACGCCGAGCGCGACCAGAAGGACGTGGTGCGCATCGCGAACGCCGGCATCGACCAGGCGAAGCGCGCCCGCGACCGCGTGGTGATCGTGGATACCGCCGGCCGTCTGCAGATCGACGACGAGATGATGGGCGAGCTGGAGCGGCTCAAGCAGGCGATCAGGCCGGACGAGATCCTCCTCGTCGCCGACGGCATGACCGGCCAGGACGCCGTGAAGATCGCCCAGGGCTTCGACTCGCGCCTCGGCGTGACCGGTGTCATCCTCACGAAGATGGACGGCGATGCGCGCGGTGGCGCCGCGCTCTCCATCTACGGCGTCGTCAAGAAGCCCATCAAGTACATCGGCGTCGGCGAGAAGACCGATGCCCTCGAGGACTTCCATCCCGACCGCATGGCCGGTCGCATCCTCCAGCAGGGTGACATCGTCACCCTCGTCGAGAAGGCGCAGGGCGCCTTCGACGCCGAGGAAGCGAAGAAGATGGAGAAGAAGGTCCGCAAGGAAGGCATGGACCTCGAGGACTTCCTCACCGCCATGAAGCAGATCGAGAAGCTCGGGCCCCTCGAGGGGATCCTGAAGATGCTCCCTGGCGTGAACAGCAAGATGCTCAAGCAGGTCAAGGGCGCCGACCCGAAGCGCATGAAGCACATGGAGGCCATCGTGCTCTCCATGACGAAGGAGGAGCGCCGCAAGCCCGAGCTCATGAACGGCTCGCGGCGCGCGCGCGTCGCCAAGGGCAGCGGCCGCCCGACGCAGGAGGTCAACCGCCTCCTCGAGCAGTTCCGCGAGATGCAGAAGATGATGAAGAAGATGGGTGCCGGCGGCGGAGGGAAGATGCGGATGCCGCCGGGGATGTTCGGGGGGTTGAGGTAGGAGCCGGACACACAGCGGGATGAACGGAAAGGGCCGGATCGGAACTGAAACGGCAGGATCTGTCCCCCGTGGGATCGTTGCTCCGCGCACCGAGGGCCAGCTTCGAGACCGACAAGGTCATTGAATTGCTTGGAACGGCCTCCGGACGCTCCACAGTGCATGGAGCCTTCTGCCCAGAGGAAAGAATCCTGCCGTTTCGTAGTGAAAATCCGGCCCTTTCCGTTCCCCCGCTGTTGCAGTTGTCGTCCCGGACCCCCGCTGTTGCAGGTGTGGTCCCGGAGCGCAAGTTCCCTCCCGCGCTTCTCGTTTCACCGTTCACGATTAGCTTTCAGGACCGGGTGCGCACCGGAATTACCGGTGTCGCGAGGAGCCCGAGTAGTACGCAAGTCACCAGCAAGGAGTAGCCAGTGGTCAGGATTCGCCTCCGTCGAGTGGGCCGCAAGAAGGCCCCCATGTACCGTATCGTCGTCGCCGACTCGAAGAGCCCGCGCGATGGCAAGTTCATCGAGATCGTCGGCCAGTATCAGCCCCGCACGGGCGATCAGGCTCTCAACCTCAACACCGAGCGCGTCAACCACTGGCTGAACGTCGGCGCGCAGCCGTCGGACACCGTCCGCTCGCTGCTCCGCAAGGCCGGCATCCTCAAGCAGCGTCACGAGACGCGCCTCGCCACGAAGCTCCAGGCCAACGCGGTTCCGCTGAAGAACAAGGCGGAAGAGGCCTGACAAGAAGCGGCGGGATGCCCACACCCGATCCCGCGTTCCTCATCGTCGGGCGGGTGCGCAAGGCGCACGGCATCCGCGGTGAGGTCGTGGTCGAACTGTTGACAGACGAGCCGGACGCGATCTTCGCGTCCGGCCGTCGTGTCTTTGCCGGCAATACCGCCGGTGACCTCGCGCGCGACGGGCAGGAGTTGCACGTTCGTTCCGTGCGCCCGTTCAACGAAGGCCTCCTCGTCGGCTTCGCCGAGATCCCGGACCGCAACGCGGCCGAGCTGTGGCGCGGGCGCTACCTCCTCGCGCCGGAGCACGAGGTCCCCCCGCCCGACGAGGACGAAGTCTATCTGCACGACCTCCTCGGCATGCGAGTCGACCTCGAGGACGGCACCACCATCGGCACCGTCGAGGAGATCTTCGACCTCCCGCTCGGCCTTGCGGTGGACGTGCGGCGCAGTGCGCCCAGGGAAGGGGAGACCGTCCTCCTCCCATGGGACGATCGCACCGTCGCCTCGGTGGACCGCGAGGCGCGCGTCATCGTCGTCACGCCGCCGGACGGGCTGCTCGAGTGAGGATCAACGTCGTCACCATCTTCCCCGAGTTCTTCGCCGCACCCCTGGCGTTGAGCATCCCGGCGCGTGCCGCGGCCGCGGGGCAGGTGACCTATCGCGTGGTGGACCTTCGCGACTACACCCACGACCGCCACCGCTCGGTGGACGACTATCCGTACGGCGGTGGGGCGGGGATGGTGATGAAGCCGGAGCCATTCTTCGAGGCCGTCGAGGCGCTCGGCGCCACGAGTCCGATCGTGCTCACCAGCGCGCGTGGCCGCCGCTTCGCGCAGGCGGACGCCGTCCGCTTCGCCGGCGGTGAGGAGCTCACCATCCTCTGTGGCCACTACAAGGACGTGGACCAGCGCGTCGCCGATCACCTCGCCACCGAGGAGCTGTCACTCGGAGATTTCGTGCTCAGCGGCGGTGAGCCGGCGGCCTTGGCGATGATCGACGCCACCGTGCGGCTCCTCCCCGGCGCGATGAGCGACCACGAGAGCGCCTTCAGCGATTCCTTCTGGGAGCGCGGGCTCTCGGCGCCCAGCTACACTCGGCCGCCGGTGTATCGCGGTCATGCGGTTCCCGACATCCTGCTCTCGGGTGACCACGCGCGCATCGCCGAGTGGCGACGCACCGAGGGGGAGCGCCTCACGCGCGAGCGGCGAGAGCGGGACAGCAGCTGATGGGCGCCGAGCCGATCGCCACCGCGGTCCTGCTCACCGCCTTCGGCGTGCTGCTCGCCGTGAGTGTCGGCCTGAGCCGCGCGTCGGCTCGGCTCGGGTTGCCGGTGGTGCTGCTCTTCCTCGTCGTCGGCGTGATGGCGGGATCGGAAGGGCTGGGCGGCATCGCCTTCGACGACTACCAGTTCGCGTATCGCGTGGGCACGGCGGCGCTGGTGCTGATCCTCTTCGACGGTGGCCTCAACACGTCGTTCGACGCCGCGCGCCCCGTGCTCGCGCCGTCCGTGGCGCTGGCCACGCTGGGCGTGCTCCTCATCGCTGCCCTCGTCGGGGGTGCGGCACACATGCTCGGCGTGAGCTGGCCCCTGTCCATGCTGCTTGGCGCCATCGTGTCGTCCACCGACGCGGCCGCGGTGTTCGCCATGCTCAGCGCGAGCGGCACGCGGCTCCGGAAGCGGGTCGGGCTCACCCTCGAGGTGGAGTCGGGGCTCAACGACCCGATGGCCGTCATCCTCACCAGCGTGCTCACCGCGGCGCTCGTCGGCGAGCGCACGTCCGTGCTCGCCATCGGCGGCCACGTGCTGCTGCAGATGGTGGTGGGAGCGGTGGTTGGCCTCCTCGTGGCGCGCATCGGTCGCTGGTTCATCCTGCGCATCCGGCTTCCGGCGGCGGGGCTGTATCCGGCGTTCACGCTTGCCATCGCCTGTCTGTCGTACGGTGTCGCCACCCTGCTGGACGGCAGCGGCTTTCTCGCCGTCTACGTCACGGGAATGACCCTCGGCAGCGGTGCGCTTCCGCATGCGGTGGGCATCCGACGCGTGCACGTGGCGCTCGGCTGGTTGAGCCAGGTGGTGATGTTCCTGCTCCTCGGCCTGCTCGTGTCGCCGTCCAGCCTCATGCGGGTGGCGCCGATCGGTTTCGCGCTCGCGCTCTTCCTCGCCTTCGTCGCGCGGCCGCTCGTGGTCACGCTCGGGCTCAGGGCGTTCGCGTATCCGTGGCGCGAGGCGGCATTCGTGGGGTGGGTGGGACTTCGCGGCGCGGTGCCGATCGTGCTCGCCACCATTCCCGTGATGGCGGGCGCCCCGGCGGCGCGGGAGCTGTTCGACGTGGTGTTCTTCATCGTCGTCGTCGGGGCCTTCGTGCCCGGTGGCACGGTGACGCGCGTTGCCCGCTTCTTCGACGTGGAATCGCACGCGCCCCCTCCGCCATCGGCGCTGGTGGAGGTGGACTCGCTGGCGCCGCAGGGGGACGAGCTGCGCGCGTACTTCGTGTCGAGCGATCTTGCCGTGTGCGGCGCGACGCTCGCGGAGGTGCCATTCCCGCGCGGTGCTGCGGTGAGCATGCTCGAGCGGGCGGGATCACTCATCGCTCCGTCGGGGAGCACGCGCCTGGAGGCGGGCGACTACGTGTACGTGATCGCGCCGGTGGAGGACCGTCCGCACGTCGAGCTGCTGTTCGGGCTCGCCGAGGAGCATTAGGGCGACTGCAGCGCGCGGCGTCCCGATCGTGCGCTGATGGGAAACATCCGTTCGCGTCGAATCGAGGCCTCGCCGACACGAAATGAACGCCCTGGGAATCGGGATGTGACGGATCAGTGAGAGGGCGGGTCCGGTCCGTCGAGGCGGAAACTGCCTCGCCGAGCGTGGGCCGCTCCTGACGGTCGAGGCCGCCTCGGACGCGAACGAAGGCCATACCATATAGATGGTGGTTCCCTGGGTTTCGGGGTCGCTTGACCCATCGGTACCCGCAGGTAATATGGAGGACCCATCCATTCGGGCCGATCCGGACTCCTCCGGGTCCGGTCTGCCAATGAGCCGCAGCTGACGGGCGTTGCCCGCGCAGTCCCCATCGTTCGTCCCCGTTCCACCGCGCCACCCCGTCGACGCCGTCGATGGTGGCGTGCGCTCGTACCTTCACCCGATTCGAGGGGCAAGATGAGAGCAGTTCCACTCCGCGTCCTCGCGGCGTTGGCGTTCGTCGGGCTGTTGCCCGCGTCGCTCGCGGCGCAGCAGGGGACCACCGTATCTGGCGTCGTCACGGGCGCGGCAGGTGATCCGCTGCCGTCCGTGAACGTCGCCATTCCGTCGCTGAGCGTCGGTGCGGTCACCAATGATGCCGGCAAGTACAGCTTCGTCGTACCCGCCGCCAAGGCGACGGGGACGGTCACGCTGACCGCGCGCCGCATCGGCCTCCAGGCCAAGTCCGTGCAGATCACTCTCGGCGGCGCCTCGGTGACGCAGAACTTCGTCCTCGAGCAGGCGGTCAGCCAGCTCGAAGGCGTGGTCGTCACCGCACTTGGCCAGACGCGTGAGAAGAGCCAGCTCGGTACCGCCGTGCAGCAGGTGTCGAGCGAGCAGCTCAACACCACGCACGATCCGAACATCATGAACCAGCTCGCGGGCAAGGTCTCCGGTGTCACCATCACCGGCGCCGGCACCCAGGGCGGCTCGGTGAACGTCCGCATCCGCGGCTTCACCTCCATCGCGGGCAACAACAACCCGCTGTACGTGGTGGATGGCGTGCCCATCTCCAACACCGGCCGCGGTGGCGATCCGTCGGGCGGTGGCCTCTACAGCAGCCGCGATTTCGGCAGCGCCATCTCGGACATCAACCCCGAGGACGTCGCCAACATCTCCGTGCTGAAGGGCCCCAACGCGGCGGCGCTCTATGGCTCGCGCGCGGCGAACGGCGTGGTGCTCATCACCACCAAGAAGGGGAGCCGCAGCACCAGCTCCACCACCATCACCGCCAGCAACACCTGGGACAAGCCGTCCATCCTGCCCAGCTACCAGAACCTGTACGGCCAGGGTTCGCAGGGCATGTTCGACTTCGTCGACGGCGCGGGCGCCGGCGTGCAGGACGGTAACGACCAGAGCTTCGGCCCCCGTCTCGATGGCCGTACGACTGGCTGCAAGTTCAAGACGAAGGTCGTGAACGGCAAGACGGTGTGGGATATCGGCAACTACGATCAGAGCGCGCCCTGCCGCCAGTTCACGTATCCTGACGGCGGCCCGTGGTCTCCGCACCCGGACAACGTCGAGAGCTTCTTCAACACCGGCCAGACGCGTGACGGCAACATCGCCTTCACCGGCGGCACCGACAAGGCGAGCGCTCGCCTGTCGCTCGGCGGCGAGAACGTGGATGGCATCATCCCGAACTCCTTCCTCCGGAAGATCACGGCCCTCGCCAACGGCTCGCTCGACGTGAGCGACAAGGTGACGGCGACGGGGTCGGTGAACTACATCCGCAACACCGGCCAGAACCGCCCGGGCGTCGGCTACAACACCGGCATCCTCGAGCAGTTCGTGTGGTTCGGCCGCCAGGTGGACATGAACGCCCTCAAGCAGCAGTACGATGCGAACGGGAACCTGTTCAACTGGAACTACAACTACCACAACAACCCGTTCTGGCTGCAGGACGCCAACCCCGAGACCGACACCCGTGACCGCACCATCGTCAACGGCTCGCTCTCGTATCGTCCCACCAGCTGGTTGAACGCCACGCTGCGCTCGGGTACGGACTTCTACCGCTACAACATGAAGCAGCAGTTCGCGTCCGGGAACATCAACATGTCGGACCCGAACTACGCTGGTGCCTTCTCGTACCTGACCGACATCAGCAACGAGAACAACACCGAGGCCCTGCTCACCGCCACCAAGGCGGCCACGAGCCGGCTCGAGCTGAACGGCACGTTCGGCGGCAACGTCCGCAACCAGACGTTCTCCACCGAGGGCGTTTCCACGAGCGGCATCTCGGTGCCGGGGATCTACAACGTCTCCAACGCCGCGATCAGCCCCACCAACCTGCAGGACTTCTCGCGCCGCCGCGTGAACAGCCTCTACGGCTCCGCGTCGTTCACGTGGGACAACTGGTGGACGGTGGAGGCCACGGGACGCAATGACTGGTCGTCCACGCTGCCCGCGGGAAACAATTCGTACTTCTATCCCTCGGTCAACACCTCGATCGTGCTCACCGACGCGATCCCGTCGCTGCGCGGCCTTGGCAGCCTGTCGTTCGCCAAGATCCGCGGTGCGTGGGCCCAGGTCGGCGCCGATGCCTCGCCGTACCAGCTCCGGACCACCTACAGCGGCCTCGCCAACAAGTTCGGCTCGCTGCCCCAGTACACGCTCGGGAACACGCTGGCCAACGCCAACCTCGTCCCCGAGAAGACGCTGTCCACGGAGGCGGGCCTCGAGCTCGGCTTCGGCGACAACCGCGTGACGATCGACGCGAGCATCTACGACAAGGCCACGTCGAACCAGATCATCAACCTGCCGATCTCGCCGACCTCCGGCTTCACGAGCCAGGCGATCAACGCGGGCAAGATCGAGAACAAGGGCTTCGAGGCGCTCGTGACGGTGGTGCCGTTCCGCAGCACCAACACGGAGTGGACGTCGAGCTTCAACTACTCGATGAACCGCGGCAAGGTGGTGGACCTGTACCCGGGCCTCAGCACCATCGTGCTCGGCGGCACCTGGAGCGCCACGGTCGAGGCGCGCGTCGGCGAGCCGTACGGCGTGATCCGCGGCTACACCATCAAGAAGGACGACCAGGGCAACTGGCTGCTCGACGGCGGCCTGCCGCAGCGCGGCCCGCTCGCCGTCCTCGGCAACACGCAGCCGAAGTGGACGGGCGGCTGGAACAACACGGTCCGCTACAAGAACCTCACGCTCAATGCGCTCGTCGACATGCACATCGGCGGCAGCATCTTCAGCGTGACGAACATGTTCGGCGAGTACACCGGCGTGCTGGGCAACACCACCTACGGCCGTGAGGTGGATTGGAACAACCCCGGCGTCGTCGTGAAGGGCATCGACGAGGCCACCGGCAAGCCGAACGACATCACCGTGACGTCGGAAGACTACTTCCAGAGCTTCTTCCGCCTCCACGAGCGGTACGTGTACGACGACACCTGGACCAAGCTCCGCGAGGTTCGCCTCAGCTACGAGCTCCCGGTCCGGATCGCCAACAAGATGTACGCGCAGTCGGCGAGCATCGCGCTCGTTGGCCGCAACCTGGTCACGTGGACGAACGTGCCGAACATCGACCCCGAGTTCGGGTACTCGACCGGCAATTACCAGGGGATGGAGTTCGCGGCGTTGCCGAATCCGCGCAGCATCGGCTTCAGCATCCGTCTCACGCCGTAACCCTTGACTATATCAATGACCATGAGATTTCACCGACCCGCGGCGGCACTCGCGGCGAGCCTCGCGCTCGCCGCTGGAGTGGGCGCCTGCAACAGCGACCTCACGTCGCTCAACCAGAACCCGAACAGCCCGGAGAACGCCCCGGCTGGCGCGGTGTTCACCACGGGCGTGCAGAATGCCGTCGGCCGCTGGCTCGGCTCCGGCTTCGACCTCCGCCAGATGGAGTTCGTGGTGCAGCACCTCGCCGAGGTGCAGTATCCTGACGAGGATCGCTACGCGCGCATCCGCGCCAGCGACACCCAGGGCACCTTCACGGGCGCGTACAACAACTCCCTCGAGGACTTCGAGCAGGTCCGCCGCAAGGGAGTGGAGCAGAATTCGTCGGCCGTGTACGCCCCGGCGATGGTCATGAAGCAGTGGGAGTTCGGCTACCTCACCGACGCGTGGGGCGCGGTGCCGTATTCCACCGCGCTGAAGGGCGATTCGGGTATCGCGCTTCCGACCTACGACGCGCAGAAGGACATCTACGACGGGATGTTCGCTGCGCTCACGAAGGCCGCAGCGGACCTCGCTACCCCGGGCCCGCAGTCCCTCGGTAACGCGGACCCGATCTACGGGGGCAGCCCGAGCAAGTGGCAGAAGTTCGCCAACTCGCTCCATGCCCGCGATGCGATGCGCATCTCGTACGTGGACCAGGCCAAGGCCAACGCCGAGCTGACGGCGGCGCTCAGTGGCCCGGGTGGCGTGTTCACCTCGAATGCCGACAACGCCCAGCTCGATTGGCCCGGCGACGGCATCTACAACAATCCCTGGGCGAACAACTTCCAGGGTCGCGACGACCACCGCATGTCGAAGACCTTCGTCGACACGCTCCTGTCGCACGCCGATCCGCGCCTGCCGATCTTCGCCATGCCGACGGTAGACTTCCAGAACGGCGAGTCGGGGTCGGTGGAGTTCGCTGGCCAGCCCAACGGTCTCTCGGCCGCTGACGCCGGCACCTACTTCACCAGCACGTCGCGTCCCGGCGCCATCTTCTATCCCGGCGGCACGACGTACGGCACCTACGGCGGCAACGGCGGCAGCCAGCCCTCGTACCTGATGACCTACGCGGAAGTGGAGTTCATCAAGGCCGAGGCGGCGGAGCGTGGGATGGGCGGACTGACCGCCGCCCAGGCGGCGCAGTTCTACTACGACGGCATCGCGGCTTCCATGAAGCAGTGGGGCGTCGCGCAGGCCGACATCGACACCTACCTGGCGCGGGCCGACATCGCATACCAGGGCGGCACCAACGGCCTGAAGCAGATTGCGACCCAGAAGTGGATCGCCCTCTTCACCGACGGCGCCCAGGCGTGGTTCGAGTGGCGCCGCACCTGCGTCCCGAACATCGTCCCCGGACCGGAGGCGATCTTCAACTATGTGCCGCGCCGGCTCGAGTACCCGACCAGCGAGGCGTCGGTGAACCCCGACAACCTCCAGGCGGCGATCGACGCCCAGGGCCCGGACGCCATGGACACCAAGACGTACTGGGACACCAAGACCGCCCCGACCTGCCAGTAAGTCGGACGCAGTCGCAGCACACTGGAACAGCCCCGCCGGCATGCCGGCGGGGCTGTTCCACGTCCGGGAGCAGGGCGGGGGTGGACTCGCGCCCGCAAGAGCGCTAACTTGTCCAGTCTCTACCAGTTAAGCCCCGAACCGGGCCCCCGGCCCCGAGCGTCATATGCATCCCTTCATCGAAACCCAGAAAGAGTGGCTCCGCGACAACCTCCCCCCGTTCCGCGCCGGTGACACCCTGCGCGTGAACGTCCGCGTCAAGGAAGGGGAGAAGGAGCGCATCCAGGCGTTCGAGGGAGTCTGCATCGCCCGCCGCGGCAGCGGCGTCAGCGCGACGTTCACCGTGCGCAAGATCTCCAACGGCGTCGGCGTCGAGCGCATCTTCCCGCTCCACAGCCCCATGCTGGCCGACATCAACGTCGTCCGCCGTGGCCGCGTGCGTCGCGCCAAGCTCTACTACCTGCGCAACCTCACCGGCAAGGCTACCCGCATCAAGGAAAAGAAGGCGCGCGTTCCGCAGGCGGAAACCGCCGCGCAGTAACTCCCACCTCGGCAGGGCATGCCTCGCTGGAGCACGCTCGAACGGGAGCTCCGCGCGTCACGAGGACCCCTCATCGCCGGAGTGGATGAAGTCGGACGGGGCCCGCTTGCGGGCCCCGTCGTCGCTTGTGCGGTGATCATGCCGCCGGACGCGCGCGCCATCCGCGGCGTGGACGACTCCAAGAAGCTCGACGCCGGCGAGCGCGAGAAGCTGGCGTCACGCATCAACGAGCGCGCCCTCGCCGTGGCTGTCGGCGCCGCCAGCGTGCGCGAGATCGACCGGCTCAACATCTACCACGCCGCCGTGCTCGCCATGCGGCGCGCCATCGGCCGGCTCAGGGTCGCCCCCGACCACGTGATCGTCGACGGCAATCGCATCCGTTCGCTCGGCGTGGAGCATACCGCCGTCGTCGGCGGCGATGGTTGCTGCCACTCCATTGCCTGTGCGTCCATCGTCGCCAAGGTCACGCGCGACCGCCTGATGCGCGCCCTCGCGCGCCGGCACCCGCATTACCGCTGGGAGACGAACGTGGGCTACGGCACGCCCGAGCATCAGGCCGGGCTGGCTGCCCACGGGCTCACGCCGCATCACCGCCGCTCCTTCGCTCCCGTCATGCAGCTCGGCCTCGCGCTCACCGTGGCGCCGGCGCCGGAAGCCGCCACGCTGGCGGATGCGCTCCAGGATGTGCTGGGCCCGGACGTCCCGGCCCCGGCCGCAGAAACGACCCGCGCTGCATCGGATACCGCCACCTTCACGCCGGAAGAACGCCGATGACTCCCCCCGCCAAGTCGCCGCTCGAGATCTTCCGCCCCGGCCTGTTCGACGGCCAGGTGGCGCTCATCACGGGGGGCGGCAGCGGTATCGGCCGCGGAATCGCCGACTCCCTCGCCGCCCTCGGCGCGCACGTGGTGCTGGCGAGCCGCAAGCAGGAGCGCGTGGATGCCGCCGCGGCGGAGATCCGTGCTGCTGGCGGCAAGGCGAGCGGCGTGGCGGTGGACGTGCGCGAGCAGGAGCGGGTGAAGGAGGTCGTGTCGCGCGTCGCCGAGGAGCA
>DASURL010000164.1:0-8474 GCA_036280075.1 Gemmatimonadaceae bacterium | reverse complement strand
GCCTCGCTCGCGGCATTCGTCGAGGAATGCATCGAGCGCGATGCGGCCCGGGTCGGCAACGATCGCCTCGCCGCCGCGCACCAGCGTGGACGCGATGGCGTTCGCGACGAGCGGCGCATACCGGTGCTCGTACAGCACGTCCGAGGCGAGCACGAGATCGAAGCGACCGAGATCCTTCGGCAACTCCACCCAGTTCACCATGCGCGTGGCGATCGTGCGGCCGGCCGCCTCGACCACGTTGAGCTTCGCGAACAGCAGCGCATCCTCGTAGTAATCAGTGGCCGTCACTTCGGCGCCCGCCAGCGTGGCGCCGATCGCCACCAGGCCGAGCCCGCAGCCGAGCTCCAGCACGCGCTGCCCGCGCAGGCGAAGGGTGCGAACTTCCTCGGCGAGGACCTGCGCCGAGGGCCAGAGATCCGCCCAGTACGGGAGGCGCTCGTCCATCACGTAGTCGTCCTCGCTGATCAGGTCGTCGGCGTTCGCGGGGCTGAGCAGCTCGATGTCGAGACCGCCGAGCTGCACCTGGCGCGTGCTCGTGCGAAAGCGGCGCTCGAGCTCACGTCGCAGGGCGCTCGCCTGCTTGGCCGCGGAGTCGTCGTGGCTCACGCGGGAAAGTGTGCGGCGTGATCGGCCGAGTCGCCGAGCGGGATCGCGCGCAGCCGCGTACCGGCGGGAACGGCCTGAGGCTCGGGAGGCACGACGAGCAGCGCGTCGGCCTGTGCCATCGACGTCAGCATCCCCGAGCTCTGCGAGCCGGTGAGCCTCGCTCGCGGCGGCTCGCCCTCGTCCCGATCGAGCACGACGCGCAGGAAGTGCGTGAGCGGTGCGGCGAGCCGGATGTCTTCGCCCGCGATCACCTCGACCACGCGGCGGTGCGGCCGGCGATGCCCGCCGAGCACGCGGATGAGCGGCCGCGCGAACAGCTCGAACGTCACCAGCGCCGACACGGGATTTCCGGGCAGCCCGATCCACGGCCTGCCGAACAGGGTGCCGAACCCGATCGGCGCCCCGGGGCGCATGCGCACCCGCCACATCGCCAGCTCGCCGCCCAGCCGCTCCACCACGGTGCGCGTGAAGTCGAACTCGCCGACCGACACGCCACCCGAGGTGAGGATCAGGTCGCAGTCGCGCGCCCGCTCCAGGCCATGGGAGATCTCGTCCGGATCGTCTGCCGCGATGCCGAGCAGCACCGGTTCTCCGCCGGCCTCGCGCACCGCCGCGGCCAGCGAGTAGCTGTTCGACGACACGATCCGATCGCCGCGAAGCACTTCGTCGAACCGGTCCACGGTGACCAGCTCGTCGCCGGTGGCCAGCACCGCGACGCGCGGCCGACGGTGCACTCTCGGCGACGAGCAACCCACGGACGCGAGCACGCCGACCTGCGCCGCGCCGAGCACGGTTCCCGCGCGCATCACCGTCGCGCCAGCCCGTACGTCCTCGCCGCGCTGCCGGATGTTCCGCGACAGGTCGCGGTCGTCGTGAACCAGCACGCGCTCGGTGCCACCGTCGGTGTCCTCCACCCGCACCACCGTGTCTGCACCCTCCGGCACCGGCGCACCGGTCATGATGCGCATCGCTTCCCCGGCGCCAACGACGCGCGACGGACGCTGGCCCGCGGCGACGGTCCCGGTCACCGCCAGCGTCGCGGGAGAGGCGCGGGACGCCCCGCGCACGTCGTCGCCGCGCACCGCGTAGCCGTCCATGCTCGAGTTGTCCCACGGGGGCAGCGCCACCGGCGAGACGATGTCCGCCGCGAGCACGCGGCCGAGCGCCAGCTCGAGGGACACCGGCTCGGCGTCGAGCGCGCGCGCGTTCGCGAGGATCAGCGCGCTCGCCTCGGCGACGCCGAGCCGGGTGGCGGTCATTGACCGTCCAGTCGCATCGACGCGAGGCGGATGGCCAGCGCGTTGCTCACGTCGTCCACGCGCCGCGTCGGCACCACGTAGTTGTTGCACAGGGCGCTGAACAGCAGCATGCGCCCGTCGGCCGTGGTGACGTAGCCGGACAGCGAGCGCGCCTTGTCGAGCGTGCCGGTCTTCGCGTGCACGTTTCCTTCGGCGGGCGTCCCCTTCATGCGGCTGCGGATGGTGCCGTCCACGCCGCCGATCGGCAGGGCGTCGTAGAGGACCTTGAAGTCCGGCGAGCGGCGCACGGCGTCGAGCACGTGGATGATGGTGCGCGGAGTCACGTAGTCGTGGCGCGAGAGCCCGCTGCCATCTCGCACGGCGAAGCCGTCGGGCGCCGCGCCCCACGCGAGCAACTGATCCGACACGACGCGCCGCGCGCTGTCCGCGGTGCCGACGCCCGTCTTCACGAGCGCGAGCGTCTTGAAGAGGATCTCGCCGATCTGGTTCTGCGACGGCTTCTCGAAGTACGGGAACACGTCGCGCAGCGGCGGGGAGAGCTGGGTGACCAGTGAATCCAGCGCTGCGGTGGTGTCGGTGCGGGCGCCGGAGACGGTGATGCCGCTGGTGCGCAGCGCCTCGGTGAGCGCCGCGACGTACGCCGCCTCCAGGTGGCGGAAGCTGATCTCCAGCACGGCGCTGTCGCCCGCCGCGATGGTGCCGCTCACCAGCACGCCGGTGTGCGAGGAATCCTGGCCGACGATGATCGCCGGCTGCGCCGTGATCGTGTCGCCGGCGGCCACCGGCGCCACCGTCGTCGCCTTCACGATGAGCCGAGGGTAGGTGGCGAGCGGCCGGGTGACGGCGCGCACCTTCGCACCTGGTCGCGCTCCTCCGTACACCACGACCTGGGTGAAGCCCTCGTTGAAGTAGAGCGCGTCGACGCCGGCGGAATAGGGCTCGTCCAGGTCGTCCCACGCCCAGCCGAAGCCGAGCGGCGAGTCGGTGAAGGGCGACGGCGCGGCAACGACGCGTCCGCGCACCCTCGTGATGCCGTGGGCGCGCAGGGAATCGGCGAGGGCGCGCAGCGGGGCGAGCGCGCTGTCGGGATGCATGTGCTCGCTCACCGTCGGGTCGCCGTTGCCGGCGACGACGAGGTCGCCGTTCAGCGTGCCGTTCCGCACGCGACCGCGCGCGAACAGCGTGGTGGACCAGCGGAAGTCGGGGCCGAGCTGGACGAGCGCCGTCCCGCCGGTGAGCAGCTTCATGTTCGACGCCGGCATGAACAGCTTGTCGGCGTTGCGCGAGTAGAGCGTATCGCCGCGATCGGGGTCCACGACGAGCAGCCCCCAGTGCGCACTGCGAAAGTCGGGCACCTCCACCAGCGAGTCGATGAACTGCCGCAGCAGGGCGCGCGCGTCCGGCGGAGGGGCGGGGGCGGGCGCGGGTGCCGCCGGCGGGGGCGTGACGGGCGCCGGCGCTGGTGCCGGTGTGGCGGAGCCGCCTGTCGTCTGGCAGGCAGCGAACGCGCACAGGAGGAGGACGGAAGCGGTGGCGCGAAGTCGGAACATCGGAAGCCGATACGGTCTGGGTCAGGGCGTGACGCCGGCGGAGCCTCCAAGATGCCCTCTGTCAGGGGAGCGCACCACCCACGGCGGCGAGCCGTTCCGGGGTGTCCACGCTCGTGAACGCGCGCTCGAGGTCTCCGAGGCCGCCGAGCGATGACTCGTCCAGCCACTCGACCCGCGACAGGCTGGCCGCGAGCGTGCGGGCGCGCCGCTCTCCACCCTCGAGCAGGGCTCGGCACACCGCTGCCGCCGTTGGCGCGTACCAGGCGCAGAGCGGCTCGGGCGTGGTGCCGTGCATGGGCACGACCGCATCCACGCCGGTGACCGCTGCTGCCCGCTCGCGCAGTCGCCGGAGCAGCTCGGCTGGCACGAAGGGCATGTCCCACGCGAGCACGATGGCGGAGAGTCCATCCGCCGCCGCGAGGCCGGCCGCGATGCCGGCGAGCGGGCCGAGCCCCCGGCGTTCGTCGTTGACGACACGCTCACGCGGAAACCACTCGCGTGCCGCCGGGTCGTTGGCCACCACCACTTGGGTGCTGGTGCTGGCGCGCAGCGCATCCAGCGCCCGATCGGCGATGCGGACGCCGCCGATCGTGGCGAGTCCCTTGGGGTGCCCGCCAAAACGACGCGCGGCGCCCCCCGCGAGGAGGACGCCGACGCAGCGACCGCTGGCGAGCGTGCCGCTCAGAGGCGCAGGCCGCGCTGCTCCGCCGCCATCTCCATCTCGAGCGTGAGCGCGCGCTCCACGATGAGCGACTCCAGTCCACGCCGCGGGCGCTCCTTGAGGAACCGCCCGCAGCCATTGCACATCACCAGGTCGTAGCCGAGCTCCGGGTTGCTGATGCGGGCGATCGCCGGGGCGATCTCCTCCTCGCACCCGAGGCAGCCCGCCCGCTTCGTGCGCCACTGTACGTCGCAGCGCGCACAGACGAGCGTGCGCTGGGCGCCCCGCTCGATCAGCGCGATGTCCGGCGAGCCCCCGCAACACGGGCACACCGTCCGCGTCCAGGAGCGCCATGCGGACGGCGCGCCGACGCGCGTGCTCGCGGCGCGCAGAAGTGCGTTGCCGACGAGGATCGCTGCCTGACGCGCCGCACGGCGACGCGCATCGCGCGGGGTCCGATCGCCGGTGAACCATCCGCTCACCAGGTCGTCCACGTCCAAATCACCGTCGAGCAGGGCGCGTCGGTCGTCGTTGGAGATCAGGCCGGCGACCTCGAAGGCATCCACCATCGCGGCGAAGCGCGGACGCAGGTCCCCGCAGGATGCCAGCACGCGAAGCGCATCGTAGGCCACGAGTCCCGTGCGGATGCGACGCTGGCATTCGTCCGCGTCCACCTGCGGCTCGCATTCCTCCTGCAGCTCGGCGTGGATGAGCAGCACGGGTTCGAACTGCTCGGCGAGCGTGCCACGTACGGTGGTGGGGCGGGAAAACGAAGCGGTCGTCACGGATCCTCCGGTGCGGCGCGCGGCCCGGCATCGTGCCCGTCGCGGCGCGTCGTGTGTAGCACGACCGAGCGCCGTCAAACGTCACGCGCTCAGCCCGGTTCGTACGTCGTGCTCAACGTGGAGTCCTCCGCCACGACCACACGCGTGACTCGTGCCGCGCCGCCGAGCCCGTCCTGCACCCGTTCGGCGATGAACCGCGCGAGGTTCTCCCCGGTCGGGATCATCCGGCCATCGGCGAACTCGGGGACGTCCGTGTTGATGTTGCGGTGATCCAGCCGCTCGCGCACCTCACACTGCAGCACGCGGTCCAGCAGTCCGAGGTCGACGACGAAGCCGGTGACGCGGTCCACCTCACCCGTGACCGTCACGTCGCACACGTAGCTGTGGCCGTGATAGCTCGGCCGCGCACACAGCCCGAACGTGGCCTCGTTCTGCTCGTCACTCCATTCGGGGACGCGATATCTGTGCGCCGCGGCGAAGGAGACGCGACGGGTGAGGTAGGTGGGCATGGGGGGAATATACGAAGGACCGAAGGACCGGAGGACCGAAACATCGGAGGACCGGAGGATCGGAGGACCGAAAGGGCACACCGAACTCAGATCGGTGTGCCCTTCGAAGTTCCGGTCCCTCGGTCTTCCGTTCCTAGTGCTGCTCCCCCATGTCCTCCGGCTGCACGTCGCTGCCGAGGAAGCCTTCCGGGGTGGGCGACGACGGCGGGTTCCACGGCACGCCGTTCCGCGTCACTTCCTCGTAGTCGGTCGAGCCGTCGAGCTCTCCTTCGGTGTCACGCTGGTCGGCGGCACCGTATTCCACCGATGGCTCCACGGGGCGGGGCATGTCGCCCAGCAGCGTGCCGGCGCGCTCCGCTTCGTCCGCCAGGTGCTCGTCGATCGGCATCGGGCTCTCCGCCCGTCGCATCGGGTCGACGACGATCTCGTTCGCGTAGTCGCTCACCCCCACGACGTCGGTGAGCACGTGCTCCGCGATGCGGCGCTCGCCGTCGGTGCCGACGCGCCCGGAGAGGAGCACGTGCCCGTTCTGGACGGAGATGGTGATGTCATCGACATCGAGCGCCCCGTGCGCCGCGAGGTGCTCGTGCACGAGGTCGCGCAGCTCGCGGTCGTCCAGGTCCTGGATGTCGTTCAGGTTCTCGTAGTCGCGCGCCATGTGAACCGCCGGGAAGAAGGGTCGCCGGCGGGTCGGAGGTCAGCGTCCGAAGAGGTACGACACGCCCAGCGAGAAGACTGCGTGATGCGTGTAGAACGACTTCGCCGTGGACCGGTCGAGCACCGCCGTGTTGTCGGAGGCGAGCCGGTAGTACGAGTCCGGATACGAGAGCTTGAACAGCCGGTCCGTGAAGTCCGCGCGCACCTGGAAGCGCCCCGTCCGGCCCGGCACCAGCTTCAGCCCGCCGCCGAAGCTGAATGCAAACGGGGTGCCGAAGTGGAACCCCGACGAGTCGTCCGCCGCCGAGCTGCGGAGCAGGCCGACGCCTCCGCGCACCTGCGGCACCAGGTGGTGCCAGCTCTTGCGTCCGGTGAGGTTCATCGCGAGCGCGAGGTCCGCCGCGTACACCGTGGCGCTCTCGCTGCGCGGAATGCGCTGCGCCTTCGGCTTCGACGGATCGATCACGTCGCGGTCGGCGAACATCGCCGTCACGTCGCTGCTCAGCGACAGTGGCCCCGCGAGGTTGAACTCGTAGCGTGCCCCCACCATCGGTGCGCTCTGCGGGGCCACGCCGGCGGGGTCGTGCCGCGCCTTCACCCAGCCGCCCAGGATCGTGATCTCCTGCCGATGCTCGAGATCACGATACGGACTGTCCTCGGGGTCGTGACCCACCTGGGCCGCCGCCGGTACCGCCATGAGCAGCGCCATCACGCCGCAGAGAATCGCCTTCACTCGTTCGCTCCGAACCATGGGATGAAAGGTACTCCTCACTTGAGACGCAGGTCGTGGCCCGTCATCTCCGCCGGCTGCTCGAGCCCGAGCATGTGCAGGATCGTCGGCCCCACGTCGCACAGCGCACCACCGTCGCGCAGCCCCACCGCCTCGCGCGAATCCACGACCAGGAAGGGCACGGGATTCGTCGTATGTGCCGTGTGCGGGCCGCCCGTCTCCGGATCGATCATCATCTCGCAGTTCCCGTGATCGGCGGTGATGAGCAGCCGCGCCCCCGCCGCTTCCGCCGACGTCAGCACCCGGGCCAGGCAGGCGTCCACCGTCTCCACCGCGGCGATGGTCGCCGGGATCGAGCCGGTGTGGCCTACCATGTCCCCGTTCGCGTAGTTGCAGAGCACGAAGTCGTGTTCCCGGGCCTCGATCGCCGCGCACAGCACGTCGGTGATCCCCGGTGCGCTCATCTCCGGCGCCAGGTCGTACGTCGCCACCTTCTGGCTCGGCACGAGCCGGCGATCCTCGCCGGGGAATGGCGGCTCGATGCCGCCGTTGAAGAAGTAGGTCACATGCGCGTACTTCTCGGTTTCCGCCGTGCGCAGGTTCGTCATCCCCGCCTTCGAGATCACCTCGCCGACGATGTTCGCCATCGACTGCGGCGCGAAGGCCACCTGCACCCCCCAGTCGGCGAACGTCTTGTCGTACTGCGTCATCGTCGCCACGCGCACGCGCGGGCGGCCGCGCACGTCGAAGCCGTCGAAGTCCGGCTGGGCGAGGGCGCGCACGATCTGCCGCATCCGGTCGGAGCGGTAGTTGAAGCAGATCACTGCGTCGCCGTCGCGCATCGGGGCCACCGGACTGCCGGATGCGTTCACGATTGCCGTCGGCATCACGAATTCGTCGGTCTCGCCACGCTCGTACGCCTCGCGCACCACGTCGAGCGGATCGGAGGCCTTGGGCGGCGCACCGATCACCGCCGAGCGATACCACTTCTCGGTACGGTCCCAGCGATGATCGCGATCCATGCCGAAGTAGCGGCCGCCCACGCTGCCGATCAGGGCGCGCCCATTGATGCGCGTCACGAGCTCCTGGAGGAAGCCGAGTCCGGAGCGCGGCATCGTGTCGCGGCCGTCGAGCATCACCTGCACGGCGACGCGCGGCACCCGTTCACGCTCGGCGAGATCGAGCAGTGCGTAGAGATGCGAATCGATGGCGTGCACGCCGCCGGTGCCGATCAGTCCGACGAGATGCAGCGTGCCGCCGTTCTCGCGCACCGAGCGGCAGGCATTCACGAAGACGTCGTTCGTGAAGAAGCTGCCGTCGGCGATCGCCTGAGAGATGCGCACGAGATCCTGCTTCACCACCCGGCCGGCGCCGAGGTTCAGGTGTCCGACCTCGCTGTTGCCGATCTGTCCGCAGGGAAGGCCAACCGCCTCACCCGATGCCTGGAGCAGCGTGCGCGGTGCGCGCGCCCACAGTCGGTCCCAGGTCGGTACTTTCGCCATGGCGATCGCATTGCCTTCGCGCTCCGGACGGTATCCCCAGCCATCGAGGACGAGGAGGACGACGGGTGCGGGACGTGACACAGCTGCCATCGCGTGGTGTAGAAGTGAGAGGAGCGGCTTGCCGGGAGTGAGCGCCGGCCGGAGCTTGAGGGCGCCGGCGAAATGTACCCGGCCGCACATCCCCAAACCACGGGCTAGCCCGGTTCGGCACTGCA
>DASURL010000163.1:0-11965 GCA_036280075.1 Gemmatimonadaceae bacterium | reverse complement strand
TCGATCACGCCGCACACGAAGTTCAACGCCGAGGTCTACGTGCTCACGAAGGAGGAGGGCGGGCGGCACACGCCGTTCTTCAAGGGGTACCGGCCGCAGTTCTACTTCCGGACGACGGATGTGACCGGAAGCGTGGAGCTGCCGGAGGGGATGGAGATGGTGATGCCGGGGGACAACGTGCAGATGACGATCGAGCTGATCACGCCGATCGCGATGGACGAAGGGCTCCGGTTCGCCATCCGCGAGGGCGGCCGCACCGTCGGCGCCGGCGTCGTGGCGAAGATCCTCAAGTAAGCGCCGGACGACCGGTGGACCGACGGACCGACCGGTCCTCCGCTCCATCGGTCATCCCGTAGTTCATCCAGACTTTCATTCTCGGTATATCACATGGCTGGTCGCATTCGCATCCGTCTCAAGGCATTCGATCACGCGGTGATCGATCAGGCGTCGGCGGACATCGTCCGCACGGCGGAGAAGACGGGGGCGCAGGTGTCGGGGCCGATCCCGCTCCCGACGAAGACGCAGCGGTGGACGGTGCTCCGTTCGCCGCACGTGGACAAGAAGTCGCGGGAGCAGTTCGAGCTGAAGACGCACAAGCGGGTGATCGACATCCTCGACAGCCGCGCCCAGACGGTGGACGCGCTGACGAAGCTCGACCTGCCGGCAGGCGTGGACGTGGAGATCAAGGTTCAATAGCGACCACGTGGACCGTAAACCGTGAACGGTGAACCGTCACGGCGGAGCCCTCACGGTTCACGGTCATCGGTTCACGGTTCACGAGTAGTTCGAAGCAGGACTCCGCCCCAGCGTTCGCGCCGGCGAGTCCACAGTCCAACTGGCGATAGAGCCAGTGACTCAGTTTCAGAGGACATCCATGATCGGCATCATCGGCAGGAAGCTGGGCATGACCCAGCTGTTCAACAGCGCGGGGCAGCAGATTCCCTGCACCGTGATCGAGGCGGAGCCCAACTCCGTGCTCTCGGTGACGAACACGTCGCTCATCAAGCAGGTGCAGCTCGGCGCGCTCGGCACGCAGCGGACGGCCCGCGAGTCCGGCAAGGGCGAGCGCACGCCGCGCGGCCGCCGGGCGGCGAAGGCGGAGCTCGGCCACGCGAAGAAGGCGGGGCTCGACGCGGCGCCGCGCGCGGTGCGCAGCATCCGGCTCGACGAGCCTGGCAACGCGAAGGCCGAGATCCCGACCTACAACGTCGGCGACACGATCAACGTGGGGATCTTCGCCGAGGGCGAGACGGTGAAGGTGACGGGCACGACGAAGGGCCGCGGCTTCCAGGGTGTGGTGAAGCGCTGGGGCTTCGGCGGCGGCCCGAACACGCACGGCAACACGAAGCACCGCCGCCCCGGCTCGATCGGACCCGGCACGGATCCGTCGCGCGTCATCAAGGGGAAGAAGATGCCGGGACACTACGGCGCGGAGCGGCACACCCAGGTCGGCCTGCGGGTCGAGAAGGTGGATGCGGAGCGCAATCTGATCTACGTCCGCGGCGCCGTCGCCGGCCCGAAGAACGGGATCGTCGTCGTCCGGAAGCAGGGATAACCGATGCCAGACAACAACACTCAGACCCAGCACGTGTCGTCGTACACGTCCCTCGGCACGGCACGCAAGGACAAGGTGCAGCTGCCGGAGTCGACATTCGACGGCACGGTGAACATGCCGGTGATGCACCAGGCGGTGAAGGCGTTCCTTGCCAACCAGCGCCAGGGCAACGCCTCGACCAAGATCCGCAAGTACGTCACGGGCGGCAACCAGAAGCCGTGGAAGCAGAAGGGCACGGGTCGCGCCCGCCAGGGCTCGACGCGCGCGCCGCATTGGGTGGGCGGCGGCACCGTGTTCGGTCCCACGCCGCGGGCGTATGACCAGTACGTGCCGCGCCAGGTGCGTGCGCTCGCCAAGAAGAGCGCGCTCAACGCGCGGGCCAATGAAGGCGCGATCTACGTGATCGACGCATTCAACTTCGAGTCCCCGCGGACGTCGGCGATCGTGAACCTGCTCGGCAAGCTGGACGTGGCGGCGAAGAAGGTGCTCGTGCTCACGGACGGCGTGAAGCCGAACGTGTTCCTGAGCGGCCGCAACCTGCCGAACGTGCACGTGATGCCGTACTCGGACAGCTCGACCTACCACATCCTGTGGTCGGACGTGGTGCTGGTCGAGGCGGGCGCGCTGGGCACGACGCTGGAGCCGATCGCCGAGGCGCCGGCGGCGCCGAAGCGCGAGCGGGCGGAAGCGGCGGCGACGCCGGCGAAGGCCGCGAAGCCGGCCAAGGCCGCGGCGAAGAAGTCGGCGGCGAAGAAGGCCATCGCGAAGAAGTCTGGCGGTAAGAGCGCAACGAGCCGCGCGGCCGCGAAGCGCGCGGCCAAGGCTCCAGCCGCCAAGAAGAAGAGCACCGCCAAGAAGTCGGCGGCGAAGAAGTCCACGAAGAGGAGGGAGAAGTAACCGATGCCTACGCTTCATCGCACCATCGTGCGGCCGATCGTCACGGAAGCGAGCTCGGTCGCCTACCAGGATCGTGGCGAGTACCACTTCGAGGTGCACCCGGACGCGAACAAGCAGGAGATCAAGCAGGCGATCCAGCAGCTGTTCGGCGTGAAGGTGACCGGGGTGTGGACGTCGAACCACCGTGGCAAGGACAAGCGCGTCGGGCAGAACGTCGGGCGCAAGGCGCACTGGAAGCGGGCGATCGTGACGCTCGCCGACGGTGACCGCATCGAGATCTTCGAGGGCTGACGCGATGCCGATTCGTCAATTCAAGCCGGTGACCAAGAGCAGCCGTTTCCGCTCGGTCGCCGATTTCACCGAGATCACCCGCTCGACGCCGGAGAAGTCGCTGCTCGAGCCGCTCAAGAAGAGCGGCGGGCGCGACAACCACGGCCACATCGCGATGCGTCGCATCGGCGGTGGGCACAAGCGGAAGTACCGGATCATCGACTTCAAGCGCAATCGCTTCGGCGAGCCGGCGACGGTGCGCGAGATCGAGTACGACCCGAACCGGTCGGCGCGCATCGCGCTCGTCGAGTACGGCGACGGCGAGAAGCGCTACATCCTGCACCCGAAGGGGCTGAAGGTGGGCGACGTGATCGCCTCCGGCCCGGGCACGGACGTGCGGCTCGGCAACACGCTGCCGCTGGGCGAGATTCCGCTCGGCACGGCGGTGCACAACATCGAGCTGAAGATGGGGAAGGGTGGGCAGATCTGCCGCTCGGCGGGGATGTCGGCGCAGGTGATGGCGAAGGAAGGGGAGTACGTGACGCTGCGCATGCCGAGCTCGGAAGTGCGCCTGGTGCACCAGCGCTGCCTGGCCACGATCGGCGAGGTGGGGAACGCGGAGCACGAGCTGGAGTCGTGGGGGAAGGCGGGGAAGAGCCGCTGGATGGGCAAGCGCCCGAAGGTCCGCGGCGAGGTGATGAACCCCGTGGATCACCCGCACGGTGGCCGCACGCGCGGTGGCCGCAACGTCGTCAGCCCGTGGGGCAAGAAGGAGGGCGTGAAGACGCGCAACAAGAAGAAGTCGTCGCAGCGGATGATCGTCCGCGGGCGGAAGCGCGGCAAGGCCACGCAGTAATCCGGGATAACCGACTATGGCGAGAAGCGTAAAGAAGGGGCCGTTCGTCCAGGAGGCCCTCGTGAAGAAGGTCGAGGCGCAGAACAGCGCGGGCTCGAAGAAGGTGATCAAGACGTGGTCGCGGGCGAGCACGGTGCTGCCGGACTTCGTCGGTCACACCTTCGCCGTGCACAACGGCAACAAGTTCATCCCGGTCTACGTGACGGAGAACATGGTCGGGCACAAGCTCGGCGAGTTCGCGCCGACGCGTCTGTTCCGTGGCCACACCGGCGCGAAGGCGACCGACAAGAAGGCGTCGGCGCCGAAGGCGGGAGGCAAGTAATGGCAGCGGCGAAGAAGGGGAGCGCGAAGAAGTCAATCGCGAAGAAGTCGGGCGCCAAGCGCGCAACGAGCCGCGTGCCCGCGAAGCGCGCGGGTCAGCGCCGGCCCGCTGCGAGCGCCGAACCGGCGGTCTCGGCGCGGGCGCTGATGCGGGGCACGCGGCAGTCGCCGTACAAGATGCGGCTCGTGATCGACCAGATCCGCGGGAAGGGCGTCAACGAGGCGCTCGCGCTGCTGACGTTCTCGAAGAAGCACGCGGCGGTGCAGATCTCGAAGACGCTGAAGTCGGCGGTGGCGAACGCGGAGCAGGCGGCGCGCGCGACGAACGCGGCGCTGGACGTGGACGCGCTGTACGTGAAGCACGCGGTGATCAACGAGGGGCCGAAGCTCAAGCGGTTCATGCCAGCCGCGCAGGGGCGCGCGACCCCGATTCAGAAGCGGACGAGCCACGTGGAAATCGTGGTCGCCGAGAGGGAAGGTCGCTAATGGGACAGAAGACGAATCCGATCGGCTTCCGCCTCGGCGTGTCGAAGCAGTGGAACTCGCGCTACTACGCGGGTCGCGAGCTGCCGGCGCTGCTGCGGGAGGACGAGCTGCTGCGCAAGTACCTGAAGGCGCGCCTGGGGCACGCGGCGATCGCGAACATCGTGATCGAGCGGAAGCCGGGGAAGGTGGTGGTGACGCTGCACACCGGCCGGCCGGGCGTGGTGATCGGGAAGAAGGGCGCCGAAGTGGACAAGCTCCGCGACGAGCTGGCGCACCTGACGGGGAAGGAAGTGGGGATCAACGTCGAGGAGATCAAGCGTCCCGAGCTCGACGCGCAGCTGGTGGCGGACAACATCGCCGCGCAGCTGGCGCAGCGCATCTCGTTCCGCCGTGCGATGAAGCGCGCGGTGCAGAGCACGATGCGGATGGGCGCGGCGGGGATCAAGGTGAAGGCGGGCGGGCGGCTCGGCGGCGCCGAGATCGCGCGCGTGGAAGGGTACCACGAGGGCCGGGTGCCGCTGCACACGCTGCGTGCCGACATCGACTACGCCATCTCGACGGCCAAGACCACGTACGGGACGATCGGCGTGAAGGTCTGGATCTTCAAGGGCGAAGTGGTGGCGGACCGTCGTGGCGCCACGTACTCCAGTGGCCAGTAAGGAGGGCGACCGATGCTGAGTCCGAAGCGGGTCAAGTTCCGCAAGATGTTCAAGGGCCGGATGAAGGGGCTGAGCCAGCGTGGCAACACGGTGGCGTTCGGGACCTACGGCCTGCAGGCGCTGGAGCCGGGGTGGGTGACGAGCCGGCAGATCGAGGCCGCGCGCGTGGCGCTGACGCGCCACATCAAGCGTGGCGGCAAGGTGTGGATCCGGATCTTCCCGGACAAGCCGATCACGAAGAAGCCGGCCGAGACCCGCATGGGGAAGGGCAAGGGATCGCCCGAGATGTGGGTGGCGGTGGTGAAGCCGGGCCGCATGATGTTCGAGCTGGAAGGGGTGAGCCCGGACATCGCGCAGAAGGCGATGGCGCTGGCGGCCGCGAAGATGCCGGTGAAGACGAAGTTCGTTGTCCGTGAGGAGGCACACACCGATGCGAGCTGACGAGATCCGTGAACTGTCGGTGGACGAGATCCGGTCGCGGATCGCGAGCCTGGAAGAGGAGCGGTTCCGGCTGCGGTTCCGCAGCGCGACGGAGCCGCTGGACGATCCGTTGCAGCTGCGCTGGATCCGCAAGGACATCGCGCGACTGAAGACCATCCTGCGCGAGCGCGAGCTCGAGAGCGCGCGCTGAGCGCGGGGGAAGAGACCATGGCTGAGATGACCAACGAGCAGCCCACGCGGCGGAACGCGCGGAAGACGCGCACCGGCCTCGTGGTGAGCGACAAGATGCAGAAGACGGTGGTGGTGGCGATCGAGCGTCGCGTGCCGCACCCGGTGTACGGCAAGATGGTGACGCGCACCAAGCGCCTGAAGGCCCACGACGAGGAGAACTCGGCGAAGGTCGGCGACACGGTGCGCATCGTGGAGACCCGCCCGCTATCGAAGGACAAGCGGTGGCGCGTGGTCGAGATCGTGGACCGCGCGCGCTAAGGGAGACCGACCATGATCCAGCAGGAGTCGATGGTGAAGGTCGCGGACAACTCGGGGGCCAAGACGGCGCTCGTGATCCGCGTCCTCGGCGGGACCCGCCGGCGCTATGCCGGCCTCGGCGACATCGTCGTCGTGGCCGTGAAGAACGCGCTCCCGAACGGCACGGTGAAGAAGAGCGACGTCGCGAAGGCGGTCGTCGTGCGCACGGTGAAGGAGACGCGGCGGAAGGACGGCAGCTACATCCGCTTCGACGAGAACGCCGTGGTGATCATCAATGATGCGGGCGAGCCGAGGGCGACGCGTATCTTCGGCCCGGTCGCGCGCGAGCTCCGCGAGAAGAAGTACATGAAGATCGTCTCGCTGGCGCCGGAGGTCTTGTAAGATGCGAGTGCTCAAGTACCGGAAGACCGACCGCGCGGGCGTGAAGGGACAGAAGCGCCACGCGAAGAACGCGGAGCGGGTGAAGATCCACGTCACCGCGGGCGACACCGTGAAGGTGGTGCGCGGCGACGACAAGGGGCACGTGGGCAAGGTGCTCCGGGTCTACCGCAAGACGGGTCGCGTGGTGGTGGAAGGCGCGAACATCGTGAAGCGGCACCGCAAGGCGCGGTCGGCCGAGGAGCAGGGGGGGATCATCGACTTCCCGGCGCCGATCCACGCGTCGAACGTGATGCTGCTCGACCCGAAGAGCGATGCCCCGACGCGGACGCGCCGGCGGATCGACTCGGATGGCACCAAGGAGCGCCTGAGCGTGAAGAGCGGGGAAGCGATTCCCCGCGTGCGCTGAGGCGACGAGGACTAGATAATGGCGACGAAGGAAAAGAAGGGCTCCGCGGACGCGGGCAAGGGCGGGAAGAAGAAGGGGGGCGAGGCGCCGAAGGCGCGTGGTCCGCACGCGGGCGCCGGCAAGCCGGTGCCGGCGCCGCGGCTGCGCGAGTTCTACGCGAACACGGTGCGCGGCCGCCTGATGGAGCAGTTCGGCCTGAAGAACCCGCACCAGGTGCCGACGCTGAGCAAGATCGTGCTCAACGTGGGCGCGGGCGAGGCGATCAAGCAGCCGAAGTTCCTCGACAACGTGGTCGAGGAGCTGGCGACGATCACCGGCCAGCAGCCGGTGCGGCGCAAGGCGAAGAAGTCGATCGCGAACTTCGGGCTCCGCGAGGGGCAGGAGATCGGCGCGTCGGTGACGCTGCGCGGCGCCAGGATGTGGGAGTTCCTCGACCGGTTCGTGACGATCGCGCTGCCGCGCGTGCGTGACTTCCGCGGCGTGGGGACGAAGTCGTTCGACGGGCGGGGCAACTACTCGCTCGGCGTGAAGGAGCAGATGATCTTCCCGGAGATCAACTACGACGCGATCGAGACCATCCACGGGATGGACATCACGTTCGTGACGACGGCCGGCCGCGACGACCTCGCGTTCGCCCTGCTGAAGGAGCTGGGGATGCCGTTCCGGGGCAACGACAAGACGGGGGCGCGACTGTAATGGCTCGTAAGGCCATGATCGAGAAGAGCAAGCGGAAGCCGAAGTTCCAGGTCCGGCAGCACAACCGGTGTGGCCGGTGCGGGCGCTCGCGCGCCTACCTGCGCCGCTTCGGGATCTGCCGCATCTGCTTCCGCGAGCTGGCGCTGTTCGGGATGATCCCGGGCGTGCGGAAGGCGAGCTGGTAACTCAGGACCGTTCACCGTGCACGGTGAACCGCGAACCGTCCCGACGCAGGTCCGGTTCACGGTTCGCGGATCACGGTTCACGGACATCACATTCAATCCTCCACGTCCCACGGGATACGAGAGGACAAGGGAATCATTCATGAGCATGACCGATCCGATTGCCGACATGCTGACGCGGATCCGCAACGCCTGCGGATCGAAGCACCGCCGCGTCGACATGCCGACGTCGAAGATGAAGACCGAGATCGCGCGGATCCTGAAGGAGAACGACTACATCCAGGACTTCACGACTCTCGAGACCGAGGATGGCAAGCGCCTGCTGCGCGTGCGGCTCAAGTACGCGGCGGGTGGACAGCCCGTCATCCGGTCGCTGCAGCGCGTGTCCACGCCCGGCCTGCGCAAGTACGTCGGGGTCCAGGAGATCCCGCGCGTCCGCAACGGGCTCGGCATCGCGATCCTCTCCACGTCGAAGGGGCTGATGTCCGACCGTGAGGCGCGTCAGGCGCGCACGGGCGGCGAGCTCCTCGCCCTCGTCTGGTAAGGAGAGCGATCCATGTCGCGTATTGGCAGAGCACCGATCGCCGTCCCGAACGGCGTCACGGTCAAGATCGAGAAGGGCAACGTCGTGAGCGTGAAGGGCCCGAAGGGGGAGCTGACCCGCACGGTGCCCGCGGCGATGACGCTGGCGCAGGAGAACGGCCAGATCACCGTGACGCGTCCCGACGACGAGCCGGTGCACAAGTCGCTGCACGGCCTGACGCGCACCCTCATCGCCAACATGGTGGAAGGGGTGACGAAGGGCTTCACGAAGCAGCTGGAGCTGGTGGGCGTGGGCTACAAGGCGGAGAAGCGGCCGTACGGGCTGCAGCTCTCCCTGGGCTACTCGCACAACATCGAGTACAAGGCGCCGAAGGGGATCACCCTGAGCGCGCCGGCGCCGACGCAGATCACGGTCGAGGGCGCGAACAAGGAAGTGGTCGGCCAGGTGGCCGCGGAGATCCGCAGCCTGCGTCCGCCCGAGCCGTACAAGGGGAAGGGCGTCAAGTACGTGGGCGAGCAGATTCGCCGCAAGGCCGGCAAGGCGGGAGGCAAGTAACCATGGGCCGTATCGGAATTCCGAAGACCCGCAGCGAGAAGCGGGTGCGCCGTCACCTGCGCGTGCGGAACAAGGTGGCTGGCACCGCCGAGCGTCCGCGCCTGGTGGTGTATCGTTCCCTGAAGCACATCACGGCGCAGCTGGTGGACGACGACGCGGCGCGCACGCTGGCGACGGTCACGTCGGTCAAGGTTGGCGAAGGCAAGAAGGCGGAGAAGTCGCTCGAGGTCGGCAAGCAGATCGCGGCGATCGCCCGGGAGAAGGGGATCACGAAGGTGGTCTTCGACCGTGGCGGGTATCAGTATCACGGCCGCGTGAAGGCGGTGGCCGACGGAGCCCGCGAAGGCGGGCTGGAGTTCTAACATGGCTGAGCAGAGCACGAATTCGGGCGGCGCCGGCACGGGCGGCCAGGGCGGTGGGTTCCGGAGCGGCGGCGGGCGCAGCGGCGGTGGCCGCGGCGGTCCGGGCGGCGGTCGCGGACGCGGTGGTCCGGGCGGCGGGCGTGGACGTGGCGGGCCGGGTGGCCCGGGCGGCCGCGGCGGCCAGGGCGGCGAGCGTGGCGGGCGCGGTGGTGAAGGCCGCGGCCGCGGTGGCGACCAGCGGAACGCCGAGCGCGAGGGGAGCGACCTGATCGAGAACGTGGTCGCGATCAACCGCGTCGCGAAGGTGGTGAAGGGTGGTCGTCGCTTCAGCTTCAACGCGCTCGTCGCCGTGGGCGATGGGCAGGGGAAGGTGGGCTTCGCGTCGGGCAAGGCGAACGAGGTGTCCGAGGCGGTGCGCAAGGCCGTCGAGGCCGCGCGGCGGAAGCTGGTGCAGGTGCCGCTGACGGGCTCCACGATCCCGCACGAGGTGGTCGGTCATCACGGCGCGGGCCGGGTGTGGATGAAGCCGGCGGCGCCGGGTGCCGGCGTGATCGCCGGTGGCGCGGTGCGCGCGGTGATGGAGTGCGCGGGCATCAGCGACATCCTGACGAAGAGCCTCGGCTCGACGAACCCGCACAACATGGTGCGGGCGGCGATGGACGGGCTGGCGCAGCTGACGACGGTGGATCAGGTGGCGCGCGAGCGCGGCGTGGAGCCGGGCAAGCTGGGCTACCGGTCACGCGCCAGGGTCAAGGAGGCGGTGTAACATGGCACGCACCTTCGTGTGGCACCCCAGCCGGGGGCCGAAGACGACGAACAAGAACGAGCTGACCACGGGCAAGGTCCGCATCCGGCAGGTCCGGAGCGGGATCGGGCACTCGTGGCGGATGAACGCGACGCTCGAGGCGATCGGCCTCAAGCACCACCAGGACGAGGTGATCAAGCAGGATTCCCCGTCGCTGCGTGGCCAACTCAAGCAGGTGCGCCACCTCGTCGAGGTGGAGCCCGTCGAGGAGTAAGACAGTGGCGACGGAAAAGATCGGGCTCCACAACCTCTCGCCGGCGCCGGCGAGCAACCGGGATCGCAAGCGTCTTGGCCGCGGTCCCGGCTCCGGCACGGGCAAGACGTCGGGCAAGGGGCACAAGGGTATCAAGGCACGCGCCGGCCATCACGGCCCGGGCGGTGGCAAGCCGCAGTTCGAGGGTGGGCAGATGCCGCTGACGCGGCGCCTGCCGAAGCGGGGCTTCACCAACCCGTTCCGCCAGGAGGCCAACGTCGTTCGCCTCGACCAGCTCGCGCAGGTCGAGGGTGAGGTGACGGCGGACTCGCTGCGCGCGGCGGGGCTGGTCAAGCGGAACGGCCCGGTGAAGGTGCTGGCCAACGGGGAGATCTCGAAGGCGGTGACGGTGCGCGGGCTCAAGGTGAGCGCATCGGCCCGCAACGCGATCGTCGCGGCGGGCGGCACGGTCGAGGAGTAACGCAGTACCCTCCAGGGAGTCCCCATGGCCCAGACCAATGCCGCCGCCCAGGCGGTCTCGAACGTCTTCAAGACACCGGAGCTGAAGGACAAGATCCTCTTCACGCTCCTGTGCCTGTTCCTCTACCGCGTCGGCGCGCACGTCACGGCGCCGGGCGTGGACGTCGTCGCGCTGACTGATTTCTTCCGGAACCAGTCGCAGAGCGGGGGCGGACTGCTCGGCCTGTACGACCTGTTCACCGGCGGCCAGCTCTCGCGGGCCACGGTGTTCGCGCTGGGCATCATGCCGTACATCTCCGCCAGCATCTTCGTCCAGATCGCCGGCGCGGTGATGCCGCAGGTGGAGAAGATGCAGAAGGACGAGGAAGGGCGGAAAAAGATCAACCAGTGGACGCGGTACGGCACGATCGTGCTGGCGGCGGTCCAGGGATGGGGCTTCGCCCTGTTCACGGAGTCGCTCCAGGGCGCCATCGCGCACCCCGGGTTCGCCTTCCGCCTCGAGACGACCTTCTTCCTCACCACGGGCGCGATGTTCGTGATGTGGCTCGGCGAGATGATCACCGAGCGAGGGCTGGGGAATGGCGCGAGCCTCCTCATCTTCTTCTCGATCGTGGAGCGCATCTGGCCGGGCATCATGTCCACCTTCAAGTTCGTCAGCACGGGGGCGATCGGCAGCTTCTCGCTGGTCGTGCTCATCGCGCTGATGGTGGCGATCGTGGCGGCCATCGTGGCGATCACGATGGCGGCGCGCCGCATCCTCATCCAGATCCCGCAGCGCACGATGGCGCGGGGGCGGATGCGCGAGGCGGCGCGGAGCTTCATCCCGCTGCGCATCAACACGGCGGGGGTGATGCCGATCGTCTTCGCGCAGTCGATCATCGTCGTGCCGGGCGCGTTCGCGCAGTTCTCGCACAACGCCACGGCGCAGCGGCTGGCCGAGCTGTTCAACCCGGGGACGGTGTGGTACCTGGTCGCCTCCGCGATCCTGATCCTGTTCTTCACCTACTTCTACACGTCGATCATCTTCAACCCGATCGACCTGGCGGAGAACCTGAAGAAGCAGGGGGGGTTCATCCCCGGCGTGAAGCCGGGCGCCCGGACGGCCGAGTACATCGACCAGGTCGTGTCGCGCATCACCTTCCCGGGCGCGATCTTCCTGACGATCGTGGCGCTGCTGCCGGTGGTGGTGGCGACGGCGATCAACGTCCCCTTCACCTTCGGCGGCACGTCGCTGCTGATCGTGGTGGGCGTGGCGCTCGACACGCTGGCGCAGATGCAGCAGCACCTGCTCCTGCGCAAGTACGACGGCTTCATGAAGAAGGGGCGCATCAAGTTCCGCGGCCGCCAGCAGACGAGCAGCGGCTTCTAGGGCACAAGGGCGGGGCGC
>DASURL010000162.1:0-21729 GCA_036280075.1 Gemmatimonadaceae bacterium | reverse complement strand
CGCGTCGATGCTGGCCGCGCGCTCGGTGTCGCTGCCGAGGATGGTGACGAACACGCGCGCGTGGCGCAGGTCACGCGACACCTCGACGGCGGTCACGGTGACGAGACCGACGAGGCGCGGATCCTTGGCGCCTTCGCTCAGGAAGGTGGCTACTTCCGCGCGGATCGCCTCGCCGACCCGATCGGCGCGGCGGCTGTCGGCCATGGCCCGCTCAGGTGGCGGAGGCGGGGGCGCCGAGCGTGCGCGCCACTTCCTCGGTGCGATACGACTCGATCACGTCCCCGACCTTGATGTCGTTGAAGTTCTCGACGCCGATGCCGCACTCGAATCCTTCGCGCACCTCGCGGACGTCGTCCTTGAAGCGCCGGAGCGAAGCGATCACGCCGTCGTAGACCTCGACGCCGTCGCGCACCACGCGCACCCGGTTCTGGCGGTTGATGAGCCCGGAGCGCACCATGCAGCCGGCGATCGTTCCCACGCGCGAGATCTTGAAGACCTCCCGCACCACTGCCTCGCCGACAACCATCTCGCGCTGCTCGGGCCGCAGCATGCCCTCGAGTGCCGCGCGAACGTCGTTCACGGCCTCGTAGATGATGCGGTAGAGCTTGATGTCGACGTTCTCGCGCTCGGCGGCCGCGCGGGCGTTGTTGTCCGGCCGCACGTGGAAGCCGATGATGATGGCGCCCGACGCCCGCGCGAGCAGGATGTCGCTCTCGGTGATGGCCCCCACCCCGCGATGCACCACCTCGACCTGCACCTCGCTCGTGCCGAGCTGGCTGAGGGCATCGGCGAGCGCTTCCGCCGGGCCGCCCTGGTCGGCCTTGATGAGGATGCGCAGCGAGCGCACCTCGCCGGCCGTCGCCTGCGACATGAAGTCCTCGAGCGTGACGCCACGGGTGGTGCGCCGGCTCTTGGCCTCGCGGTCGAGCCGCTCGCGACGCTGGGCCACCTCGCGCGCGGCCCCGGCATCCTCGACGACGAGGAGCTGGTCGCCGGCCATCGGGACCCCCTGCATGCCCAGCACCTGCACCGGGATCGCCGGGCCGGCTTCCTTCACGTTCTTGCCGCGCTCGTCCAGGAGGGCGCGAACGCGACCGGAGTACATGCCGACGATGAAGTCATCGCCGACGCGCAGCGTCCCGCTCTGCACGAGGACGGTGGCGACGGGGCCCTTGCCCGGATCGAGCTGCGCCTCGACGACCGTGCCCGTGGCGCGCTTGTCGGGGTTGGACTTGAGGTCGAGCAGCTCGGCCTGCAGGAGGACCTGCTCCAGCAGCTCCGGCACGTTGGTGCCCTTCTTGGCGGAGATCTCCGTGCTGAGCGTGGTGCCGCCGAACTCCTCGAGCACGACGCCGTGCTGGAGGAGGTCCTGCTTCACCTTCATCGGGTTCGCCTGCGGCAGGTCGATCTTGTTGATCGCGACGATCATCGGGACGCCGGCATTCTTGGCATGCGAGATCGCCTCGATGGTCTGCGGCATGACGGCGTCGTCCGCGGCGACGACGAGGATGACTTCGTCGGTGACCTGGGCCCCGCGGGCGCGCATGGCGGTGAACGCCTCGTGACCCGGGGTATCCAGGAAGGTGATCATCTTGCCGCTCGGCAGCTGCACGTGGTAGGCGCCGATGTGCTGCGTGATGCCGCCTGCCTCACCCGCCACGACGTTCTCCTTGCGGATGTAGTCGAGGAGCGACGTCTTGCCGTGGTCCACGTGGCCCATGATGGTGACGATGGGCGGACGCGGCTTGAGGTCCTCCGGCGCGTCGGTGGCGTCGGGCGCGACTTCCTCCGCCTGGTACTCGTCCTCGCGCACCGCCTGGAAGCCGAACTCGCCGGCGATCAGCTCGATCTGGTCGAAGTCGAGGCGCTGATTGACGGTGATCATCAGCCCGAGGTTCTTGAACGCGAAGCCGACGATCTCGGTGGGCGAGACCTTGAGGATCTGCGCGAGCTCGCTGACGGTGATGAACTCGTTGACGCGAACGAGCTTCTTCTCGCGCTCGACCTCGGCGGCGCGCAGCGCCTCCGCTTCCTCGCGCATGCCGCGGCGGTCGGTGCGGCCGCCGCGCGAGGGGGCTCCGCGCAGCGACGCCATGGTCTTGGCGATGTTCGCATCCACGGCTTCCTGGTCCACGGCGCCACGCTTGCCCTTCTTGCGCCCGCGCGCCGGCGCACCGGCGCCTGCGGGGGCGGCGGCGCCGGGGCGGCGGTCGTCGCGACGGGTGGCGCCGCCGATGCCGCCGGGCGAGGCTGACGCCACGGGGCGCGGGGGGAAGGGCGATCCGGACGCGACGGCGCGCGGGCGCGGGGCGCCCGGGGTGATCGGACGGGGACGCGGGCGCTCGGCCGCAGGAGTCACAGGGGTAGGCGCGGCAGGGCGTGGAGGTTCCGGTTCGGCTGGCGCCGGCGTGGTCGTGATGCCACCGGCGAGAGGGCTTTCGGCCGCGGCGGCGGCAGCGGCTGTCGCGCGCTCGGCTTCTTCGCGCTGCCGGCGCTCCTCGGCGGCACGCTCTTCCGCCTCGGCGGCGGCGCGGGCAGCGGCAATCTGCGCGGCACGCGCGGCCTCCTCGGCGGCTCGTGCTGCCTCAGCGGCTTCACGCTCGGCACGCTCGGCTTCGGCGGCCTCGTTGGCGGCCGCCTCGACGGCCGCCGCCTCGGCCGCGGCATCGGCGGCGGCCTGCACGTCGGCGGCCTTCCGCCGACGCCGGACCGGCGTGGCCTCGGCCGGCGCCTCGGCGGCGGCCGGCTCGGCAGCGGCGACCTTGCTGGCGGCACCGCGGCGACGACGCGGAGGCGCCGCGGGCGCCGCCTGCTTCTCGGCACGCGCGCGCTTTTCCCGTTCCCAGCGCGCGCGAATGCGCGCGACCTGATCGTCGGTGAGCGGACTCAGATGACTGCGGACGTGGACATCCATCTGACGAAGCAGACCCATCACCTCGTCGGGGGAGATCCCGAACTCGCCAGCCATGTCATGTACGCGAAGCTTGCTCAAACTGCCTCCTGTGGGGCTCCCGCGGGGCCCGACTCCACCAGCTCGCGAATCCCCTTCGCGAGCTGCCGGTCCACAATGCCGATCACGGCAGTAGAGTCGCGCCCCACCGCGCCGCCAAGCTCGGCGGCATCCGGCACCTCGATGAATCTAACCCGCCTAGCATTCAGCAGCGGGACGATCTTGTCCAGACTATGCCTGGAGACGTTCGCAGCGACGATCGCGAACGCCACCTTGTTCTTCTTCACCGCTTCCCGCACCCGGTCCACGCCGATGACCACGCCACGCGCGCGGGCACCGAGCCCGAGCAGCCGGAGCAGCCGACCCTGAAGGGCAGCGTCGAGTGTCACTCCGCCGGCGCTTCATCCGGGGTGGCGGCGGGCGAAGCCTCGCTCGCCGTGTCCTCGGTGGTGAGCTCGTCGAGCAGCGAGATGATGCGATCCGCCTCCTCGGGAGCGATGCCGGCGAGGCGCAGGAAATCCTCGCGCTCGAGGTCGATGATGTCGTTCAGCGTGCGATACCCCGCTTCGTTGAGCACGGCGACCGTGGCCGGATGCATGCCGGCCAGCTCGGTCAGCGGCACGTCGGCGGCCGCGTCGCTCTCGGTCTCGCCCGGGAGGGGGGCGAAAAGCTGCTCGGCCCCACCCTTCTCCAGCCACTCGCGGCTGGAGTAGAGATCGATCTTCCAGCCCGTGAGCTCGGACGCGAGGCGAACGTTCTGGCCATTGCGGCCGATGGCGAGGGAAAGCTGATCCTCGTCCACCACGGCCTGGATCGTCTTGCTCACCGCATCGCTGAAGACGCGCGCGACCTTGGCCGGCGCGAGCGCCAGCTTGGCGAAGCGCTCCGGATCGGAGGACCAGGGGACGATGTCGATGCGCTCGCCACCGAGCTCGTTGACGACCGTCTGCACGCGCGAGCCCTTGAGGCCGACGCAGGCGCCGACCGGATCGATGCTGTCGTCGCGCGAGAAGACGGCGATCTTGGTACGGCTGCCCACTTCGCGCGCGGTCGCCCGGATCTCGACGATGTTCTGCTGGATCTCGGGCACCTCGAGCTTGAACAGGGCCTTCACGAACAGGCCGTCGGCGCGGCTCAGGATGAGCCGGGGCCCCTTGGGGGTTTCCTCGACGCGCTTGAGCACGGCGCGGATCGGCTCGCCCTGGTGGAAGTGCTCGCGATGGTTCTGCTCGCGGTAGGGGATGATCGCCTCCGCTTCACGGAACTTGTTGAGCATGACGACGAGCTTGCCGCGCTCGATCTGCTGGATCTCACCGGAGAGGAGCTCGCCCACCCGCGACGCGAACTCGTCGCGGATGCGGGTGCGTTCGCCTTCGCGGACGCGCTGGATGATGCGCTGCTTGGCGGCCTGGATGGCGGCGCGGCCGAAGACGGTGAAGTCGAGGGGCTCCTCCATCACGTCGCCGGGCTCGAAGCCTTCGTCGAACAGGCGTGCTTCCTCGAGGGAGATCTCGCGCGCCGGGTCCTCGACGTTCTCGACGACGGTCTTGAGCAGGACGATGCGGATCTCGCCCTTGGCGTCGTCGATATCGACTTCGGCCTGCACGGTGGGGCCGTACTTCTTGGCCAGCGCGGCCATGAAGCCGTCCTGCAGCAGCCCATAAAGCTCCGTACGGTCGAGCTGCTTGGAGTTCGACAACTCGCGGAACGCGGCCAACATCTCTGCGGAACTGACCATCCAGGACCTCGCTGAAGAGGGCCAGCGGCGATGCCGCCCGGCCCGGAGCCTTATGAAAACCGGAACGCCAGCCGCGCCTCCCGCACGGCGGCCAGCGGAATGCGCTGTGCCTCGCCACGCTCTGGCCGGAGTACGACCGACGTCCCTTCCTCGCCATCCTCGACGGAAAGGATCTCTCCTTCCAGCCGTCCACCGAAATCGGGCGCGAGCACGTTCGCCCAGCGCCCGATGAAACGCCGCCACTCCGCGGGCGTCCGCAAGGGACGCTCACCGGGCGACGACACCTGCAATACATACCGTTCGGCAACCAGGTCGCCGGCATCGAGGCGTGCCTCGATGGCGCGCGACGCGCGGGCACAGTCGTCCACCGTGACACGACCGCCGTCCCGCCGATCGATGCGCACCTCCAACACGGGTCGGGAGCGCGTACCTCCCTGCCGGAGCTCGACGAGATCGTATCCTACCGTGTCAAGCTCTTGAGTGACAACATGTTCCAGCGCATCGTTCATGTTGTCTCTAGCCCACGTCCGAGAATAAAAAAATGTGGGGAACCTCCCCCACATTTCGCGGCCGGCCCGAAGACGTCCGCAGCTACATAAAGTAAAGGGCGCCGGCGACGGGGTCAAGCTGGAGACCCAGCGCGAGCGCCCGAGCCCGGTGCCGGCGCGCACTCAGGGCGCGACGATCACTCCGAGCTGGCGGCCGGCGTCGCCGGCGCGATGGGAGAAGAAGCGCGCGTTGTCGCAGCGGGTGCACAGCGCGCTGATGGAGATCTCGCGCACACCGAGCGCGTGGGCGTGGCTGGCGATGAGCGCGCGGAGGTCCACCGTGGCGGGGCGGTCCACTGCCTGCCCGGTGAGTCGGCCGAAGACATCGGGGCTGACCTCGTAGCAGTCCCCGCAGATGGCCGGGCCACAGTGCAGTCGAAGGTCGGCCGGTCGCAGACCCAGCGCGTCGAGCTGCCTGATGGCGACCTCGACGATGCGCGCTTCGGTGCCGCGCCACCCGGAGTGCAGCACGGCGGCGGCGCCGCTCGGATGGGCGAGGAAGACCGGGACACAGTCGGCGATGGTCACGGCCATCGCGGTGCCGCGTTCGTCGGCGAGGTGGCCGTCGGCCTCCTCGCCGCGCAGCCAGCCCCTCCACCCGCCGCGATGGCGCAGGACCTGGCTGCCGTGCACCTGGCTGGAGGTCGCCAGGCGTGCCGCCGGCCCACCGAGCTGCGCGCGCAGGGCGGTCCAGCGTGCGATCACCTGCCCCACCGGCTCGTCGCTGTGCAGGCCGAAGCTGCCGGCCTCGCGCCCGGTGGTGAACGCCTCGACGCCGAAATCGTGGAAGTGCTCGACGATCTCGCCGCCGACCCTGGCGTCGGCGGCGGGGGCAGCCGCGCTCACTGGGCGCGACGTTCCTCGACGCGCTCGATGTGGGCGCCGAGCGCGCGGAGCCGCTCGTCGATGCGCTCGTAGCCACGCTCGATCTGGCCGACGTTGTCGATGGTGCTCTCCCCCTGCGCACACAGTGCGGCGAGGAGGATGGCCATGCCGGCACGGATATCGGGCGATTCCACCTGCGCCCCATGGAGCTTCGTCGGGCCGACGACGACGGCGCGGTGGGGATCGCAGAGTACGATGCGCGCGCCCATGCCGATCAGCTTGTCCACGAAGAAGAGCCGGGACTCGAACATCTTCTCGTGGATGAGGATCGTGCCGGTGCACTGGGTGGCGGTCACGAGCGCGATGGACATGGTGTCCGCCGGGAACGCCGGCCAGGGCTGGTCCTCGAGCTTGGGGACGGCCCCGCCAAGGTCGCTGCGGATGACCATCTCCTGTTTGGCCGGCACGACGAGGTCGTCGCCCTGGACGCGACACTCGACGCCGAGCCGCTCGAAGCCCATGAGCGTGGAGCGGAGGTGCTCGACGCCGGCGCGCTCGATGGTGATCTCCGACTTCGTGACGGCGGCGAGGCCGATGAAGGAGCCGACCTCGATGTGATCGGGCCCGATCTCATGGGTGCAGCCGTGGAGCGGGCGCCCGCCGTGGATGGTGATGGTATTGGTGCCGATCCCGTCGATGCTGGCGCCCATGGCGACGAGGAAGCGGGCGAGATCCTGCACGTGCGGCTCGCCGGCGGCGTTGCGGAGCACCGTGGTGCCCTGCGCGGCGACGGCGGCCGTGAGGGCATTCTCGGTGGCCGTGACGCTCGGCTCGTCGAGGAAGACGTCGGCGCCGGCCAGGCCGTTCGTGCGAAGGATGAATGCATCCTCGAACGTGAAGGTGGTACCGAGCTGCTCGAGGGCGAGGAAGTGCGTATCCACGCGCCGTCGGCCGATGACGTCACCGCCGGGCGGGGGCAGGCGGATCTCGCCGCAACGGGCGAGCAGCGGCGCGGCGAGGAGGATGGACGCGCGGATCTTCCGGCAGAGGACCGGATCGAGGTCCGACGCGCTGAGCGTCCTGGCGTGAATGGTGAGCGAGTTGCGCCTGGTCCACTCGGCGGTGGCGCCGACCGACTTGATCAGCTCGACGAGCGTCTCGACGTCGCGGATGCGCGGGACGTTCTCGAGGTAGACCGGCTCGTCGCACAGGAGTGCGGCGGCGACGATGGGAAGCGCCGCGTTCTTGTTCCCGGAGGGGCGAATGCGGCCGGCGAGGCGATAGCCTCCCTGAACGACGAACTGCAGAGCGGGCATGCGTAGGCGAGCGACGGGAGACAGGCGTCGCACGGCGCGGGACAGCGGCGCGCCGGCGGTGGATCGGGAAGTTTCCGTGGGGTGCGCGACAGCGTCAAGGCGCGCGGCGGGAGACACTGCACCGATCGCGCCGCATCGCGGCGGTGGTGGCGGGCCGAGCGGCTTGACACTCGGCGCGCGCGCACGGTACGATGCGCCAGGAGCCTCATGCGTGTGGCCTCGCCCTTGCACACGCGGTGAGCGCCGACGCCGCGCCGCGCGTTCGCGGCCGGCCACCCCGTCCGACACGGAAGATGATGATCGTCTCGTTCACGCGCGCTGGCGCGTGGTGGCTGGTGCAGGTGGCGCCGCAGGTCGACACCGTGGTGATGCGTCCGCTGGCGCAGCCCCGCGGGTGGTTCGAGACGGTGACGGCGGTGGCGAGCGGCCTGATGACCGTCGCCCTGCTGGTGCTGGCGGTGAGCCTGGTGCCGGCGGCGTGGAACTTCAGGAAGAGCTACGCGAAGGTCAGCGACCTGCTGGACAAGGTGTACGGGGACGTGAATCCGTTGATGCGGCATGCGAGCGCGATCGCCGACAACGTGAACTACATCACGACGTCGGTGCGGGCGGACGTGCAGCAGGTGAACGCCACGATCGCCGCCGCGAACCAGCGGCTGCAGCAGGCGGTGGCGCTCACGGAGCAGCGGCTGAACGAGTTCAATGCGCTGCTGGAAGTGGTGCAGCACGAGGCGGAAGAGGCATTCGTGGCGACGGCCTCCACGGTGCGCGGGGTGCGCACGGGAGCGGCGGCGCTTCACCATGAGGACGATGCGGAGCTCTCGGCGCTCGAGCCGCTCCACGCGTCAGAGGAGCACGACGATGGCGACGACGATTCCGATGCGCTCGAAGCGGGGCCCACGCGTCCGCGAGTCCGGCCTCGCGGCCGTGGATGGACGTGAGGCACAGTACGACCTCCTCACCGCCGCACTCATCGGCGCGGCGATCGGGGCGACGGCCACGCTGCTCCTCCGGCGGGGACCATCGGGGCAGCGCCCGGTGGCGCCCATCGTCCGCGGCGCGCAGTGGGCTGGCCGCGGTGCGATGCATGGCGCAAAGCGGGGCGCGGGCTGGGCGCGCTCGCGCGGCGGCGACCTCCTCGACCGCATCCCGATGGACGACATCGAGGACAGCGTGCGTGACTCGGTCAACGAGGCGCGAGAGCGCATCGATGGCTTCGTGCGCTCGGAGCTGGGCGACCTCCGCAAGGCGCTTCGCAAGCAGCGCAAGCGGCTGGGGGTCTAGCCGCCCCACCAGCATGGCCGGCCGTGCCGCTGCGCTTTGCGCAGCGGCGCTCGCGCTACTCGTGCTGCTGCCGGAGGCGGCGCACGCCTGGACGCCGGGGACGCACGTCTACCTGGGCGAGGCCGTGCTGCGCTCGCTCGGCACGCTGCCGGCCGCGATCGCCGACCTCCTGCGCGCCTTCCCGTACGACTTCCTGTACGGCTCCATCGCGGCCGACACGAGCATGGCGAAGAAGTACGTCCCGACGGGCCGTCACTGCCACTCGTGGACGGTGGGGTTCGAGATCCACGAGGCGGCCCGGGACGAGCCGACGCGCGCCTTCGCGCTCGGCTACCTGTCGCACCTCGCCGCCGACGCGATCGCGCACAACCACTTCGTGCCGATGCAGCTCGCCGTCACGGCGAGCACGTCGTCGCTGGGGCACAGCTACTGGGAGAGCCGGTTCGAGACGCACCTCGGGCCGGCGTGCGCGCGCCAGGCGCGCGACGTCATCCTGCTCGATCATTCCGGCGCCGACGCGCTGCTCGATCGCATCCTGAGCCCGACGATCTTCAGCACGCACACCAACCGCCGGATCTTCCGCGGCATGGTGCACGCGGCCGACAACGAGGGGTGGCAGCGCATCTTCGCGCTGATGACGGAGAACAGCCGCTGGGATCTCGCCGACGGCGACGTGGCGCGGTACCTGGACCGGGCGTACGACCTGATCGTGGACTTCCTGCTCAACTTCGACCGGTCGGTGGCGTTCCAGCTGGATCCCTCGGGCGACGAGGCGCTGCGCCTGGCGAAGCAGGTCCGGCGGTACGCACTGCGCGCCGGCGGCACGGAGCGCGTGCAGGAGGAAGCGCAGCGTCACTTCGCGCTGCCCGCCGAGGCGCCCGGGCATGCCCGGGCGCTCGGTACGCCCCTTTACGTCCCGAACCGCTCGGCGAGCAACTGATTCAGCCGTCGCGGATCGGCGCGGCCCTTCGACTTCTTCATCACGGCGCCGACCAGCACGCCCTGCAGCTTGCGTTCGCCATTGCGGAAGCGCTCCGCCTCCTTCGGCATCTCGGCGACGACCTCGTCCAGCCAGCCGGCGAGCTGGGAGTCGTCGTTGACCTGCACGAGCCCTTCGCGCTCGGCGATCTGTGCCGGCGTGTCGCCGGTGGCCACCATGCGGGAGAAGATCTGCTTGGCCGCCGTGTGGCTCACCACACCGTCGCGCACCAGGTTGAGGAGCTCGGCGAGGTCGTGCGGTCGCACGCGGAAGGCGGCGATGTCCTGCCCCGACGCCTTGAGCTGGGCCTGCACTTCGCCCATCACCCAGTTGGCTGACGCCTTGGGGTCGTTGCTCGCCCGCGCGACGGACTCGTAGTAGTCGGCGAGCTGCGGATCGGCGGTGAGCACCTCCACGTCGTATTCGCCGAGCGAGTATTCACTGGCGAAGCGCGCGCGGCGGGCAGCGGGAAGCTCGGGAAGCTCCTTGCAGACACGATCGATCCACTCCTGTTCCAGCAGGAGCGGCGGGAGGTCCGGCTCCGGGAAGTAGCGGTAGTCGTGGCTTCCCTCCTTGGTGCGGCTCGGGCGCACCTGCCCTGCCGCGCCGTCCCACAGCATCGTCTGCTGCTCGACGCGACCACCCTGCACCAGCACACCCACCTGCCGCACGTACTCCATCTCCAGGGCGCGCTCGACACCGGAGAAGGAGTTCATGTTCTTCACTTCGGTCTTGGTGCCGAGCTTCGTCTCGCCGCGCCGGCGCGCGCTGACGTTGGCGTCGACGCGCAGGCTCCCCTCCTCCATGCTCACGTCGCTCACGCGCATGTACTCGAGGATCTGCTTGAGCACGCGGAGGTACGCGCCGGCTTCGCGGGCCGAACGCATGTCCGGCTCACTCACGATCTCGATGAGGGGGACGCCGGCGCGATTGAGGTCGATGGCGGTCGCGCCCGGGTAGCGATCGTGCACCGACTTGCCCGCGTCTTCCTCCATGTGCACCCGCGTGACGCCGACGCAGATGGGCGAGCCGTTCTCGTGTCGGCCGATCTCCACCTTGCCGCCGGTGGCGAGGGGACGGTCGAACTGCGAGATCTGGTAGCCCTTGGGCAGGTCGGGATAGAAGTAATTCTTGCGGGCGAACACGGACTGCGGATGCACCGTGCACCCGAGGGCGAGCGCGGCGCGCGTCGCGAGCACGACGGCCTGGGCGTTGAGCACCGGAAGGGCGCCCGGCAGCGCGAGGCAGACGGGGCAGACGTTCGTGTTCGGCGGCGCGCCGTATTCCGTGGAGCAGGCGCAGAACGCCTTGGTGCGCGTCTTCAGCTGCACGTGCACCTCGAGGCCCACCACCATCTCCCAGTCGCGCTGGAGCGACTCGACGTCCGGGGCCGTCACGACCACGCCTCCGCGCCGAGCGCGCGCTCGAGTGCGTACGCAAAGGAGAACATCGTGTCCTCACCGAAGTGGGGGGCGATGAACTGGCCGCCGATCGGCAGGCCGTCCACGCGGCCGATGGGCTGCGACATGGCCGGCACGCCGGCGAGGTTGGCCGTCGCGGTGAAGATGTCGCTCAGGTACATCTCGTACGGGTCGGAGATGGCGCCGATGGGAAAGGCGGGGGTCGGCGTGGTGGGCGTGAAGAGCACGTCGACGCCGCTCGCGAACACCTTCGCGAAGTCGCCGGTGATGAGCGTGCGCACCTGCTGGGCCTTGCGGTAGTACGCGTCGTAGTAGCCGGCGCTCAGCACGTACGTGCCGATCATGATACGCCGCGTGACCTCGGCGCCGAACCCCCCGGAGCGGGTGGCCTCGTACATCCCGCGTAGCCCATCCCCCTGCACGCGCAGGCCGTAGCGCACGCCATCGAAGCGCGCGAGGTTGGACGACGCCTCCGCGGGCGCGACGATGTAATAGACGGGGATCGCGAGCTCGGTATGCGGGAGCGAGACGTCGCGGATCTCGGCGCCATTCTCGCGGAGCTTCTCGAACGAGGCGTCACAGCGCGCGCGGATGCGCGGATCGAGCGACTCGGGGAAGTACTCCTTCGGGCGCCCCACGACGAGCCCGCGAATGGAGCGCTCGCTCGCGCGATGATACTCGGGGACCGGCAGGTCGGCCGAGGTGGAATCGAGCGGATCGCGCCCGGCGATGACGTGCATCGTGCGCGCGGCATCGTCCACCGTCGCGCCGAATACGCCAACCTGGTCGAGTGACGACGCGAAGGCGACGAGCCCGAACCGGCTCACGCGGCCATAGGTGGGCTTCACGCCGACGATGCCACAGAAGGCGGCCGGCTGCCGCACGGACCCGCCAGTCTCCGAGCCGAGCGCCGCCGGCACGATGCCGGCCGCGACTGCCGCGGCCGACCCGCCGGACGAGCCACCCGGCACGCGGTCGGGGGCAAGGGGGTTTCGGGTCGGTCCGTAGGCGCTGTGCTCGGTGGAGGAGCCCATCGCGAACTCGTCCATGTTGGTCTTGCCGAAGGGTACGGCGCCGGCCTCGCGCAGCCGTCGAACGACCGTCGCTTCGTACGGGCTCCTGTATCCCTCGAGGATGCGCGAGCCGCAGGTGGTCGGATGGTGGAGCGTCGCGATGTTGTCCTTGATGGCCACCGGCACGCCGAGCAACGACGACGGCTCGGCATGCGAGAGCAGCGGGCCGCAAGCGTCCGCGTGCGTCCGCAGGTGCTTCTCGTCGAGCGAGACGAAGATATTGAGGCCATCGCGCCCCGCCTTCACCGCCTTCACGCGCTCCAGGGCACCGGCCACGGTGTCGTGGACGCCGACCGTGCCCGTGTGCGTGTGCGCCCGCAGGTCCGAGATGGACGACGTGCTCACGCGTCCTCCGCCGTGTCGTGGGTGGAGAGCCGGGGCACGAGCAGGAAGCCGTCGCGCGTACTGGGTGCGAACGCGTCGAGCCCGCGCGCGAGCGGAATGGGCGGCCCCTTGTCCGAGCGCACCGGGAGGCCGCCCGCGCCGACGCCCGCGACCGCGTCCACCCCGGCGGTGTCGACGGCGGACAGCGCATCCATGTGAGCGAGGATGGTATTCATCTCCTGCACGAGCGCCGCGGCGCGCTCGTCGGACAGGCCCAGCCGTGCCAGCGCGGCCACGTGCCGCACGTCGTCGATGGTGACGGCCACTAGTCGATGTCCCGTTCGAGGTTGGCTTGCGCGACGACGAGCGTCTTGCGCCCGATGGCGTCGTCGTCGAAATCGATCTTCGCCTTCAAGTCGCGGCCGGCGCCGGCCAGCTCGGCAATCACGCCGCTGCCGAACTTGCGATGCCGCACCCGCGCACCGACGGCGATGATCGCGGCATCCTGCGACTCCGCGGCGTCGTCCCACGCAGGGGCGCGGGTGACCGGGGTGCCCGGGCGACGCCGCGCCGCGCTGGGCGGAAAGCCGGCGTCGTCGTCGATGACGGCGGGGCGCAGCTCCTGGTCCATCAGTCCCGGACGCCGGCGCGAGTTGCCCCACTGGCTGCCGCCGCCGAGGGAATGCATGAAGGAGCGCCCCGAGCTGCGGACCTTGATCGTCTTGCGCTGCTCGAGCATGTCCTCGGGAATGGAGACGAGAAAGCTGGACGCCTTGGACGGCATGAACTCGCCGTTGCGGCGACGCTCCTCGGCGTGCGTGAGGAAGAGCTTCTGCTCGGCGCGCGTGATCCCCACGTAGAACAACCGGCGCTCCTCCTCCAGCATGGCGGGATCGTCGTACGCCTTGGCGAGGGGAAAGAGCCCGTCCTCGAGGCCGGTGATGAACACCACGGGGAACTCGAGCCCCTTGGCGTTGTGCAGGGTCATGAGGGTGACGGCATCGGCGTCGGGGCCGAGCTTGTCCAGCTCGGCGACGAGCATCGCCTTCTGGAGGAAGTGGTCGAGCGGGGTGAGGCCGACTTCTCCTTCCTCGTCGGCCACCTGCTCCGCCGCGCCGGTGATGAGCTCGCGCACGTTGTCGAGGCGGTCGGCCGACTCGGGGCCCTCGGCCTTGAGGTACTCGTCGTAGCGGATCGTCTCGACGATCTCGCGGAGCAGCTCGTCCACCCCCGCTTCGCGCGCGGATTCGCGGAACTTCGCGATCAGCGCCGCGAACTCGGCGAGCGCGCCACGCGCGGCAGGGCGGATGGCCGAGAGCAGGTCGGGCCGCTCGGCGGCGGCGAGCATCGGGATGCCGGCCGAGTGCGCGGCGGCGGCCAGCGTCTCGATGGTGGTCTCGCCGAGTCCGCGGCGCGGCACGGCGACGGCGCGGCGGAACGCCTCGTCATCGGCGGGATTGGCGACGAGCTTGAGGTAGCCCATGAGGTCGCGGATCTCGCGGCGGTCGTAGAACCGCACGGTGCCGACGAGGCGGTACGGCACGGCGCGCTTGCGCAGCGCCTCCTCGAGCGCGCGGCTCTGGGCATTGGTGCGATACACGATGGCGAAATCGCGCAGCGTGAGTGCGGGCGACTGCGCGCGGCGCGCGAGGATCTCCTCGATCACGTAGTCCGCTTCGTCGCGCTCGTCGAGGCAGCGCACGGCGGTGACGCGCTCACCGCTGCGGTGCGTCGGGCGCAGCGTCTTCCCCATGCGGCCCGTGTTGGCGCTGATGACGACGTTGGCGAGGTCGAGCACCTCGGGAGTGCTGCGGTAGTTCTCCTCGAGGCGCACGACGGCGGCGCTGGGGAAGTCCTTCTTGAAGTCGAGGATGTTGCGGATGTCGGCGCCACGCCAGCCATAGATGGACTGGTCATCGTCGCCGACGACGCACAGGTTGCCCCGCTCGCCGGCGAGGAGGTGGACGAGCTGGTACTGCGCGCGGTTCGTGTCCTGGTACTCGTCCACCAGGATGTAGCGGAACTTCCGCTGGTACTTCTCGCGCTCGGCGGCATTCTCGGCCAGCATGCGCACCGGCAGCACGAGCAGGTCGTCGAAGTCCACGGCGTTGGCGATCCGCAGCGCCTCGCCGAGGTCGCGGTAGACCACGGCGACGGCGCGCGAGAAGGGGTCCATCGCGAGGTTCGCGTACTCGTCGGGGGGGACGAGCGAATTCTTGGCATCCGAGATGGCCGAGTGCACGCCGCGCGGGGTGAACTGCTTGGCGTTGATGCGGTGGCGCTCCATGATGCGCTTGATGACGCCCTGGGTGTCGTCCTGGTCGTAGATGGTGAACGACGCCGTGCGCCCCACGAGGTGCGGCGCAGCGCGCAGCATCCGCGCGCCGATGGCGTGGAAGGTCCCGACCCACATCCCGATCGGCTGGCGGCCGAGGAGGCGCGCGATGCGCTCCTTCATCTCGCCGGCGGCCTTGTTGGTGAAGGTGACGGCGAGGATCGCGCCGGGATCCACGCCGTGCTCGTCTATGAGGCGCGCGAGGCGCGTGGTGAGCACGCGAGTCTTTCCGGAGCCGGCGCCCGCGAGGACGAGCAGCGGTCCGTTCACGTGCAGCACCGCTTCACGCTGCGCGGGATTGAGGCCCTCGAGCAGCGGATCGTCGGACACGTTCGGCATCAGGGTAAGATAATCTCGAACGACGCGCCGCGATCGGCGGAGGCGAGGCGCAGCGTGCCGCCGTGGCTTTCCTCCACGATGCGGCGCGCGAGCGAGAGGCCGATGCCCCAGCCGCTCTGCTTGGTGGAGAAGCCGGGCTCGAAGATGCGGGTCCGCAGCTCGCGCGGGATGCCGGGCCCGTCGTCGGACACGGTGACGATCGCCCCGCCGTCGGGGCGCGCGCTGGCCGCGACGACGATCCGCCCGCCGCGTCCGGCGAGCGCGTCCACGGCATTCTTGACGAGGACCTCGACTGCCCACTCGAGCAGGACGGCGTCGCCGCGCACCGAGACCGGCTCGGTGTGCGCCGCGACGTCGATCGCCACGGCGTGCGCGAGGGTGGGCACGCGAGCGCGGAAGTAGGTGGTGATGCGATCCACGATGGCGTGCAGATCGACCCGCTCGGCGCGGCGCTCGCGGCCGATGCGCTCGAAGCGGTGCGCCACGCGATCCAGCCGCTCGATGTCGGCACGCATGTTGGCGGCGACGGTCTGGGTCGCGGGGGCTCCTTCCCCCTCCTCCAGCAGCTCCACCCATCCCGCGAGGCTGGAGAGCGGTGTCCCGAGCTGGTGCGCCGATTCACGCGCCATGCCGGCCCAGACCCGCTCGCGCTCCGCGTTGCCGCGGGCGCGGACGAGGGAGATGGCGGCGAGCAGGAGCACGAACGCGGTGGCCGCCTGCAGCGCGGGGATGATGCGCAGCCAGCTCACCAGCGGCGTGTTCCCGTAGTGGATCTGCCCGACGAGCGAATCGACCACGGGGCGGTTCTGCGAGTCGAGCTCGCGGATGTACTCGCGGATCCGCCCTTCGTCGCCGCTCACGTCCGGGGGAAGGTTGGCCGTCGCCGTGGGCCGGCCGGCGGGATTGGTGACGACGATCGGCACGCCCTGCGCGATGATGCTCTTGGAGACGTCGAGCAGCGCCTGCGTGCCGGCCGATTCGCTGGTGTCGCTCTGCGCGCGGAAGACGCGGGCGTACATCTGGCTCGAGCGCAGCGCCTCGTGCCGCAGCTCGCGCACGACGCGCTGGGTGTAGACGACGTACGACGCGAGGAGGATCGCGAGCAGCAGGCCGACGAGAAGCTCGGGCGCGCCGCGGCGCATGCGCGGACTATCCGAGGCGGTCGGTGCCGAGGTACGGGCGCAGCACCTCGGGGAGGAGGACGGAGCCGTCGGGCTGCTGATAGTGCTCCAGGATGCAGGCGATGGTGCGCGGGAACGCCAGCCCGGAGCCGTTCAGCGTGTGCACGAAGCGCGGCTTTTCCCCCTTCGCGGGACGATAGCGGATGTTCGCGCGGCGCGCCTGGAAATCGGTGAAGGTGCTGCACGAGCTGACCTCGAGCCAGGCGCCGACGCCGGGCGCCCACGCCTCGAGGTCGTACGTCTTCGCGCTCGAGAAGCCGGTATCCCCGGCGGCGAGCAGCTTCACGCGATACGGGATGCCGAGCCGCTGCAGCATCGACTCGGCATGGCCGAGCAGGAGCTGCAGCTGCGCCTCCGAGTCTTCAGGCGTGGAGTAGCGCACGAGCTCGACCTTGTCGAACTGGTGCATGCGCAACACGCCGCGGGTGTCCTTCCCCGCGGAACCCGCCTCGCGCCGGAAGCAGGGCGTGTACGCGCAGAAGCCCATGGGCAGGGGCTGCTCGATGATCTCGTCCCGGTAGAGATTCGTGACCGGCACCTCCGCCGTCGGGATGAGGAACTCGTCCTCCCCCGCGATGCGATACGCGTCGTCCTCGAACTTGGGGAGCTGGCCAGTGCCGGTCATGCTGGCGCGGTTCACGAGCGCCGGCGGCCACACTTCCTCGTAGCCATGCTCGCGCGCATGCGTGTCGAGGAAGAAGCTCATGAGCGAGCGCACGAGGCGCGCGCCGGCGCCGCGGAAAACGGCAAACCCGGAACCGCTCACCTTGGTGGCGCGCGCGAGATCCACCAGCCCGAGCTCGGCGGCGATCTCCCAGTGCGGCCGCACGCCATCCGAGGGCCGCGGCTCGCCCCACTGCCGGACGATGACGTTGCACTCCTCGCCGCCGGCGGGGACGTCGGGGAGGGTGACGTTGGGCACCTCGAGGAGGATGCCGACCAGCGCCTGCTCGGCCACGGCGAGTTCGCCTTCCAAACGCGCGATCTCCTCGCCGAGGGCGCGCCCCTGCGCGATGAGCTCGTCGGCAGCGTCGCCGGCGCGCTTGCGGCGCGCCACTTCCTGCGAGCTCGCGTTGCGGGCCGCCCGGCGCTCGTCCACCGCCTGGGTGAGGAGCCGCCGCTCCCGCTCCAGCGCCTCGCAGCGGTCGAGCTGGGGCGCGAGCGCGTCGAGCGCGCCACGGCGGCGCATCGCCTCGCGCAGGTCGTCGAGGCGCTCGCGGACCAGGCGAAGGTCGTGCATCAGCTGGTGGGAATCGAGTCGGGCACGAGCCCGTGGTACCCGCAGTTCGGATCCACGACGGTGCGCGCGAAGATGCGGCGATTCGCGGCGTCCACGCTGTCCACCGTCAGCTTGGCGTAGAGCGTGGAGCCGCCGAAGCCGGTGTAGCAGTTGGCGAAGTCGAGGAGCTCGACGGCGAGCACGTTCCCGGGCACCAGCGTCTGGGCGCTCAGGGTGTCGTAGCCGGTCTTCGGCGCCTCACGCAGGGTCTCGAAGGGTCCGGTCATCTTCTGCATGCCGACGCGCTTCAACGGCAGGCCCGTCTGCCCCTGGATGATGGCGCTCCCCAGGTCGCCGCCCACCACGCGCACCGGCAGCACGGTGACGGCGCCGCTGGCATCGAGATCGAAGGCGACGTCGAACGCGAAGCGTGCGTCGGCATGCGTGGCGCCGCCGAGGAAGCTGATGGCAGTCGGCACGTTGACCGGCGCGCCGGTGAAGGCCGTGAGGGTATACGAGACGGCGAGATTCGGCGTCGAGGCCTTCGGCCGGGTGAGATCGCCGCAAGCGACGGCGAGCACGGCAAGGGCAGCAGCGACGACGCGCGTGATGCGGGTCGGCAGCATGAGGCGATGCAGGACGTGACGGGTGTGGACCATCGAAAACAATACGGGCGCGCACGGGCAAACTCAAGCGAGTCAGTCGCTTGACTTCACCCCACGCGCCGGTAACGTTCTGCCTGCACTTTCGATGGAGGGAAGATGGCAAGCATCCGCGATCTCGTCGGTGCCATCCGACAGCGCGATGGAGTGGAGGCGGCCGTCGTCCTGGGACGCGACGGCCTGCTGATCGACAGCCAGACCATCCCCGGCATCGACGCCGAGGACCTGGCGGCGCGGATCCCCGCCATCATCGGTGCCGCCGACGACCTGGGTGCTGCCGCCTCGCGCGGCGACCTCACCACCGCGGTGCTGGAACATCGTGACGGCATCGCCGTCGTCTCCGTGCTCAGCGACGATGCGATCCTGCTCGTCCTGGTGCGGCCGCACGCGAACGTGGGCCAGCTCCTGTTCGAGCTGCGCCGCAACCGCGAACACATCGCCTCGCTGGTCTAGGGTGAACGATCTGGAACAGATTCATGCGCTCGTCGCCGATGACGAGCCGCACATCGGGCGCATCATCAAGATGAAGCTCGAACAGGGCCCCTTCCGGGTGACGCTGGCGTACGACGGGCGCGAGGCGCTCGAAGTGCTGCGCCGCGAGTCGGACGTGGGGCTCGTGCTCCTCGACCTCATGATGCCGTACCTGAGCGGCCTCGACGTGCTGGCGGAGATGAAGCGCGACGACCGGCTTCGTGACGTGCCGACGATCGTGCTCACTGCCGCCGGACAGGAACAGCAGCACCACATGGCGCTGGAGCTCGGCGCGAGCGAGTTCCTCACGAAGCCGTTCAGCCCGAAGAAGCTGTACGCGCGTGCCGCCGAGCTCGTGGGCTACGCGCCCGAGGAATCCGGCGCCGGAGACGCGTGACGCGCTGGGCCGTCATCCTGGCCGGCGGCGTGGGATCGCGCTTCTGGCCGGTGAGCACGCCGTCCCGCCCCAAGCAGCTGCTGCCGCTCGCCACGACGGAGCCGATGCTGGCCGACGCACTCGCCCGCCTGGCGCCCCTCGTGCCCGAGGAGCGGACGCTCGTGCTTACGAACGCGGGCCTCGTGGACGCCATCGCCGCGCTGGCGCCCGGCCTCCCGCGCGAGAACCTGATTGCCGAGCCGCGGCCGGCGGGAACGGCCGCGGCACTGGCGTGGGCGGCACACGAGATCGAGCGCCGCGCCGGGCGCGACGCCATGATGCTGAGCGTCCACGCCGACTGGGCGATCGGCGATGCGGAGGGGTTCCGCCGCGCGCTGACGCGGGCGTCCGAGGCGGCGGAGCGGCACCATGCGCTGGTCACGGTGGGAGTGGTGCCCGTCCGTCCCGATCCGGGCTTCGGGTACATCCAGCCGGGCGACGCACTGGGCGACGACGTGCGCCGCGTGGCGCGGTTCGTGGAAAAGCCGACGCGCGAGCGCGCGGCGGTGATGGTGCGCGACGGCTATCTGTGGAACTCGGGGATCTTCGTCTGGCGGGTGGGCGACTTCCTCGATGAGCTGCGGGCACACACGCCGGAGGTGGCCCCGCAGCTGGAGGCGCACGGCGACGACCTCGCCGGCTTCTTTGCCGCGGTGAGCGGCGGCATCGCCGTGGACGTGGGCGTGCTCGAGCGCAGCAGCCGCGTGCTCGTGCTGCCGGGCGATTTCGGCTGGGACGACGTGGGCACCTGGGCGGCGCTCAGGCGGGTGCGACAGCGCGATGACGAGGGGAACGCGCTTTCCGGGCTCGTCCATGCGCTCGACGCGCACGACAACGTGGTGCACGCCGAGGGGAACGCCGTCGTCCTGTACGGGGTACGCGATCTCGTCGTCGTCACTCGCGACGGCTTGACGCTGGTCACCACGGTGGACAAGGCGTCGGACCTCAAGACGCTGATCCAGTCCTTGCCCCCTGCCCTTCGCGACCAGGCATGAGCGCCGTCTTCCTCTACGACGACGCGCGCGCCCGCACCTTCGAGCCGTTCGCGCTCACGCGCCCGATCGGGGAGACGCGCGCGGGGGCATTGCTCGTGCGCGAGCGCTGGAACCGTGCGCTCGGCCTGGCGGTCAGCGGGCACGTCACCTCGAGCTTCCTCGCCGGGTTCGACGAGACCGACGCAGCGCCGATCGCGGACGCGGGCGACGAACTGCCTGCCGGATCGTGGCTCGTGAATGCGCGCTTCGCGCCGTCGCTCGAGCCGGCGCCGCGGGGCGACGTGGTTGCGGCCGGCGGCCGCATCGCCGGCGTGCGACTCGCGCGGCCGCTCCCGACCGCCGCGCTGCGCGACGGCACGCTGCGCCTGGAGGAGCTCACGGCATCGGGCGGTGCGATGGCCGAGGCGCGCGGGCACTGGCTGGAGAATGTCTGGGACTACATCGCGTTCCTTCCGGAGATGCTCACCGAGGACATCGCGGTGCTCGGGGCGGGATTGCCCCAGGACACGCCGGCGGGTGCGCTGCGGATGGGCGAACACGGCCTGTTCGTCGAGCGCGGTGCGGTGGTGGAACCCCACGTGTGCTTCGACCTCACGGCGGGACCGGTGCTGCTGCGCGCGGGCTCGCACGTGCAGGCATTCACCCGGCTCTGCGGACCGGTCTACGTGGGGGCGGGCAGCACGGTGACCACCGACCGCATCGCCTGCGCCTCCATCGGCGAGGTGTGCAAGGTGCACGGCGAGGTGAGCAACGTGATCTTCATCGGCCACGCGAACAAGGGGCACGATGGCTTCGTCGGACACTCCATGCTCGGGCGGTGGGTGAACCTGGGCGCGGGGACGATCACGAGCAACCTCAAGAACACCTACGGCACGGTGCAGCTCTGGACGCCGGAGGGCATCCGCGAAACGGGGATGCAGTTTCTCGGTACCCTGTTCGGTGACCATGCGAAGACGGGCATCGGCCTGCGGCTCACCACGGGCACGGTGATCGGCGCGGCGGCGAACGTGTACGGCTCCGTGATGCCGCCCAAGGCGGTAGCGCCGTGGGGCTGGGGGGAGGCGGGCTCGCTCGCGGCGTACCGGGTGGACAAGTTCCTTCAGGTGGCGGAGCGCATGATGGCTCGACGTCACGTGACCCTGAGCGAGAGTGCGAAGCGGCAGCTGCTCGCGTCGTACGAGCGGCGGTGGAGGTTCGACTCGTGAAGCTGTGGGTGCTGGGCAGCGGGAGCGGCGGGAATGCCGTGCTCGTGGAGGCGGGCGACAGCCGCGTGCTGGTGGACGCGGGGTTCGGCACGCGCGAGCTGGCGAGCCGGATGCGCGCCGTCGGCGTATCGCCGGCATCGGTCGAGGCGTGCATCGTGACGCACGAGCACACCGATCACGTGAAGGGCGCCGCAGCCGCCGCCCGCAAATGGGGGTGGGCGCTGTACGCCAGCGCCGGCACGATGGACGCGTGGCCGGAGCTGCGCGGCGCCGGCTGCTCGGCGATCGCGCCGGAAGCGCCGCTCGCCCTGTCGCGCCTCGAGGTGACGACGAAAAGCACCCCGCACGATGCCGCCAGCCCGATCGGCGTGCGGCTCGTCTGCCGGTCCACCGGCGCCACGGCGGTCGTGTGCACGGACATCGGCCAC
>DASURL010000161.1:0-34395 GCA_036280075.1 Gemmatimonadaceae bacterium | reverse complement strand
GAGCCCGGCACGTTCAAGGATCGCGAGATCATGCGCTGGACCCCGCACGCCCTGGTCGAGGGATGCGCGATCGGCGCGTACGCCATCGGCGCCGAAGTGGCGTACATCTACATCCGCGGCGAGTACACCGAGCCCATCGCGCGCATGGAGCAGGCGTGCCGCGAGGCGTACGCGGCGGGGATCCTCGGCAAGAACGCGATGGGGACGGGGCGCACCGTGCACGTGTACGTGCACAAGGGCGCCGGCGCCTACATCTGCGGCGAGGAGACGGCGCTCATGAACTCGCTCGAGGGGCGCCGCGGCAACCCGCGCATCAAGCCGCCCTTCCCGGCGGTGGCCGGCCTCTTCGCCCAGCCGACGACGATCAACAACGTCGAGACGCTGGCCGCGGTGCCGCACATCCTCAACAACGGCGCCGACTGGTACAAGGGCTTCGGCCGCGCCGACAACCCCAAGTCCACGGGCACCAAGCTGTTCTCCGTCTGCGGCAACGTCGCGAAGCCGGGGAACTACGAGGTGACGATGGGCTTCCCGTTCAGGGACTTCCTCTACGACCTCTGCGGCGGCCCGCTGCCGGGCCGGAAGTTCCGGGCGATCATCCCCGGCGGCATCTCGGTGCCGATCCAGACGGTCGAGGAAGCCGAGAATTCCCCAATGGACTACGAGGGCTTCGTCGCCAACGGCACGATGCTCGGCTCGGGTGGCGTGATCGTGATCGACGATGCGCAGAATCTCGTGAAGCAGATCGCCCGCGCGGCGCGCTTCTTCGCCCACGAGAGCTGCGCGCAGTGCACGCAGTGCCGCGAGGGCACCGCGTGGACGACCCGCATCCTCGAGCGCATCGTCGCCGGCGACGGCACCCACGAGGACCTCGACACGCTGCTCGACATCGCGGAGCAGATGACGGGAAAGACGATCTGCGTGCTGAGTGATTCGTGCGCGACGCCCGTGGTATCCGGCCTGAAGAAGTTCCGCGGCGACTTCGAAGCGCTCATCAAGCGAAAGAAGGTCCACATGGTACCGGTGCAGGTGGCCTGATGGCCGACGTGAAGATGGTGAACCTCACGATCGAGGGGCGTCCGGTAAGCGTGCCGGAAGGCACCTCGATCCTGGAAGCCGCCAAGACGGCGGGCATCCTCATCCCGCACTACTGCTATCACCCCTCGCTGCCCGTGGCCGGCAACTGCCGCATGTGCCTCGTGGAGGTGGAGAAGATGCCGAAGCTCGCGCCGTCGTGCGCGACCGCGGCGTCGGAAGGGCAGGTGGTGCACGTCCACACGGACAAGGCGCTCGAGGCGCGCAAGGGCGTGCTCGAGATGCTGCTCATCAATCATCCGCTCGACTGTCCCATCTGCGACCAGTCCGGCGAGTGCGAGCTCCAGGACTACACCTACCAGGAAGGACGCGCCGAAGGGCGGCTGCGCGACCCGAAGCGGTTCAACCCGATGGAGGACTTCGGCGGCGACGTCCTGTACGTCACCAACCGCTGCATCCTCTGCACGCGCTGCGTGCGCTTCATGGACGACGTGGCGCACGACCCCGTGCTCAACGTCTCCGAGCGCGGCGACCGCGCGGTGATCGGCAAGTTCGAGGGCCACGACCTCACGCATCCGTGGGCGTCGAACGTCGTCGACCTCTGCCCGGTCGGTGCGCTCCTGAGCAAGGACTTCCTCAACAAGGCGCGCTCCTGGGATCTCGACCGGTCGGCCTCCATCTGCCCGAACTGCTCGCAGGGCTGCAACATGATCGTCGAGACGCGCGACAACCAGGTGGTCCGCCTGCGGCCGCGCTCGAACGACGATGTGAACAAGTACTTCCTCTGCGATCACGGGCGGCTCAACTACCGCTGGATGAACCGGCAGGACCGCGTGGCGCAGCCGCTCGTGCGCCAGCAGGGCATCCTCGCCAGCGCGGAATGGGAGGTCGCCCTTCGCGCCGCGGCCCAGCTCCTCGGCGGCAAGCGCGCCTTCGTGCTCGCGTCGCCGAACCTCTCCAACGAGACGCTGTTCCTGCTCAAGCGGCTGGTGACGAAGCACGGCGGCACCGGTGCGTTCCGCGTGAACCAGGGGCCCGAGGCGCCGCTGCCCGGCGTCGAGGACCTCGCGCTCCGTCCTGACCGGGCTGCCAATGCGCGCGGCGCCGAGCTCGCCGGCTTCACCCGGAGCGACACCCCGCTCGCCGGGATGCAGGCTGGCGACGTGCTCATCGTCGCCGACGAGGAGCTCGCCGGCATCGACGCCGTGGACGTGGCGAAGGCGGGCGCGATCCTCGTCATCGGCACCACCCTGCCGGCGTGGGCGCGGCACGGCGCGAACGTGGTGCTTCCGATCGCCAACTGCGTGGAGGAGGAGGGCACCTTCACCAACCTCCGCGGCCGCGTGCAGCGCTTCCTGCAGGCCAAGGCGGCGCCGGGACTCGCGCGCCCGAGCTACTTCGTCGTCGGCGACCTGCTCGCCGCGGTGGGCGAGGGCGAGGGCTACTGGACGGCGGAGCAGGTCTTCTCGGCGCTCGCCGCCGCCGAGCCGGCGTTCGCCGGCCTCTCGTACGACCGGCTCGGCCTGCGCGGCGCGATGATGGCCGGCGCGACGACGGGGGCCAACGCATGACGCCCGTGTACGCGCTGCTGCAGATCACGGGGCCGACCACCGAGCCGCACTTCGGCGTCTGGCTGCTCGCGACGATCATCAAGCTGATCATCGTCTTCACGCTGTACATGCTCGGTGCCGCGCTCCTCACCCTCGCCGAGCGCAAGATCTCGGCGTGGATCCAGGACCGCCACGGCCCGAACCGCGTTGGCGGCCGGAGCGGCATCCTCCAGCCGATCGCCGACGGCATCAAGAACTTCGTCAAGGAGGAGACGTACCCGGACGCGGCCAACCTGCCGCTGTTCATCCTCGCGCCGGTGCTGTCGTTCATCCCGGCACTCATCGCGTGGGCGGTGATCCCCTTCGCCGCGCCGTGGGGCTCGAAGTGGGGCGTCATCGAGATGGTGCTGGCGCCGATGCCGATCGGCTACCTGTTCATCCTCGCCATCTCGTCGCTCGGGGTGTACGGCATCGTCATCGCTGGCTGGTCGTCGAACAACAAGTATGCGCTGCTCGGCGGGCTCCGCTCGAGCGCGCAGATGGTCTCGTACGAGATCGCGATGGGCATGGCGACGGTGCCGGTGCTCCTCCTCGCCGGCAACGTGACGATGAGCCGCATCATCAACCAGCAGGCGTTCGAGACCTGGAACGTGATCAACCTGACGGTCGCGTTCTTCATCTTCCTCGTCGCCGCCTTCGCCGAGACGAACCGGCTGCCCTTCGACCTGCCGGAAGCGGAGTCGGAGCTGGTTGCCGGCTACCACTCGGAGTACAGCGCGATGAAGTTCTCGCTGTTCTTCATCGCCGAGTACTGCAACATGATCACGGCGAGCGCGCTGATGGCGACGCTGTTCTTCGGCGGGTGGGACATCCCCTTCACGCTGTGGGACAACCTGGCGCCGCACACCGGGCTCAAGACGATCCTCACGCTGGCCGTCTTCCTGGTGAAGGTGCTGTTCTTCCTGTTCCTCTACATGTGGATCCGCTGGACGCTGCCGCGCTTCCGCTACGACCAGCTCATGTCGCTCGGGTGGAAGTTCATGCTCCCGCTGGCGCTCGGGTACATCGTGGTCATCGCCGGCGCGGTGGTGCTCCTCGAATCCCTCGGCTTCGCCCGCGGCTCGTGGCCCTTCCACCTCGGCCTCGGCATGCTGAACCTGGCGGCCGTGGTGATCCTCTTCATGATCGTCGACCGCGGACGGCTGGTCAGCCCGGCGTATTCGCGGCTCGACCGGCGTGACCTGGCGCGGCTGCGTGCCGTGACGGCGCCGCGTACGTCGGCGCAAATCGCCCCACCGCTTTCCGAGGCTGGAGACTGATGCCCATCGGCGTCAAGGTCGTCGAGCGACCGATCGAGCAGACGAGCTACGTGCGTGCCACCCTCAGCGGGATGAAGCACACGCTGCGGCACATCTTCCAGGAGAAGGTGACCACGCAGTATCCCGAGGAGAAGGAATCCATCAGCAAGCGGTGGCGCGGGACGCACCGCATGCTGACCACCGAGGACGGCAAGGCGAAGTGCGTCGCGTGCGGGCTCTGCCCGACGGTCTGCCCCGCCAACTGCATCAAGCTGGTGCCGGGCGAGGACGAGAAGGGGAACCGCTATCCGCTGCTGTTCGAGATCGACGAGTTCCGCTGCATCTTCTGCGGCTACTGCCAGGAAGTGTGCCCGGAGGAAGCGATCCACGTCGGCCGCCACTACGAGAACGCCGAGTACAGCCGCGAGGGCTTCGTCTACGACCTCGAGCGGCTGATGGCGCAGACGCACCCGGTGACGGAGCTGTGGGACCCGGCCGACCCGCGGGGGGAGTGATGCAGCACAACAACCTCCCGCTGTTCTACGTCTTCGTCTTCTACCTGTTCGCCATCATCGCCGTCGCGTCGGCCATCGCCTTCGTGACGCGCAAGAGTCCCGTGGCCGCGGCACTCTGGCTGGTGAACACGATGTTCAACCTGGCCGGCCTCTACGTGATGCTGGATGCGCCCTTCCTCGGCGTCATCCAGGTCATCGTGTACGCGGGCGCCATCATGGTGGTGTTCCTGTTCGTCATCATGCTGCTCAACCTCGGCCAGGCGTCGCTCATCGCCGATGCGCGCGGCCTGTGGTGGAAGCTGGCGGCGGGGCTCGTCGGGATCGTGCTGCTGGCGCAGCTCCTCGCGATGAGCGGCGCGCGGCTGCCCGAAGCGCTCACCCTGCCGGAGCAGGGGCTGGCGACCCAGGTCGCACGCACCGGCGCGATCGTGCCGGTGGCGGCACCGCTGTTCAACCAGTACCTGCTCGCCTTCGAGGTCACCAGCGTCCTCCTGCTCGCCGCCGTGATCGGTGCGGTGGTGCTGGGCAAGCGAAAGGAGCGTGAACGTGCTTTCTGAGTCGCTCTTCTTCAGTGCGCTGCTGTTCACCATCGGCGTCATCGGCGTGCTGACGCGGCGGAACGCGATCATCGTGTTCATGTGCGTCGAGCTCATGCTCAACGCGGTCAACCTCTCCTTCGTCGCGTTCGCGCAGGTGTACGGCGCGGCGGGGCAGGTCTTCGTCTTCTTCGTCATGACGGTGGCCGCCGCCGAGGCGGCGGTGGGGCTCGCGATCATCATCGCCCTCTTCCGCCACCGCCAGACGGTGAACCTGTCGAACATCAATATCCTCAAGGGCTGATGCTTCTCCAGCATGCAGCAGGGGCGGCCCAGGCCGCCGCGCACCCGCTGAGCGGCACCGCAGCCCGGTACATGTGGCTGCTCCCGCTGCTCCCGCTCCTCGGGTTCGTGCTCAACGGGCTGCTCTCGCTCGTTCCGGCATTCCGGGCGGGGCCGACCGACCCGCAGCTCGCCCATGGCGACGGGCACGAGCCCGTCGCGCACGACACGAACGCCGGCGGCGCCCATGGCGACGACCACCATCCGGTGGCGCGCCATCGCTACGCCGGCCTGGCCACCCTGATCGGCCCCGGCGTGCTGCTCGCGTCGTTCGCCCTCGCGCTCGCCATCTTCGCCGCGATGCTCGGCGCCGGCGGGAGCGAGATGCACGCGCCGTACATCCAGCGCTACTTCAGCTGGATGCCGGTGGGCGACCTCCAGATCGACGCCGCCTTCCAGCTCGACCAGCTCAGCATGGTGATGATCCTCATCATCACCGGCGTGGGCTCGATGATCCACCTGTTCAGCATCGGCTACATGCGCGAGGATCCGGGCTATCCCCGCTTCTTCGCGTACCTCAACCTGTTCGTCTTCTTCATGCTCGTTCTGGTGCTCGGCGCGAACTATCCCGTGCTGTTCGTCGGCTGGGAGGGCGTGGGCACCTGCTCGTACCTGCTCATCGGCTTCTGGTTCTCCGAGAAGGCCAACGCCGATGCCGGCAAGAAGGCGTTCATCGTCAACCGCATCGGTGACTTCGGCTTTTTGATCGGGATGTTCCTGCTCTTCGCCAGCGTGGGCTCGCTCGACTTCGTGCGGGTGGCCGAGCTGGCGCCCGGGCAGCTCGTGTTCGGCGGGGCGGTGGTGACCGCCATCTGCCTGTTCTTCTTCCTTGGCTGCGCCGGCAAGAGCGCGCAGATCCCGCTGTACGTCTGGCTCCCCGACGCGATGGCCGGCCCGACGCCGGTCTCCGCGCTCATCCACGCCGCGACGATGGTGACGGCGGGCATCTACCTCATCGCGCGCAGCAACGTGCTGTTCTCGATGGCGCCGGTGGCCAGCCTCACCGTCGTGGTGATCGGCGCGGTGACGGCGATCTTCGCGGCGTCCATCGGCCTCAAGCAGTGGGACATCAAGAAGGTCCTCGCGTACTCGACGGTCTCCCAGCTCGGCTACATGTTCGTCGGCGTGGGGTCGGGGGCGTACGTGGCCGGGGTGTTCCACCTCATGACGCACGCCTTCTTCAAGGCGCTGCTCTTCCTCGGGGCCGGCTCCGTGATCCACGCCATGCACGCGGCGTATCACCATACGGGCAGCCACGACGATGCGCAGGACATGCGCAACATGGGTGGCATGCGCGCCTTCATGCCGGTGACCTGGATCCTCATGTGGGGCGCCACCCTCGCCATCGCCGGCGTGCCGCCGTTCAGCGGATTCTTCTCCAAGGACGAGATCCTCGGCACCCTGTTCCTGCGCGCCGGCCATTCCACGCTGGCCGACGCGTCGTGGCTCGGCATCCCGGGGAGCGCGGTGCTCTACATCTGCTACGCGCTCGGCCTCGCGGCGGCGCTCATGACCGCGGTCTACATGACGCGCATGATGCTCTACACCTTCCACGGTCCCAACCGCACCGGCGAGGCGGAGCGGAAGCACCTGCACGAGGCGCCCTGGATCATGACGGGCCCGCTGGCGGTGCTGGGACTGTTCGCCGTGTTCGGCGGCTGGTTCAACCTGCCGGCGCTGATCCCCATCGGGCCGGTCGGCGCGCTGGAGCACTGGCTCGAGCCCGTCGTCGGGGCAGGGACGCTGCGCACGACGCTCGGCACGACCCCCGAGGCATCGCACAGCACCGAGTACGCACTGATCGGCGTCGCCGTGCTGATCGCGCTGGTCGGCATCGGGCTCGCCATCGCGCGGCTCAAGCCGGCGTCGCTGGTGCCGAAGGCGCAGTCGCCGGAGGAGCACGGCTTCGAGAAGGTGCTCGCCGACAAGTACTACGTGGACGAGCTGTATGACGACGTGGTCGTGCAGCCGGTGGTGCGCGGCTCCCGTGGCCTCCTCTGGCGCGGCGTCGACGTGGGGCTGATCGACGGGCTCACCCGCCTCATCGTGCAGGGCAAGGATGACGACGCGGCGCCGGGCCGCGTGCCGATGGGCGGCCTTGCCGCCCGCTCGGTCGGCTGGCTCGGCTCGCAGCTCCAATCGGGACGGCTCGGTACGTACGCCTGGGTGCTCGTCGTGGGTGTGCTGTTCGTGCTGGGCGCCTTCACCTTCCGCTAACGCGATGCGCGAGTTCCTGCAATCGGTCGGCTACGACCACTGGATCCTTCCGGCCCTGCTCGTCATCCCCGTGCTCGGGGCCATCGCCGTGCTCCTCGCATCGCGGCGCGACACCGACGTCGTCGACGAGGACGAGGTGGCGTCGGGCGCGGCCCATGCGCCGCGACTGCTGGCGACGCTGGTGTTCGCCCTCGAGTTCGTGCTGTCGCTCGGCCTCTGGTGGGCGTTCGATCCCTCCGTGGCCGGATGGCAGCAGCGGTTCGACCTGCGCTGGATCCCCAGCTGGGGCGCGCGCTTCACCGTCGGCCTCGACGGCATCGCGCTGATGATGGTCCTCCTCACGACCTTCATCATGCTGCTCGCGTCCTACGGCAGCTGGACGTACATCCGCCGGAAGGCGGCCGCGTACTACGCCCTGATGCTCCTGCTCACGACCGGGATGCTCGGCGTCTTCATGGCGCTCGACCTGTTCCTGTTCTACGTGATGTGGGAGATCATGCTCGTCCCGATGTACTTCATCATCGGGATCTGGGGCGGCCAGCGGCGCATCTACGCCAGCCTCAAGTTCTTCATCTACACGATGCTCGGCTCGATGCTCATGCTGGCGGGCATCGTGTACATCGGCCTGGCGGCGCAGGGGCCCAACGGCATCCCCAACTTCTCGTACGACGCCATCCTCGCCACGGCGAACCTCTCGCCGGCGGCGGCCGGGTGGCTGTTCGGCGCCTTCTTCCTCGCCTTCGCGGTGAAGGTGCCGATGTTCCCGCTGCACACCTGGCTCCCCGACGCGCACGTCGAGGCGCCCACGGCGGGCTCGGTGGTGCTGGCGTCCATCATGCTCAAGCTCGGCACCTTCGGCTTCCTCCGCCTCGCCGTGCCGCTCTTCCCGGGCGCCGCGATGGGACCCACGGTGCGGACGATCGTGCTCGTGCTCGCGGTGATCGGCATCGTCTACGGCGCGCTCGTGTCGCTCGTGCAGCCGGACTTCAAGAAGCTCGTCGCGTACAGCTCGGTGAGCCACCTCGGCTTCGTGATGCTCGGCATTTTCGCCCTCACCGTGCAGAGCGTGCAGGGGGCCCTGATGGTCATGATCAACCACGGCCTCTCCACCGGCGCGCTGTTCTTTCTCATCGGCATGATCTACGAGCGCCGTCACACGCGACTGATCGAGGACTACGGCGGTATCGCCCGCGTCGTCCCGATGTTCTCCGCGCTGCTCGTCTTCGTGACGCTCACGTCGATCGGCGTGCCGGGGACGAACGGCTTCATCGGCGAGTTCCTCGTGCTCATCGGTTCCTTCCGCACCTTCCCCGTGTACTCCCTCGTCGCGACCACGGTCGTGATCATCGCCGCCGCCTACCTGCTGTGGGCCATCCAGCGCATCCTGTTCAACCCGCTCGACAAGCCGGTCAACGAGCACATCCCGGACCTCAACCGGCGTGAGCTCGCCCTCATGGTGCCGCTCGTCGCCGCCATGCTCTGGCTCGGCGTCTACCCGGCGCCGGTGCTGCGCCGCATGCAGCCGGCCGCCGAGCAGTTCGTCCGCACGGTGGAGGCACGGGCCTCGGTCATCGGTGTCTCCACCGCTTCGCTGAACGAGGGCCGCTGATGCGCTTCTACGACCTGTCCATCCCGTCGCACCTGATGGCGGCGCTCCTCCCCGACCTGATCCTGGTAGCGGGAGCGATGCTCCTGCTCCTGTGGGCGGTGTGGCGCCGCGAATCGGCCACGCACCAGCGCAGCGTCGGGGTCCTCTCCATCGGGCTCTGCGTCGCCACGCTGGTCGCCGTGCTGCTCATGATGTTCGACCGCCCGCGCGCCTCCGACGGGCCGATCGCGGTGGACAACTTCCGCTGGATGGTGGACGTCGTGGTGCTGCTCGGCACCATCGCCGCCATCGCCCTCGGCATCGACGACAACGACCGCACCGGCAGCACCACCGCGGAATCGCACGTGCTCATGCTGCTCGCCTCGTCGGGGATGATGCTCCTCGGCGCCGCGCGCGACCTGATGATCGTCTTCCTCGGCATCGAGCTGATGTCCGTCGCGGTCTACGCGCTGGCCGGCATGAACCGCCGCAGCGAGCGGTCGGCCGAGGGGTCGCTCAAGTACTTCCTCCTGGGTGCGTTCTCCACGGCCTTCCTGCTGTACGGCATTGCGCTGGTGTACGGCGCGACCGGGACGACGGGGCTGCACGAGATCAGCCAGCGCGTGGCCGCGCACCAGCTCGGTTCGAGCCCGCTCCTGCTCATCGGCATCGGGTTGCTGCTCGTCGGGTTTGGGTTCAAGGTGGCGAGCGTGCCCTTTCACATGTGGGCCCCCGACGTCTACGACGGCTCGCCGAATCCGGTGACGGCGTACATGGCGGCGACGGTGAAGGCCGCGGCCTTCGCCGCGTTCCTGCGCGTGTGGCTCGAGGCGTTCCCGGCCGAGTTCGCGCACTGGCATACGGCGGTGATGTGGATCGCCATCATCACGATGGTCGTCGGCAACGCCATCGGCCTGCAGCAGCGCAACCTGAAGCGCCTGCTCGCCTATTCGTCCATCTCGCACGCCGGCTACCTGCTCGTCGCCATCGCCGCCGGCACGTCGCAGGGGGCCTCGGCGATGGTCTTCTACCTGCTGGCGTACACGCTGGCGACGTTCGGCGCCTTCGGCGTGCTCGTCGTGATGTCTCGCGGTGATCTCCCCGTCACCACCGACGACATCAGCGGGCTGTGGACGGTGCGCCCCTGGCTCGCCGTGGCGATGACGGTGTTCATGATGGCGCTGATGGGATTTCCGGTCATCGGCGGCATGGGCTTTCTCGCCAAGTGGTACGTCCTCAAGGCGGCCCTCCAGGCGCCCACGCCCCAGACGACGCTGGCCGTGATCCTCGTGCTCACGACGGTCATCTCGGCGGGCTACTACCTGTACGTGGTGATGGTGATGTTCATGCGTCCGCGAGTCACCGATGCGCCGGTCGTGGCGCATGCCGGCGCGTGGACGCGCTTCGTCGTCGTGGCGTGCGCCGTCGCCATCCTGGTCATCGGCATCGTGCCCGACTACACCGTGCGGTACGCCTCGGTCGGTGTACCCCGCCTCGGCGTGCCGACGGACAGCTCGGCCACGCCGGCCCCGGGCCGCACCGCGCTCGCACGCTAGCCGCTCCGGGCCGCGCGAGCGGCCCGCCTCCGCACCCCGCACGATGACGATCGCACCAGGCATCTTCCGGCAGTACGACATCCGCGGCGTCGTCGGGGACGACCTCACCGAGGAGGCGGCGCGCGCCCTTGGCGGCGCCTACGCCGCCCTGCTGCGGGAGCGCGGCGTGACCGGCGACGTGGCCGTGGGCCGCGACAACCGACCCAGCGGCACGGGGCTCCGCGATGCGCTGGTGCAGGGGCTCACCGACGCGGGCGTGAACGTGGTGGACATCGGCGTCGTTCCCACCCCGCTGCTCTACTGGAGCCTGCACCACCTGGGCGTGGCGGGCGGCATCCAGATCACCGGCTCGCACAATCCCCCCGAGTACAACGGGTTCAAGCTCTGCCTCGGCACCGAGTCGCTGCACGGGCACGACATCCAGCACCTCCTCACGCTCATCCGGACGAATGCCGCTCCCACGGGAGAGGGCGGTGTTCGTGAGGAGCAGGTGATCGATCGCTACGTGGCCGACGTCGCGCAGCGGATCGGGACGCTCTCGCGTCCCCTGCGCATCGTGTACGACTGCGGCAACGGCGCCGGCGCACTCGTCGCGCCACAGCTGATGCGCGCCATCGGGGTGCAGGCCACCGGGCTGTTCTGCGAGAGCGATGGGACGTTCCCCAACCACCATCCCGATCCCACCGTTCCGGCGAATCTCCAGGACCTGATTGCCGCCGTGAAGCGCGACGGCGCCGAGCTCGGGGTCGCGTTCGACGGCGACGCCGACCGCATCGGCCTCGTGGACGGCGACGGACGCATCATCTGGGGCGATCACATCCTCATCCTGTACGCGCGCGACGTGCTCGAGCGGACCGGCCGCGGGCAGCCGGTCATCTTCGACGTGAAGTGCAGCCAGGCGCTCCCGCACGAGATCGAGAAGGCGGGCGGCAGGCCCGTGATGTGGAAGACCGGCCACTCCCTCATCAAGGACAAGATGAAGGAGCTGAAGGCGCCGCTCGCCGGGGAGATGTCGGGACACATGTTCTTCGGCGAGGGATTCTACGGCCACGACGACGCGCTGTACGGTGCGGCGCGCCTGCTGCGCATCGTCGCCGACTCGGGCCGCTCCGTCCACGCGCTCCTCGCCGACGTGCCGGAATTCGTCAGCACCCCCGAGATCCGCGTCGACTGCGGTGACGACCGCAAGTTCGACATCGTGGCGAAGGCCGTGGATCACTTCCGCCGCTCGCACGACGTGAGCGACGTGGATGGCGTGCGTGTCCTGTTCGGCGACGGCTGGGGACTGATCCGCGCCTCCAACACGCAGCCGATCCTCGTGCTGCGCTTCGAGGCCCGGTCGGAGCAGCGGCTCGGCGAGATCCGCGGCGAGCTCGAGGGCTGGCTGCGCGGGCAAGGCGTGACGGTCTGACGTGACGGCACGCCGCGTCGGGTTCGGCGTCCTTGCCGCGGCGGCGATCATCCTCGTGCTGGGACGCTGGAGCACGGGGCTCTACACCGACTACCTGTGGTACGCGTCGCTCGGCGCGGCGTCGGTCTGGCGGGCGCGCGTCGCGACCACCGCCGTCCTCTGGGTCGGCTCGTTCGCCATCGCGTCGCTGTTCGCGTTCGTGAACCTCTACGCCGTGCGGCGCTCCGTCGTTTCCCTCGTGCTGCCGCGGCGCATCGCGAACGTGGAGATCGGCGAGGAGGTTCCCGGCCGCCTCCTGCTGCTGGCCGCCAGCCTGCTGTCGTGCATCGTCGGCGTGGCGCTCGTCCTCCCGGCGTCCGCGTGGACGCGCGCCCTGCTGCCGCAGATCGGCCAGCCGTTCGGCGAGACCGATCCGTACTTCGGTGCCGACGTCGGCTTCTTCGTGTACTGGCTGCCATTCGAGATCACGCTGCACGAGTGGACGGTGATCCTGCTGGCGGTGGTGGTGGCGCTCGTCGTCCTGCTGTACGCGCTCACGCCGAGCCTGCGGTGGGAGCGTGGGCACCTGTACGTCTCCGCGTACGTCCGGCGCCACTTCATGATCCTCGGGGGCGTGCTGCTCCTCGTGCTGGCGTGGAGCTACCGCCTCGACATGTACCGCCTGGTGGCGATGGGGGAAGGCACCGGCGGCGTCTTCACGGCGGTGGATCATCGCGTCCTCGTGCCGTCCACCCTCCTCCTCTCGGTCGTGACGTTCTGCGCCGCGATCGTCGTCTGCTGGGCAGGGTGGAGCGGTCAGATGCGGCTCGCCTTCCTCGCCGTGACGACCGTGATTCTCCTCTCGGTGATTGCGCGGTCGGTGGCCCCCCTCCTCGCGCGTCGTTCGGTGGATCCCGCCGCCGCCGCGGCGCAGGAGCTCCCGTACATCGCCACGCGCCATACCTACACGCGACGCGCGTACGGAGTCGACCGCATGCGCCCGGACACCCTGGGCGCCGGCTTTGCCAGCGCGGCCGACGCCGCGCGCCACGTCGCGATCTGGGACGGCGAGACGCTCGCCGCCGCGGCGCAGCGCCAGCGCCGCGTGCGGATCGTCGGCAGCGGTGCCGGTTGGCAGGCCAACGGAGGGTCGCTCACCGCGCTGCTCGTCGAGCGAAGCAGTGAAGCCATCTCCGACCGGCGTGACGCCTGGGGCATCGGCCGCTTCGATCCCACCACCGCCGATGAGCGGGGGATGCCGGTGCGCCTCACCGGCAGCGGGCGCGGGCTCGACGAGACGCTGTTCGGCGAGCCGGCGGTCTTCGATTCCGCACCGTCGTACAGCGTCATCTCCGATTCGCTCGGCCGCGTCGCGGGCGTCGAGATGGTCTCCACCCGCTCGCGCATGGCGCATGCGTGGGCGCTGCAGAACTACCGCCTGTTGTTCGGCGAGCTGCCGCTGGACCGTCCGATGATCGTGCAGCGGCGGGACGTGCGCGACCGCGTGCGCCACCTCGTTCCCTTCTTCGTCCAGGGAAGCGACGTGCTCCCCCTCGTCGCCGACGATTCGCTGTACTGGGTGGTCGAGCTGTATGCCGCCTCCGCTTCGTACCCGCTGTCCGAGCGCTTCGTGCTGCTCGGCGACGAGCGGGGCTACCTGCAGCACGCGGCCACGGCGCTGATCGACGCCGCGAGCGGTCGCGTACGCATCGTCCTCGATCCCAGCCCGGATCCGGTCGCCTCCAGCTGGGCGTCGCGGTTTCCGCGCATGTTCGTGCCGGTCGCCTCGCTTCCAGCCCCGCTGCAGGCCGCCCTGCCGCCCATCACCGACGGCGCCCATGCGCAGGGGCTCGCCTTCGCCACGGCCGGCTTCCGCGGGGACAGCCTGGAGCTGCGGCATTTCGCCACCCTCGACGGCGCGGACTCGGCGGCCTCGCGCGAGCCGCTGCACTTCGTCCTTCCCTCGGGCGAGCTCGCCGCTGGCTGGACGCTCCTCGACGCGCGCGATCGCGTCCGTGGCCTCGTCGCGGCCGAAGGCGGGCCGCAGCGAATCACGGCGTGGATCCCCCTCCTCAGCGGCGACGAACGCTGGGGCACGGTGATCGATCAGCTGCGCGGCGCCGATACCACCGCGCACGACAACGGCGTCGTGCGTGCGCCGGCGCGCGTCGTGCCGGTCGGCGGCCATCCCGTGTACTTCCAGTCCGTCTTCCAGTGGCTGCCCGGCGGGACGCCACGCCTCGTTCACGTCAGCACCGTCGCTGGCGATTCGGTCACCGTCGCTCCCACGCTGGCCGCCGTCTTCGGCGGCCAGGCGGACGCCGAGTCGAGCTCCGCCGCGGCGCCGCCGTTCCGCGTGCGGGCGGACAGCCTGTATCGCGCCATGCGCGCCGCGCTCGAGCGTGGGGACTGGACCTCGTTCGGCCGCGCCTTCGACGCACTCGGTGCCGCACTTCGACGGCCCGCCCCATGAGCTTGCTCCTCGCGTGGGGCGCTTCTAGCTTGCCAATGCGACCACGATGACCGCCTCGAGAGCACGGACCGCGGTGATCGCGCTTGGCGGAAACGCGCTGGCGCCGGCGGGCGAGAAGAGCACGATCCACGACCAGTTCCGCCACGCGCGCGAGAGCCTCGGCCCCATCGTCGATCTCGTGGCCGACGGCTGGAACGTCTGCGTCGTGCACGGCAACGGCCCGCAGGTCGGCGACGAGCTGGTGCGAAACGAGATCGCCCGACGCGAGGCGAATCCGCTCCCGCTCGGGGTGCTCGTGGCCGCGACCGCCGGCTGGATCGGCTACATGGTGCAGCAGTCGCTGGAGAATGCGCTCCGCCGCGCCGGGTCGGCCCGCGATGTCGCGACCGTGATCACGCAGGTGGAAGTGCTGGCGAACGATCCTGCGCTGGCGCATCCGACGAAGTTCATCGGCCAGGCACTCTCGGAGGAGCGAGCCGGGGAGCTGCGCCGCGAGGGACATGTCGTGAAGAAGGATGGACGGGGAAACCTCCGGCGCGTCGTCGGCAGTCCCCGTCCGCAGGCGATTCACGAGCTGCGCACCATCCGGCAGCTCGTCGAGTCGGGGACGGTCGTGATCGCGTGCGGTGGGGGAGGCGCGCCGATCTACGACGACCCGGTGAAGGGTTGGGAAGGGGTCGATGCCGTGGTGGACAAGGACCTCGCGTCGGCCGTGCTGGCGCGTGACCTCGACGCGGCACTGCTGTTGATCCTCACCGACGTGGACGCGGTGTATGCCGACTGGGGTACGCCGCAGCAGCGCCCGCTCCCTCGCCTCACGGTGGAGGACGCGGAAAGCATGGATCGCGCGGGAGCGTTCGGCGAGGGCAGCATGGCGCCGAAGATCCGCGCGGCAATCGACTTCGCGCGGCGCACCGGCGGCCGCGCCATCATCACCGAGCTCGCTCGCGGCCGCGAAGCGGTGCGGGGCGAGGCGGGAACGACCATCACAGCGGAGAAGGCGTGAACATCCACGAATACCAGGCCAAGGAGATCCTGCGCGCCGAGGGCGTGCCGATCCCGCCCGGCGAGGTCGCCACGACCCCGGACCAGGCCGAAGCGATCGCGAAGAAGATGGGCGGCATGGTCGTCGTCAAGGCGCAGGTCCATGCGGGTGGGCGCGGCAAGGCTGGCGGCGTGAAGCTGGCCAAGTCGCCTGCGGAAGCCAGAGAGGTCGCCAGCCGGATCCTCGGCATGCAGATCAAGGGGCTCACCGTGCAGAAGGTCCTCGTGACCGCCGCCGCCGACATCGCGAGCGAGGCATACGTGGGCATCATCCTCGACCGCGCCACGAAGAAGCCGGTGTTCATGGTGAGCCCCGCCGGCGGCATCGACATCGAGGAAGTGGCCGCCACCACGCCCGAGAAGATCCTCAAGCTCCCGATCGACACGCGCTACGGCCTCCAGCCCTACCAGGCGAACGAGCTCGGCTTCTTCCTCTTCGATGACGTGAAGAAGGTGCGCGCCGCGTCGAAGATCATGATGGCGCTCTACCAGGCGTTCATGAAGAACGGCGCGTCGCTCGCCGAGATCAATCCGCTCGTCGTCACCCCCGCCGGCGACGTCGTCGCCCTCGACGCGAAGATGGTGATCGACGACAACGAGCTCGATCGCCACCCCGAGCTCGCGGCCCTCCGCGACGAGAGCGCCGAGGCGCCCAGCGAAGTGGATGCGCGCAACTCGAGCCTCACCTTCATCAAGCTCGATGGCAACGTCGGCTGCGTCGTGAACGGCGCGGGCCTGGCGATGGCGACGATGGACCTCGTGAAGTTCTACGGCGGCGAGCCCGCCAACTTCCTCGACATCGGCGGCTCGTCGAACCCGGAGAAGGTGGTGAACGCCCTGCGCATCATCACCGCCGATCCGAGCGTGAAGGTCATCCTGTTCAACATCTTTGGCGGCATCACCCGCACCGATGACGTGGCCAACGGCATCGTGACGGCCACGAAGGCCAACCCGCTGAAGATTCCCATCGTCATCCGCCTCACCGGCACGAACGAGGAAATCGCCATGAAGATCCTGCAGGAAAACGGCTTCAGCGCGTCGTCCGACATGGACGAGGCGGTGAAGAAGGCGGTCGACCTCGCGACGAAGGGAGGGAAGGCCGCGTGAGCATCTTCATCGACAAGTCCACGACGGTGATCGTCCAGGGCATCACCGGGCGCGACGGCGGCTTCCACACGAAGCAGATGATCGAGTACGGCACGAAGATCGTCGGCGGCGTGACCCCCGGAAAAGGCGGCCAGAAGTTCGACGACAAGGTGCCGGTGTTCAACACCGTGCACGAGGCCGTGAAGGAGACGAACGCCAACACCTCCGTCATCTACGTGCCGCCGATGTACGCCGCCGACGCCATGATGGAAGCGGCGGACGCCGGCATCAGGTTCATCGTCTGCATCACCGAAGGCGTCCCCGTGCTCGACATGACGCGCGTCTACCCGTTCGTGAAGGAGAAGGGGGCACGCCTCCTCGGCCCGAACTGTCCGGGACTCATCACGCCCGGCGAGAGCAAGGTCGGCATCATCCCCGGCCGCATCTGCACGCCCGGCAACATCGGCGTCGTCAGCCGCTCCGGCACGCTCACCTACGAGGTGGTCTACCAGCTCACGCGCGCCGGCATGGGGCAGAGCACCTGCGTCGGCATCGGCGGCGACCCGATCAACGGCACGAACTTCATCGACTGCCTGGCGGCCTTCGAGGCGGACCCGAAGACGAAGGCCGTGGCGATGATGGGCGAGATCGGCGGTACCGACGAGCAGGAAGCCGCCGAGTTCGTGCGCGCGCACATGAAGAAGCCGGTCGTCGGCTTCATCGCTGGCCAGACGGCGCCTCCAGGCCGCCGGATGGGGCACGCGGGTGCCATCATCTCCGGGTCGGCCGGTACGGCCGCGGAGAAGATCGAAGCGTTCCAGAAGGCCGGCATGGGCGTCGCGAAGCGCCCGATCGACTTCGTGCAGCTCCTCAAGGACCGGATGTGATCACCCACGCACCCGCACGGCGCGCTCGGTGAAGCTCCGGGATTTTCTCACCCCCGACCGCCTCGTCGTGCCGTTGCAGGCGACCACGCTCCAGGAGGCCGCGACGGTCCTCCTGGAGCGCCTCGTGTCAGCGCGCGGCGTGCTCGACGCGGCGAAGCTCCGGCGCCGCGCGGCCGAGGCGCGCCCGGAAGACGTGGTGGCAATGGGGGAGCGCGCCTTCCTGCTGCACTATCGCACGGACGCCGTCGGCCAGCTCGTGCTGGCCCTCGGCACCGCGCCCGAGCCGGTCTGCCGTGAGGAGAACGGCGGGCGGCAGTGTGCGCGCATCGTCATCCTCATCGCCGCACCGCCGCGCCACGCGGTGCGCTACCTGCAGGTGGTCGGTGCGTTCGCGCGCCTGCTGCGCCGCGCCGAGTTCTACGACGCGATCCTCTCCGCGCCTGACGCACCGGCACTCGTCGCCCTCCCGGGCTTCGAGGAGACGAAGCTCCCCGAGCAGCTCGCCGTGCGCGACGTGATGTCCGACCAGCCGCGCACCGTCGCGCCGGAGACGACGCTCACCGACGCCGCACGCACCCTCGCGCGCACCGGCCTCGGCGCCCTCCCGGTCGTGGACGAGGATCGGCGCGTCATCGGCATGGTGACCGAGCGCGAGATCATCCGGCACCTGCTGAAGGTGCAGGCGTTCACCGGCCCGGACGCCCGCGCGGCCTCGCCGAGCGCCGTCGCCTCGAAGACCGTCCGTGATGCCATGACGCGGCAGGTATTGTGCGTCGCCCCCGAGCAGCCCATCGCCGAGGTGGCGTCACTGATGAGCAACAAGGACGTCGACCGGGTGCCCGTCGTGCGCGACGGCCGGCTGGTCGGCTTTCTCACTCGCGGAGACATCGTCCGCAAGTTGATCGGCAACTAGCATTCACGTCGAAACCACAGCGGGCCCATGCCCGCCTATTCACGAGGAACCAGCATGGCCGGGAACTACACGCTCACCATCATCAAGCCGGATGCGTTCGGCGCCAGCAAGGCAGGGAAGATCATCGCCCTGCTCGAGGACAAGGGGTTTCGCGTCAAGGCCGCGCGCGTCATGCAGCTCACCCAGAAGCAGGCCGGTGAGTTCTACGCCATCCACCGCGAGCGCCCGTTCTACGGCGAGCTCGTGCAGTTCATGACCTCGGGCCCGTGCATGCCGATCGTGCTGGAGAAGGGCAATGCGGTCCAGGCCCTGCGCGACGCCATCGGCGCCACCGATCCCGCCGAGGCCGCCGCCGGCACGGTGCGAAAGCTCTACGCAGAGTCCAAGGGCCGGAACGCCATCCACGCCAGCGACTCCGACGAGAACGCCACCCGCGAGGCGAGGTTCTTCTTCGCGGAGACCGATCTGCTCTGGGGATAGCGAATGAGGGAATGGGAGAAGGGGAGAGAGAACCGAGTTCCCTTCTCCCCTTCTCGCATGCTCCCCTCCCGCTCTTGATAACTCCAATCGCCCCAAGTAGTTTTACAGGCTATGCTGTCCTTTGACATTCGGTCGCTCACCCAGCACGCGGTCGCCGTCGACGATACGTTGGCGCCGGACGATCCGGTGTGGCTGGAGGGGGATTCGAAGCCGTCGGAGCCGATCCACGTGAAGGGTCGCCTCTCGCCGGCGGGGCCGGGCCGCTATTACTGGCACGGCACCATCGATGGGGACGTCGAGCTCGAGTGTCGCCGCTGCCTGGGCGAAGCGTCGGGCCACGTGTCCGAGGACGCACACCTCATCTTCGCCGAGGCGGGGGCTGAGGGAGTGGAGGACGATCCCGACGTCTACATCCTCGACGATCGCGCCTCCGAGCTCGACCTGCGACCGGCCATCCGGGAGCAGTGGCTGTTGAACGTTCCTGGCTACGCGTTGTGCCGGGATGACTGCAAGGGTCTCTGTCCGACCTGCGGCGCCGAGCTCAACCTCGGCGACTGTGGCTGCGTCACCACCGAAGCGGATCCCCGCTGGGCGGCGCTCCACAAGCTCCGCGACGGCCAGCCCTGAGTCACCCGCTCCTATCCTTTTCCGACCAGACCCATGGCCGTCCCGAAGCGCAGAACCTCCAAGCGGAAGAAGCGCGCCCGCAACACCCACAAGACCGCCCCGGCGATCGCGATCCAGAAGTGCCCCCGCTGCCAGGCGATGAAGCGCCCGCACCATGTCTGCGCCGAGTGCGGGTACTACGCCGGCGAACAGCGAGTCGCGGCCAGGGAAGCCTGACATTGGCGCGGATCGCGTTGGACGCCATGGGGGGTGACTTCGCTCCCCAGGCGACCGTAGCCGGCGCGCTGCTCGCGCTCGCGGAGCTCGATCCCGCTCACAGCATTCAACTCGTCGGTCGCACCGCCGTCGTCGAAGCACAGCTCCGTGCGCTCCTCGACAGCGGTGAGTTCGGTGCGGCCGATGCCCACCGCGATCGCCTCTCCATCATCGAGGCCCCCGAGGTCATCGAGATGTCGGAGAAGCCCGGCGCCGCGGTGCGTGGCAAGCCCAACAGCTCCATGGTCCTCGGTCTCAAGCTCCAGACCGACGGCCAGTCGGACGCCTTCGTCTCCGCCGGCAACACCGGCGCGCAGATGGCGGCGTCCCTCATGGTGCTCCGCCTGCACGCCGGCCTCAAGCGCCCCGCCATCGTCACGCTCTTTCCCTCCGCACGCCGACCGGTCGCCGTGCTCGACTCGGGCGCCAACGTCGACTGCTCGGCCGAGGAGCTCGTGCAGTTCGCGCGGCTCGGGGCGACCTACGCCGAGTGCGTGCTCCGGCGGGAGAACCCGACCGTCGGCCTGCTCAGCATCGGCGAGGAGCCGGAGAAGGGAAATGCCGTCACCAAGGAAGCGCACCAGATGCTGCGCCAGGCCGGCCTCAACTTCATCGGCAACGTGGAGGGACGCGACCTCCCCGCCGGCGGCACCGAGCACCAGCCGGTGGACGTCGTCGTCTGCGACGGCTTCGTCGGCAACGTCATCCTCAAGTTCTACGAGGGAGTGGCCCCGCTCATGATCGATACCCTGCGCAAGGCGGGCGTCGATGGCGAGCAGCTCACGGCCGGCCTCAAGCATCTCGACTATTCCGAGCACGGCGGCGCACCCCTCCTCGGCGTGAAGGGGGTGAGCATCATCGCGCACGGCAAGTCGTCGCCGCGCGCCGTCAAGAACGCGATCAAGGTTGCCCTCCAGGCGGTGACCAGCGGCATGAACGAACAGATTGGCCAGCGCCTGGGCATGGCCACGGAGAGCGCGGCGTGAAGAGACCGGTCGCCTACATCGCAGGCATGGGCCGCGGCATCCCGGACAAGGTCATGACCAATCATGACTTCGCGGCGCTCGGACTCGAGACGAACCACGACTGGATCGTCGAGCGCACCGGCATCGTCGAGCGGCACATCGGCACGGCCACCGACACCACGATGACCATGGCCGCCGAGGCGGCGCACCGCGCCATGCACAAGGCAGGCGTGCAGCCGGGCGAGATCGATGCCATCGTGCTCAGCACCGCGACTCCCGATCGCCTGCTCCCCGCCACCGCCGTCGACCTCCAGGCGGAGCTCGGCGCCACGCGTGCCGCCGCGTTCGACATCTCTGCCGCCTGCACGGGCTGGGTCTACGGCATGACGGTGGCCGAGGGGCTGATCGCCGCCGGCACGATCGAGACCGCGCTCGTCGTCGGCTCCGAGAAGATGAGCGCCATCGTGGACTGGCAGGATCGCAGCACCTGCGTGCTCTTCGGCGACGGGGCCGGCGCCGCGGTGGTGAAGCGCGCCAAGACGCACAACAAGGGGATCCTCAGCACCTACATCCGCAGCGACGGCACCCTCGCCGAGCTGCTGTGGCGCCCCGCCGGCGGCGCCAAGGTCCCGTTCAGTCAGGAAACCCTCGCCGACCGCTCCACCTTCGTGAGGATGGCTGGCCGCGAGACGTTCAAGCATGCGGTGCGCTCGATGAGCGAAGCCTGCGATCGCGCGCTCGACGCCGCAAAGCTCACCGGCCAGGACATCGACGTCCTCATCCCGCACCAGGCGAACATGCGCATCATCGAGGCGACGGCGAAGCACGCCAACGTCCCGATGTCGAAGGTGTTCGTCAACGTGGACCGCTATGGCAACACCTCCTCCGCCTCCATCCCGATCGCGCTCGACGAGGCGATCGACTCGGGTCGCGTGAAGGAGGGCACGACCGCCCTGCTGGTCGGCTTCGGTGCCGGCTTCACGTGGGGCTCGATGGTCGTCCGCTTCTAGTCGCCATGCCGAACGTCGTACTGCTGTTCCCCGGACAGGGGTCACAGGCGCCCGGCATGGGCAAGGATCTCGCCGAGCGCTTTCCCGCCGCGCGCGCCGTCTTCGACGCCGCCGACGCCGCCATCGGCGCGCCCCTCTCCCGGCTCTGCTTCGAGGGGCCGGCCGACGAGCTGACGCGCACGCTGAACGCGCAGCCCGCACTGCTCACGCACGGCGCCGCCGTGTGGGCGGTCGTGCGAGAGGCGCTCGGCGACAAGGTCGTCGCCGCCGCCGGCCACTCGCTCGGCGAGTTCACGGCCTATCACTCGGCCGATGCCGTGAGCCTCGATCAGGCGGTACGCCTGGTGCGGCGTCGCGGCGAGCTGATGTTCGACGCCGGCGAGCGTCGGCCCGGGGCGATGGCCGCCATCCTCGGCTCGCTGCAGCTGCCGATCGAGGAGATCTGCGACCGCGCGACGAGCGTGGCCGGGCTCGCCGTACCCGCCAACTACAACTGTCCCGGGCAGATCGTCATCAGCGGCGAAGTGGCCGGGGTGGAGAAGGCGATGGAGCTCGCAAAGGACGCTGGCGCGAAGGCCATCCGGCTCAACGTGAGCGGCGCCTTCCACTCGCCCCTCATGGCCGACGCCGCCGACGGGTTGCAGCAGGCGCTCGACGTGGCGCCCTTCGCCGACCCGCGGTTTCCGGTCTACGGGAACGTGAATGCGCAACCGGTTGAGGATGCGGCGCTTGCGCGTCGCCTGCTCGTGCAGCAGCTCACCGCGCCGGTGCAGTGGCAGCGCGAGATGGAGAATCTCGCCGCGCTGCATCCGGACGCGCTCTACGTGGAGATGGGCCCGGGTGCGGTGCTCAAGGGACTCGCCCGCAAGATCGCGCCGTCGCTCAAGGTGGTCACCTGCGGCACCGCCGCCGAAGTGGACGCACTCCTCACCACGATCGCCGCATGAAGATCGACCTCGTCGGGAAGAACGCCATCGTCACCGGCAGCACGCGGGGCATCGGCCGCGCGATCGCGTCGTCGCTCGCGGGCGCGGGAGCGCGCGTGGCCGTCGTCGGCCGCGACCAGGCGCGAGCGGCCGAGGCCGCCGCCGCCATCGGCAACACTGCGCGCGGCTTCGCCGCCGACGTGAGCGACCCCGCGTCCGTCGTTGCCCTCATCGAGGCGGTGGAGAAGGAGTTCGGGCAGGTGGACATCCTCGTGAACAACGCTGGCCTGACGCGGGACAACATTCTCTTCCGCCTCAAGGACGACGACTGGGACGCGGTGCTCGACGCCAACCTTCGCGGCGCGTTCGTCGCCATCCGCACGGTGGCGCGCGGCATGATCAAGCGGCGCTGGGGGCGGATCATCAACATCGCCAGCGTCGTCGGCATCACCGGCAACAAGGGGCAGGCCAACTACGCCGCCAGCAAGGCTGGCCTCATCGGCCTCACGAAGTCGGTGGCCAAGGAGCTCGGCTCGCGGAACGTGCTGGTGAACGCGGTGGCGCCGGGCTTCATCGAGACCGACATGACGGCGGCCATGACCCCCGAGGCGCGCGCCGGCCTGGCGGGGCAGATCCCGCTCGAGCGACTCGGCACGCCGCAGGACATCGCCGGCGTCGTCACCTTCCTTGCCTCCGACCAGGCGGCCTACATCACCGGCCAGACGATCGTGGTGGACGGCGGCATGGTGATGTAACGGGCGAAATCCCGTCCGGACGGCATGACTTTCCCTAGCAGAATTCGCTAACTTTCCCGCGAACAAAACCCACAGGAGCCCGACCAATGGCTGACAACGCCCAGAAGGTACGCGATATCATCGAGAAGGAGCTCGGCGTCGAGCGTGACAAGATGACGGACGAAGCGAGCTTCATCGAGGATCTCGGCGCCGACAGCCTCGACATCGTCGAGCTGGTGATGGAGTTCGAGAAGGAGTTCAACATCGACATCCCCGACGAGGACGCGGAGAAGCTCCGCACCGTCGGCGATGCGGTGGCGTACCTGAACACCAAGGTCGGGGCGTAATGCGTCGTCGGGTCGTCGTCACCGGCCTCGGGGCCGTGACGCCCATCGGCAACGATGTGGCGACGACTTGGCGCGCCATGCGGGACGGGCGTTCCGGTGCGGCGCCCATCACCAAGTTCGACGCCTCCACCTTTCCCGTGCAGTTCGCCTGTGAGGTGAAGGGGTTCGATCCCCTCCTCACGATGGACCGCAAGGAAGCCAAGCGCGCGGATCTCTACACGCAGTACGCCGTCGCGGCGTCGGTGGAGGCGATGCGGGACGCGGGGCTCGCCGATGGCGGGTATGACGTGGATCGCACCGGCGTCATCCTCGGCAGCGGCATCGGCGGCCTGAAGAGCTTCGAGGAGCAGCACGACATCTACCGCGAGCGCGGGGCGAGCAAGATCAGCCCCTTCTTCATCCCGATGTTCATCGCCGACATCGCGGCCGGCGTGGTGTCCATGCGCTTCAACGCGCGCGGGCCCAACTTCGCCACCGTGTCGGCGTGCGCCACGAGCGCGCACGCCATCGGCGAGGCGTTCCGCACCATCCAGTACGGCGACGCCGACATCATCATCACCGGTGGCGCCGAGGCGACGGTGACGCCGATGGCGATCGGAGGCTTCGCCAACATGACGGCGCTGTCGCGTCGCAACGACAGCCCCGAGACCGCGTCGCGTCCCTTCGACGCCACGCGCGACGGCTTCGTGATGGGCGAAGGCTCCGGCGTCGTGATCCTCGAGGAGCTGGAGCACGCGCTGAAGCGGGGCGCGCGCATCTATGGCGAGGTCGTCGGCTATCGGGCCACGGGAGACGCCTATCATCTCACCGGGCAGCTGCCGGAGCATGAAGGGCTGCAGCGCGCGATGCGCGGCGCCATCCAGGACGCCGGGCTCACGCCGGCCGACATCGACTACGTGAACGCGCACGGCACGTCCACGCCGCTGAACGACTCGAACGAGGCGAAGGCCATTGCCGCCGTGCTCGGCGATGCGGCAGCACGCGTCAGCGTCTCCTCCACGAAGTCCATGACGGGGCACATGCTGGGCGCGGCGGGGTCGGTGGAGTTCATCGCCTGCACCCTCGCCATTCGCGACCAGGTCTCGCCGCCCACGATCAACTACTGCACGCCCGACCCCGAATGCGGCTCGCTCGATTTCACGCCGAACCAGGCGCGGGAACGGGAGATCCGTGCGGCGCTCAGCAACAGCGCCGGTTTCGGGGGCCACAACGTCTCGCTCGTCGTCCGCAAGTACGAAGGCTGACGGCGTGCGCTTCGCCACGCGCCGGCGTGGCGCTCCTCGATGAGTGACTCGCTCTCTCTCCGCGTCGGCGTCGGGTACGATTCACACCGGTTCGCACCCGGCGGGCCCCTCGTGCTCGGCGGCGTGCGGATCGAGTCGGACGTGCACCTGCACGGCCACTCCGACGGCGACGCGATCTGTCACGCGGTGACCGACGCCATCCTCGGCGCCGCGGCGATGGGGGACATCGGGGCGATGTTCTCCGACACCGACTCCGACAACGCCGGCCGCGACTCCATCGAGATGCTGGGGCTCGCCGTCGAGCGGGTGCGCCGCGCGGGCTGGCGGGTCGGCCAGCTGGACGTGGTGGTGGTCGCGGAGTCGCCGAAGCTCGCGCCGTATCGCGACCACATGCGCGCCCGCGTGGCGTCCGCCACCGGCATCGTCGCGGCCGACGTGAGCATCAAGGGAAAGACGAACGAGCTGATGGGGTTCGTGGGACGCGGCGAAGGGGTCGCCTGCATCGCCACGGCGACCATCGTCCGGGCCTGAGCTCGTGCAGTCCATCCTGAGCTGGTTCGCCGGGCTGCCGGTCGTCGTGCTGTATCCGGCACTCACCGTCCTCGCCGCGCTCGAGAACGTCTTCCCCCCGCTTCCGACCGATACCGTCGTCGCCCTCGGCACCTGGCTCGCCGCCCGCGGCCACGGCAGCGCGCTGCTCGCCTTTCTCGGCACCTGGGCCGGCAACGTGGCCGGTGCGGTGGGCATGTACCTCGTCGGCCGCCGGCACGGTGCCGGCTGGATCCACCGGCGCTTTCCGGCGCTCTCCAATGCGCGCGGCGAGGAGCGCCTCCAGGCGCTCTATGCGCGTTACGGCATTCCCGCGCTGGTCGCCAGCCGGTTCATCCCCGGCATTCGCGCACTCGTCCCCCCCTTCGCCGGCGCGCTGAAAGTGCCGCCGCTCTCCGCCATCGCCGCGATGGCGTTCGCGTCCGGCATCTGGTACGGCTTCATCAGCTACATCGCGTACCGCGCCGGCAGCGACTGGGATGCGCTCACGCGCCGGATCGCGCATTCCAGCCGGGTGTCGGCCATCGCCGGCGCGGTGATCGTCGCGCTCGGCATCGCCGTCTGGCTCGTGCGCCGACGCACGCGGAGGGCCGCATGAGCAGCGAGAACGCCCTGCCGCGTGCCTTCCTGCTTCCGCGCTTCGCCGACTACATCGCCCTCGAGCAGGGCCTCGCCAGGCTCACGCAGGACGCCTACCGGCGCGACCTGGAGCGGTTCGTCCAGTATGCCATCACCCGCGGCGCCTCCGCACCGCCCGACGTCACGGCCCGGATGCTCCGTGAGTACGTCTACCACCTGAAGGACCTGGGGCTGTCGCCGTCGTCCATCCGGCGCAACGTGTCGGCAGTCCGCACCTACTTCCGCTTCCTCACCGGCGACGGGGTCGTCGTGCGCGACCCGAGCGAGCGGCTGGAAACGCCGAAGCGATGGCGCACCCTCCCCGAGGTGCTGACGGTGGAGGAGGTGCAGACGCTGCTCGCCTCGCCCACCCTCGACGATCCGCTCGTCTTTCGTGATCGTGCGCTCCTCGAGCTGGCATATGGCGCCGGTCTGCGGGTGTCGGAGTGGATCACGCTCGGCGTGCGCGACCTGCTGCTCGAGGACGGGCTGGTGCGCGTGTTCGGCAAGGGGAGCAAGGAGCGCCTCGTGCCCATCGGTCGCTCCGCCATCGGCGCCGCCGCCATCTACCTGCGTGAGCTCCGGCCGCGGCTGGAGAAGGGGGAGGGGAAGGGCATCCTCTTCCTCAACGCGCGTGGCCGGCCGCTCACCCGCATGGGCGCGTGGAAGATCCTGCGCGGGCACGTGGAACGGGCCGGCATCACGCGGCACGTCACGCCGCACACGCTGCGACACTCGTTCGCCACGCACCTGCTGGAAGGGGGCGCCGACCTCCGCGCGGTGCAGGAGATGCTCGGCCACGTGGACATCGCCACCACCCAGATCTACACTCACGTGGACCGGGAATATCTGCGGCAGGTGCACCGCAGTTATCATCCACGGGGCTGACCCGCCGCGCTGCTTCTTCCACTGACCGCCCATGCTGCTCGTCATCGACAACTACGACTCGTTCACGTACAACCTGGTCCAGTACCTGGGCGAGCTTGGCGCGGAGGTCGAGGTCCGGCGCAATGACGCGGTGACGGTGGAGGAGGTGGGGACGATGGCGCCCGCCGGCATCGTCCTGTCGCCCGGACCATGCGCCCCTGCACAGGCGGGCGTGACCGTCGACGTCATCCGCGCGTGGGGACACCGCATTCCCACCCTCGGCGTCTGCCTCGGCCACCAGGCGATCGGCGAGGCGTACGGCGGCCGGGTGGTGCGCGCGTCGCGCGCCGTGCACGGCAAGGCGTCGCGCGTGACGCATGACGGGAGTGACCTCTTCGCCGGCGTTCCCAATCCGCTCGAGGTCGGGCGCTACCATTCCCTGATCGTCGAGCGCGAGTCGCTGCCGCCGGCGCTGCGCGTCTCGGCGACGGCCGAGGACGATCCCGACGAGATCCACGCCCTTCGCCACCGCGAGCATCCCGTGTGGGGGGTGCAGTTCCACCCCGAGTCGGTGCTCACGCCGCACGGCAAGCGGATCCTGAAGAACTTCCTCCAGCGAGTGGGCGCATGAGCGGGCGCCAGTTGCGCCTCGCCCTGTTCGCGTTCGCCACTCCATTCACGCTCGGCGCGCAGGAAGTCGTCCTTCGCGAGGCCGGCCCCGCGCCGGCCTCCGAGATCATCGAGCACGTGCTGGCCACGCCGCACACCGTGCGCGCCGGCCATGAGCGGCTCGTCCTCTCCCGGGACAGCGCCATCGCCACCAACCTGCTCGTGCTCGGCCGGCCGACGTACCTCGCCGGTCGCGTGAACGGCGACGTGGTAGTCGTCGGCGCCGACCTCTTCCTGCGACCGGGCGTGGACGTGCGCGGGCGCGCGGTGGCCGTGGGCGGGACGGTGGCCACGACTACGCTCGGCACTGTCGCCGGAGGCACGCTCAGCCTGCGCGACGAGACGTACGACATCACGCGCGAGGACGCCGGCTTCGCGCTGCGTCATCGTGACCTGCGTGCGCCGGACGTCTCCCCTGTCGTCGCACTCGCCGGACTCCAGGGCTTCCTCATCCCCAGCTACGATCGCGTGGATGGTCTCTCGCTCCCGGTGGGGATCACCCTTGCCTCTCCCGGTGGCCTCGTGAGCCTGACGCCCACGGCGACGTATCGCAGCCGCCTGGGCACCGTGGATCCCGGTGCGACGCTGGCCATCCGGCCCTCGGCGCGCCTGCGCCTGGAGGCCGAGGGCGGCCGCGCCACGCGCACGAACGACGACTGGATCTATTCCGACTTCGTCAATTCGGCGACGTCGCTCTTCGTCGGGCTGGACACGCGCAACTATTTCCGCTCCGTCGGCGGCACGGCGCGGCTCATCGCCACGCTGGATCGTCCGAGCTACCTGGTCGAGCCGTACCTGGGCGCGCGGGTGGAGCGGGTGAGCCCCATCTCCGCCACCGGCGACGTGTGGAGCATGTTCGAGCGCGACGACTCGCTCCGCATGCGCCGCCCGAACCCGCTCGTCGAGCGTGGGGATCTGCGGTCGGCGCTGGCAGGCGTGGACTTCGAGCTCTACGCGAACGACCTCACCGGCCATGGCTCTCTCCGGGCGGAGCAGGCGTTCGATGCCCCTGCAGGGACCTCGAACTTCCTGCAGCTCACCCTGCACAGCTCCATCCAGTTTCCCACCTTCGGCACGCAGTCGCTGCGCGTGAAGGTGCATGCGGTGGCCGGCACCGGGTCGAACGTGCCGCTGTCCCGCTACGCGTACCTCGGGGGGAGCGGAACCCTGGCGACGCTCGACCTGCTCGAGCAAGGGGGAGACAGGCTGCTCTTCGTGGAGAACCGATACCTCATCCCGATCGAGGCCATCCAGCTACCGGTGATCGGCGCGCCGGTGCTCTCCCTCCGCGACGCCTTTGGCGGCGCTGGCGTCGGCAGCCTCCCAGACCTGCAGCACGAGGTCGGCATCGGCATCGGGATGAGCGCGCTGCACCTGGACGTGAACACGGCGGTCGCCGGTCGGAAGCGCACCAAGGTGAGCCTGGGCATCTCGCTCTCCTCGATGTAGGGAACTGCTCGATTGCGTAACCTTGGCGCGAGTCGTATCTTGGCTGGCGTGAAAGTTGCGTCCGGCGCACGCCCCGCGTGCGCATCTCCGGCCTCCGGAACCCCCTCCCGCGCGTGAGGACGCTCGCCGTCATCCCCGCGCGCCTCGGCGCCACCCGCCTCCCGCGCAAGCCGCTCCGGCTCCTCGCCGGCGTCCCCATCATCGTCCGCGTCATGGAGCGCGTCCGCGCCCTCCGCGTCGCCGACGTCGTGGTCGTCGCCACCGACAGCGACGAGGTCATGCGCTGCATCGAGGAGGCCGGCGGCGAGGCGATCCCGACCGCCGCCAGCCATCCTTCGGGCACCGATCGCGTGGCGGAGGTCGTTCGCACCGCCGGCCTCGGCGAGTTCGACGCCATCCTCAACGTGCAGGGCGACGAGCCCTTCGTGTCCGGCGCCGCAGTGCGCGGTGCGCTCGCCCAGGTCACCGGTCACGGCTTCCCGGTCGGGACGGCCGCCTGTCACGCTGCGCCCGACGTGCTCGACGATCCCAACGCCGTGAAGGTGGTCACTGCCGACGATGGGGCGGCGATGTATTTTTCCCGCGCACCCATTCCGTATCTGCGCGACCGGTCGGATGCCCCCGACCGGGAGGCGCGAGCGCTGCTCCACGTGGGAGTCTACGCCTACACGCCCGACGCCCTCGCGCGCTGGGTCGCGCTCCCTCCACATCCGCTCGAGCGCGTCGAGCGCCTGGAGCAGCTTCGTCCCCTGGCGGCCGGGGTCCGGATCGGAGTGGCGACGTTCGATGGTCCGCTGCGCGCCGGCATCGATACCGAAGCGGACCTCGAGCGTGCGAACGATGAATGGATGACCTTCAATCCGAGCGAGAGTTGATGCCGACGAGCACGCGACAGCACCCGACCAAGTTCATCTTCGTCACCGGCGGCGTGGTGTCGTCGCTCGGCAAGGGGATCGCCGCCGCCTCGCTCGGGCGGCTCCTCGTCGAGCGCGGGCTGCGCGTGACGATGATGAAGTTCGATCCCTACCTGAACGTGGATCCGGGCACGATGTCGCCCTTCCAGCACGGGGAAGTCTTCGTCACCGATGACGGCGCGGAGACCGATCTCGACCTCGGGCACTACGAGCGCTTCATCGATCGCTCGCTCTCGCAGGCGAACAACGTCACGACGGGGCGCATCTACCTCAACGTCATCACCAAGGAACGGCGCGGCGAGTATCTCGGCTCCACGGTGCAGGTGATCCCGCACATCACCGACGAGATCAAGAGCTGCGTCCGCCGCCTCGCCCCCGAGAATGACGTGGTGATCGTCGAGATCGGCGGCACCGTCGGCGACATCGAGTCGCTCCCGTTCCTCGAGGCGATCCGCCAGTTCCGGCATGACGTCGGTCGCGAGAACGCCATCTTCATCCACCTCACGCTCATCCCCTACATCGCCGCCGCCGGCGAGCTGAAGACCAAGCCCACGCAGCACTCCGTGCGCGAGCTGATGGAGATCGGGATCCAGCCCGACGTGCTCATCGTGCGGACCGAGCGGCCCGTCTCCGACGAGATCAAGCGCAAGATCGCGCTCTTCTGCAACGTGGAATTCGGCGCCGTCATCGAGAGCCCGGACGTGCGGACGATCTACGCCATCCCGCTCGCCTTTCGCGAGCAGGGCCTGGACGACAAGGTGCTCCAGAAGCTCGGCCTCGAGCGCCCCGCGCCCGAGCTCGCGCCGTGGCGCGAGATGGTGCAGCGCGTCATCGAGCCCCGCGAGCGCGTGCGCATCGCCGTCGTCGGGAAGTACACCGACTTCGTGGACAGCTACAAGAGCGTCCAGGAGGCGCTCATCCACGGCGGCATCGCCAACGACGTAGGCGTGGACATCAGCTGGGTATCGAGCGACAGCTTCACCGATGCCGAGGCGGCGCGCGAGATCGTGGCTCGCTACGACGGCGTGCTCGTGCCCGGCGGCTTCGGCGTTCGTGGCGTGGAAGGGATGGTCGAGGCCATTCGTGAGGCACGCGAGTCCGGCACGCCCTTCTTCGGCATCTGCCTCGGCATGCAGACGGCGATCATCGAGTTCGCGCGCAACGTGTGCGGGCTCGACGACAGCCACTCGTCCGAGTTCGCCCCCGAGTGCGCCGATCCCGTCATCTCGCTCATGGAGTCCCAGCAGCACGTGACGGACATGGGCGGCACCATGCGCCTCGGGGCGTACCCCTGCCGGCTCACTCGTGGCAGTCGCGCCGCCGACGTCTACGGCGTGCCGGAAGTGAGCGAGCGTCACCGGCACCGCTACGAGGTGTCCAATGCCTACCGCGACACCTTCGTCCAGCACGGCCTCCGGCTGAGCGGGCTGTCGCCCGACGGGCAGCTGGTGGAGATCGTGGAGCTGCCCGATCATCCCTGGTTCATCGGCTGCCAGTTCCACCCCGAGCTGCAGTCGCGCCCCACGCGCCCGCATCCGCTGTTCGCCGGCTTCGTCGCCGCCGCCCTCGCCGCGCGCCGTCGTCGGCACTCCGAGCCGTCCACCGCGTCGCACGCGGCCCCGGTGCGCGCCTGATGTCCGCACTGTTCCGTCGCGACGCGCTCTTCCTCATTGCCGGCCCCTGCCAGCTCGAGGACGACGCGCTGAACCTGCGCATCGCCGAGCATCTCGCGCGCCTCGCCGAGAAGGTGCCGGGCGGCATCATCTACAAGGCGAGCTTCGACAAGGCGAACCGTTCCAATCCCGGTGCCACGCGCGGGCCCGGCCTGGAGAAGGGTCTCGCTGCACTGGAGCGCGTGCGGAAGGCGAGCGGCCTGCCGGTGCTCACCGACGTGCACCTGCCCGAGCAGTGCGCACCGGCCGGCGACGTCGTGGACGTGCTGCAGATCCCGGCGTTCCTCTGCCGCCAGACCGACCTGCTCATGGCGGCCGGCGCCACGGGAACGCCGGTGAACGTCAAGAAGGGACAGTGGATGCACCCCGAAGGGATGCGCGGCGCGGTGGAGAAGGTGCGCGCTGGATATCGGGAGGCGGGGCAGCCCGGCGAGGCGCAGGTGGCCGCCACCGAGCGCGGCACCTTCTTCGGGTATGGTGACCTGGTCGTCGACTACCGGGCGTTCTCGCGCATGCGCGCGGCGTGCAACGCCCCCGTGATCTTCGATGCCACCCACAGCGTGCAGCAGCCAGGGCGGGGCGAGGGCGGCGCCAGCGGTGGCGCCCGCGAGTTCATCCCCTCGCTGACGCTCGCCGCGTGCGCCGTCGGCGTGGATGGGTTGTTCATGGAGACGCATCCCGACCCGGCGCATGCGCCGAGCGACGGGCCGAACATGATGCCGCTCGACCAGCTCGACGACCTCGTGCTGCGCGCGGTGGACGTGTGGCAGCGGGTGCGCGCATGATGGACGCGGCGATCGCCCGCTCCATCCGCCTCGTCGGGCTCGACGTGGACGGCGTGCTCACCGACGGCGGCATCTACCTCGGCGCGGTGGACGGCCGCCCGATGGAGTTCAAGCGCTACGAGATCCAGGACGGACTCGGCATCTACCTGATGAGGCGCGTGGGGATCCGCGTGGCCATCATCACGGGGCGCGTCTCCGACAGCGTCCGTCTTCGAGCCGCGGAGCTCGGGATCGAGGATGTCGCGCAGGACGCGCAGGCGCAGAAGCTCCCGAGCTTCCTCGCCATGCTCGACCGACACGGCATCGACCTCTCCGAAGCGGCGTTCATCGGTGACGACTTTCCCGACATGGCCGTGCTGCGCCGCGTCGGGCTGCCGGTGGCCGTCGGCAATGCGGTTCCCGAGGTGAAGGCCGCCTGCCGGCTCCACCTCGAGCGGCGTGGAGGGCACGGCGCCATCCGTGAGTTCGCCGAGCGCCTGCTCAAGGCGCGTGGCGAATGGGAGGCGGTCACCGGGCAGTACGTCGCGGAACGCTCCGTCGTCGCCGCGGAGACGCCCGCGTGACGCCCGAGGAGATCATCGAGCGCGGCCGCCGGGTCATCCGGCTCGAGCGTGAAGCGCTCGTCGCCGTCGAGGAGCGGCTGGACCAGTCGTTCGCCCGCGCCGTGACGCTGATCTCCGGGTCGAAGGGGCGCGTGATCGTGGCCGGTGTCGGGAAGTCGGGACTCATCGGGCGCAAGATCGCCGCGACGCTCACCTCGACCGGCACCCCCGCGTACTTCCTGCACCCGGTCGAGAGCGCGCATGGCGATCTCGGGCTGGTCGGTCCGGACGACGTGGCCATCCTGCTGTCCAAGTCCGGCGAATCGGATGAGCTGCTCGCGCTCCTCGAACACCTGCAGGGGCTCGGGGTACGAACGATCGCCATCACCGGGCGGGCGGAATCCTCCCTCGCGCGGCTGAGCGATGTGGCGCTGGACGCCTGGGTGAAGGAGGAAGCCTGTCCGCACGACCTCGCGCCGACCACGAGCACCACGGCGGCGCTGGCGGTCGGCGATGCGCTCGCGGTCGCGCTGCTGGAGCAGAAGGGCTTTCGCCGTGAGGACTTCGCTCGTCTACACCCGGGCGGCGCGCTGGGGCGGCGGCTGCTCACCCGGGTGGACGAGGTGATGCTGACGAATCCACTCCCGGTGCTTCGCCCCGACGCGACACTCCGTCAGGCTGTCGTCGTGCTGGCCGAGCAGCGAGGCATCGTCATCGTGACCGACGCTGGAGAGACCGTGCTGGGCGTGCTGACCGCGGGAGACCTCACTCGCTACATGGAACGGGAGGGCGACGTGCTCGCCCAGCCCGTGGAGCGCATCATGACGCGCCAGCCGCGCAGCGCGCGGGCGGGGGAGCTGGCGAGCGCCGTGACCTATCGCATGGAGCTGAACGGCATCATGGCCATGCCGGTGCTCACCGACGGCGATCGTCTCGTGGGCGTGGTGCACCTGCACGACCTGCTTCGCGCGAGGGTGGCGTGACGCGCCGCCTGCTCGTGGTGATCGCGGTGAGCGTGCTTGCATTCGCGGCCTGCTCCAGGCCGGGGAGCAAGCCGCCCGTGAAGACCGGCGCCTCGCTGGCCGACAGCGCCGAACAGGTGATGCAGAACGTGCACTACGTGCTCACCAGCAACGGCATCCAGCGCGGCGAGCTGTTCGCCGACTCGGCCTACATCTTCGACGACAACACGCGCTACATCCTCAAGAGCCCGCGCACGACCTTCAACACCGAATCGGGCGTGAAGAACGGCACGATGCGGGCCGATCGTGGGCGGTACAACCTGCGTCAGCAGGTGCTGGAAGGATTCGG
>DASURL010000160.1:0-5123 GCA_036280075.1 Gemmatimonadaceae bacterium | reverse complement strand
AGCTGCGCCGTGCGCACCCCCGACTTACAACTGCCCACCACTCACTCAGAAGTGGAAGATGCGGCGGAGCACCTTCCCGATCCCCTGCGTCGCCTTCTTCACCTGGTCGGGAACCGGTGGGAAGTCATCCGGGAACGGGGTGTAGTCGGGCTGTGGCTCGTAGTGCACGTTGCAGAGCTGCGTCGGCTCGGTGCCGGGCTTGAACCACTCGCGCTTGCGGTCGGGACACCAGTCGTTGGCCAGCATCCCCGTCTCGGGATCGATGACGCGGTCGATCAGGCCCGGCGGCGGCTGCCACGCGGTGGCGCTCGATGCCGGCTCGCGCCACCCATTCAGGTAGAACTCCGCCCACGCCGGCGCGGCGAGATGTCCGCCCGACGCATGCGGCGCGATCGGCCGTGGCGTGTCGTAGCCGAACCACACGCCGGCGACGAGTGACGGCGTGTAGCCCACGAACCAGACGTCGTCCGCGTCGTTCGTCGTGCCGGTCTTGCCGGCCACGGGGCCATCCACGCCCATGTTGCGCAGCACGCGCGCCGTGCCGTCGTCCACCACCCCGCGCAGCATGTCGGTGAGCTGGTACGCATCGCGCGGGTCCATCACGGTGTCGGCCGGCGCGATCTCCTGGCTCCAGAGCACGGTGCCGTCGGCCGCCTCGATGCGGCGCACCAGCCGCGGCGTGACGCGCATGCCGCCGTTGGCGAATGGCGCATACGCGGCCACGAGCTCCAGCGGCGTGACGTCCACCGCGCCAAGGGCCATGGCGGGCACGTTGGGGAGCGGGCTCGTGATGCCGTTGCGACGCGCGGCGTCGATCACGTTCGGGATCCCCACCGTCTGGCTCACGCGCACCGCCGCGGCGTTCGACGAGATGGCGAGCGCCTTCGCGAGGGTGATGGTGCCGGTGTACTCGCCACCGTAGTTGGCCGGCCGCCAGACGCGGTTGCGTCCCTGCTGCACTTCCACCGGCTCGTCGTCCACGAGCGTGGCGGGTGACATGCCGGCGCGGAGGCCCGCGGCGTACACGAACGGCTTGAACGCCGACCCCGGCTGGCGGCGCGCGTTGAAGGCGCGGTTGAACCCGCGCTTGCTCCGGCGTCCGCCCACGAGGGCGCGAATGTCTCCCGTGTGCGGATCGAGGGCGACGAGCGCGCCCTGGGCGGCGTCCTTCACGCGGTTGCCGGCATACTGCGTCTCGCGCGTCACGACGGTGGTCTGCCTGAGCACGGAGCGATCGGCGGCGCGCTGTGCCGCGAGGTCGAGCGTGGTGTAGACCGTGACGTCGCCGTCCTGCAGCGCATCGGGAAGGATGGAATCGATGAACGCGCGCACCGCATCGAGCGCGAGCGGCTCGTTGCCGGTGTCGGGGCGCCATTCCTCCTCGGCGATGCGCAGCGGCGTCTCCCGCGCGCGCTGCACCTGCGCGGAGGTGAGGTAGCCCTCCTCGCCCATGAGCGAGAGCACGAGGTTGCGGCGGCGCAGCCCCCGCTCATAGTGGTCGCGTGGCGTGTACGCGCTCGGCCCCTTGGGGAGCGCGGCGAGCATTGCGCCCTCGCTCACCGACAGCTCGCTCACGTGCTTGCCGAACAGGTCGCGGCTCGCCGCCTCGACGCCGTTCATGCCATTGCCGAGGTAGATGAGGTTGAGGTAGAGCTCGAGGATCTGGTCCTTGGTGAGCTCCCCCTCGATGAGGCGCGTGAGGCGCAGCTCGATGAACTTGCGGCGCAGGGTGCGGCCGGCGCGCTGGTTCACGAGGAAGGAGTTGCGCGCCACCTGCATGGTGATCGTGCTGAACCCCTCGCGCACGCCGAGGTGGCGGATGTTGCTCGCCGCCGCGCGGAAGAAGCCGCGCCAGTCGAGGCCATTGTGCTCGTAGAACCGGCGGTCCTCGGTGGCGAGGAACGCCTGGCGCACGGGCAGCGGGATGTCGGAGAGCGGGACGTTGACGCGCCGCACGATGGCGATGCGTCCCATGTAGCGGTCGTTGCGATCGAGGATCCGTCCCCCCTCGCCGGGGCGGAACGCGCGGATCTCGCTGCGCGACGGGCAGCCGGCGAACCCGCAGGTGCCCAGCCAGGCGTCGAATGCGCCGATGCCGACGCAGAGCACGGCGAGCACGGTGAGCGAGCGCCAGCGGCGCTTCATCCAGACGCGGGCGGGCTCGTCAGTGGCGCGGAGGCGCTGCCGAAGCAGGGCGAACCGGTCAGAGAGTCGGAGAAATGGGCGTGGCACGAAGACTGAGTAGGTACAAAGAGTGGTACGTGGGGTATCGAAGCAGGTTTCCGGCCGTGGCGTGTCGAGGCTGTGCGCGGGGACACCACCGACGGCAGGAGGGCTCGATTATCCTTGCTGCTGCCAGTACCGCTCCAACCACCCTCAGTGTGACCCCAAAGGGGACAAATGGATCGCCGCATCGTAGGACTTCTCGCCTTCGTCGCCGCCTGCTCCACCGGCGCAGAGCAAAAGACCGCCACCACTACTGATTCTGCGGGGGGCAGCGTCGCGCGCTCCGCGGCCGCCACCACCACCGACAGCGCGACGCCTGCCGGCTACACCGGCAATGAGCGCGGGACGCTCGACCAGAACCTGACCGGGCGCATCCCGGTGCTGGAGTATCACGTGATCGGCGGCGACAAGAACGCGCTGTACTCGCGGACCGCGGCGAGCTACAGGGCGGACCTCGACACCGCGTACAAGCTCGGCTATCGCCCGATCACGATCGCGCAGATGCTCGACAAGGACTTCAGCGACGTGCCGCCGGGGATGTCCCCGGTGGTGTTCGTGTACGACGACGCGTCGCCGTCGCAGTTCCGCTACCTCGAGAAGGACGGCAAGCTGGAGATCGACCCGACGAGCGGGATGGGGATCTGGCTCGACTTCGCGAAGTCGCATCCCGGGTGGACGAATCGCGGCACGTATTGCATGCTGAACGGCGGGGCGGCGGGCCACAACTTCTTCGGTGACAACGTGAAGTTCGACGGGCAGAAGAAGGAGTGGCGGTTCCAGAAGGTGAAGTGGCTCGCCGACAACGGCTTCGAGCTGTGCGACCACACGCTGTGGCACATGAAGCTGAGCCAGTACCCGGACGCGGCGGTGCAGGAGCAGATCATGCGCAACGCGATGGGGATCGACTCGGCGGTGCCGGGCTACAAGATCCGCACGATGGCGCTGCCATACGGATTGTGGCCGAAGAATCGCGAGCTGGCGTGGAAGGGAAGCTGGACCGATCCCAAGACCGGGAAGACGCACAGCTACAGCTTCCAGGCGGTGCTGGAAGTGGCGGGCGGACCGGCGCGGAGCCCGTACGATCCGCAGTTCAACCCGAAGAGCATCAACCGCGTGCAGGCAGTGGGGAACGACATCGCGCGGACGCTGACGCAGCTGACGACGTCGAAGACGCGCATGGTGCCGCGGGGGAAGGATCAGGTGGCGAACAAGTAGCTCGTCGTGTCGCCAGACGAGAGCGGCCCGTCGTTCACACGAGCGACGGGCCGTTTTGCTCGTGCGGTGGTGTGATCTTCGTCACCAACGACGGACATTCTGCCGGTGTTGTCCACATGCTGTCGCGCGGAACGACAGCAAATGTGGATAATGTCACAAAATCGGGGATTTCTGTCACAAAATCACCCTTGATGCGGATGTCAGGGGAGCTCATCGTCGTGCCTCAGTAAGGCAGGCATCGGCTGGAAGGGTGCCGCCCACAGCATTGGAGGCCTACCCGTGTTCGATCAGACAGAGGGGACGCGACACCTGGCGTTCTTCGCGGAGCTCGCGGCGCTCGACGACGGAGATCCGTCGTGGCGTTCGGTGAGTGCGGGGCTGGTGGTGTTGCGGCTGGTGGACGCCTGGATCGAGGAAGGCGCGACCGCGGTGGCGGCGGACGGGTGGGGCATTCGCTCGGTGGAAGCGGCGATCGAGGAGATGGACGACGGGTTGCCGGCGCGATCCATACTGCGGAGCGTGATCGGGGCGCTGAAGTCGTCGCCGCCGAACGACATGCGGGCGATCGCGCCGCGCCTGCTGGCGTACGGGCGGGCGCTGGACCTGGACGCGAAGTGGGCGCTGGCGGCGGACGTGTACGAGACGGTGATCGCGCACGTGCATCCGGTGGAGGAGAGCGACGTGGCGGTGACGGCGCATCTGCGCCGCGCGTACTGCGAACGCAGCCTTGGCGACCTGGATGCCGCCGCGACCAGCTATGCGACGGCGAGTCAAATCGCCGACTCTTCGGCGGACATGTTCGGTGTTCTGCGGGCGCAGATCGGCGCGGCTACGATAGCGAAGACACGCGGTAACATTCCGCAGGCCGAGTCGCTGCTTGATGACGCGATTGTCCGTGCCGAAGCACACCAGCTCTCGGACGTGCACGCGATGGCGCTTCAAGATCGAGCTGATATCGCATACCTGCGCGGCAACTACGACCTGGCCGTCCGGATGGCTTACCAGGCACTCGAGCGCACCAGAGATCCCGTCAACAGAGATCGTCTGCTTTCGGATATCGCGTCGTCATTTTACATGCTCGGTGCACGCTCCGCCGCCCGCGATGCGTACCTCATTCTCGAGGCGACGTGCCATGAGCAATACCTGCGGTGGATCGCCCAGATCAACTTGATGGAAATCGCGGCGCAGGACGGGTCGATGCCGCTCTTCGAGCGTTATCGCAAGACCTTGAGCTCGGCATCCCTCCCGCCAGCACTACAGGCTCAATTCCTCCTGCATGCCGGGGAAGGGCACGCCGCCCTCGGCGAGATTGCTCTCGCCGAGGCGACGCTTACGAGCGCTGCTCAACTGGCCGAGAAGTACGACTTGAACCAGGTGAGCTTCACGATCGAGGAGTCACTGCGCCGAGTCAGAACGCCTGCGTTCAGCTCGAGAGCACCCGCCGAGTCGGTCCCGGCTTCACTCACAACTATCGCTGAAGAACTAGGCGAGATGCGTCGTGAGCTGGCCGAGAAGTGAAGCTCGAATCGGTTCAGCCGTTCGAACCGGCCGTCACGATCCCCGTGCTGTCGGCATCATGCCGCGGGGCCGTGGAGGCCGTGCCGCAGGCGGTGGCGGCGAACGAGACGAGCGCGACGACGAGCAGGGTGAGCTGGCGGCGGGACATGGGCGACTCCGGGGTA
>DASURL010000159.1:0-5558 GCA_036280075.1 Gemmatimonadaceae bacterium | reverse complement strand
AGCCGCTTGAGGTACAGCTCGTCCGCGATGCGCAGGAAGAGCGGCATGTCGAGCGCGTTGTGGTGCGTCGTGAAGGGGCGCGCCGCGGCGCCGCCGTACAGCGGCTGCAATGCCGGCGTCTCCACCTCCAGGTATCCCCGGCCGTCCAGGAAGGCGCGCAGCGCCGTGACGAGCCGTGACCGCGCGACGAACAGCGCACGGACCTCGGGGTGCACCGCGAGGTCCGCGTAGCGCTGGCGATAGCGCTGCTCCGGATCGCTGAACCCCGAATGGCGCACGGTCACGCCGTCCACCACCTCCTCCTTGCCGTAGGGGAGCGGCCGGAGCGACTTCGCCAGCATCTCGACGTCCCGCACCCGCACGGTGACCTCGCCCGTGCGCGTGCGCATCAACGCGCCCGCGACGCCGATCACGTCACCGATGTCGTACATCGCGAGCTGCGCGAACCGCTCCTCGCCCAGCTCGTCCCGCCGGAAATAGAGCTGGATCCGGCCGCTCGCGTCGGCGAGGTGCGCGAACGCCGTCTTGCCGTGGCCGCGCCACGCGACCAGCCTCCCGGCGACGCGCACCGAGGGGCCCTCCTCCGCGCCGTCCGGGAGTGCCGCCACGGCATCGGCGGTGAGGTGGGTGCGCTCGTACCGGTACGCGAACGGAGCCACCCCCGCCGCCACGAGGGCGTCGAGCTTCTCGCGGCGCGCCCGCTGGACGAAGTTCAGGTCCTCCGTCACGCGGCGTTCCCCGCCCCGCTCGCACTCTCGCTGCCACCGAGCTGCTTGAGGTACGCTTCGATGAATGGATCGAGGCCGCCGTCCATCACCTTCTGGACGTCGGGGATCTTGAGCTCGGTGCGGTGGTCGTTCACCATCGTGTAGGGCTGGAAGACGTAGCTGCGTATCTGGCTGCCGAACGAGACGTCCGACTTGTTGGCATCGAGCTCCGCCTTGCGATCGAGCTGCTTCTGCAGCTCACGCTGGTAGAGCTTGTTCTTGAGCATCTGCATCGCCGTCGCCTTGTTCTTGTGTTGCGACCGCTGCTGCTGCGAGGCCGTGATGATCCCGGTGGGCAGGTGGGTGATGCGCACCGCGGAGCTGGTCTTGTTCACGTGCTGGCCGCCGGCACCCGAGGCGCGGAAGACATCGATCTTCAGGTCTTCCTCGCGAATCTCGATGTTGATGTCGGTATCCACCACCGGATAGATGAACACCGATGCGAAGCTGGTGTGCCGACGTGCCTGCGAGTCGAAGGGGGAGATGCGCACGAGGCGGTGCACCCCCGACTCCGCCTTGAGGTACCCGTACGCGTATTCTCCCTTGATCTCGAGGATGGCGCCCTTGATCCCGGCCTCCTCACCCTCGCTCAGGTCGGTGACTTCCACCGTATAGCCGTGTCGTTCCGCCCAGCGCGTGTACATGCGCATGAGCATCTGCGCCCAGTCCTGCGCCTCGGTGCCGCCGGCGCCGGCGCTGATCTCGATCTGCGCGTCGCGGAAATCATCCGGCTGCGACAGCAGGGAGCGCAGGCGCAGCTCCTCCATCGACCCGCCGATGCGGTCGACCTCCGCCGACAGCTCGGCGTCCATGTCCGCGTCGGGCTCCAGTGCGAGCAGGTCGTCGAGCTCGCGCGCACCCGCCACGCGAGCGACCAGCTGCTCGAACGGTTCCACCCATCCCTTGAGGGTTTTCACGCGCTGGACGATCTCCTGCGCGCGCTCCTGGTTGGACCAGAAGTCGCCCTCGCCCATCCGCGTCTCGAGCTCCGTCAGCTCCGTGCGCTTGTGGTCGAGGTCAAAGATACCTCCTCAGCTCGGCGAGCTGATCGTCGTACGAGGACAGCTGCCGAGCGCGCTCGCTCTCCGCCATGATCCTGTTCCCTGGTAAGACACGAGCCGTCCGGCTCGTGAGGGCGGACGGCTCGGACCGTGTCGTGGTGACCGGAGAAAGATAGTCGCCGGAGCGTGCGACTAGAAGAGCTTCTTTCCCCCGGCCAGGACGTCGTTCAGCGCTTCCTGGAAGTGCGTCGTGGATTCGGCGAAGTCGCGACCCACCTGGTCCACGTACTCCTCGTAGCTCTTCTTGATCTCCTCGCGGAAGAGCTGCTTGAGCGTGCCGTCGCGCAGCCCCTCCTCGCGCTTCTGCGGAAAGTAGGTCACGATGTCGGACACCAGCGCCCGTGCCAGCCGCTTCGCCTTTGCGTTCGGATCGTTGGCGAGGAACGGATTGATCGGGGCGCGTGCCGGCGTCGGCGTCGGCGCGACTGGTGCGCCGGCTCGTGGCGTGGGGGTGCCGGCAGCCGGCGTACGTGCAGGAGCGAATGGAGCGCCCGCACTGGCGGTCGGCGTGGGCACGGACGCCGCCGGTGTCGGCCGCAGCCCCGCAGGCGCCGACGCTGGCGCAAAGGCGTCTCCGGACGTCGGAGCGGCGGGCGTCCGGCGCACCGCAGGCCCGGAGAAGGGCGGCGTGACGCGACGCGCAGGCGATGCGGGGCGCGCGAATGGAGGCGGCGAGCCCGCAGGAGCCACCGGTCCGCGTGGCGCGAATGGTGGCGGTGCCACCGGCGCCGCTGTGGGCGCGGAGCGAGCGGCCGGCGCAGCGGCCGGTGCCGCGGGTACCGCAGGGCGCATGAATGGCGGCGCCGCTGGCCGCGCCGGCGCGTTGGCCGACGGCGGAGGGGGCGCCGCGGGTCGCGCCGGAGCGCTGGTCGCCGGTGAAGGCGGCGTCGCGGGCACCGCGTTCGGCCTGACAGGAGGCGCCGGCGCGATGGACCTGGGCGCCGGCGCAAAGGTGCTCGCCGGCGTCGGCCGCGCCGCTGGCGCCGGCTCCTTCGGTGCTGCCGCAACTGGTGCTGCGGCAGCCGGCGTTGCCCCGGCGAGTGCTGCCGCCAGATCGGAGCTGCTGCCGGCGTCGCGCGCGATGGGAATCACCCCGCCGCAGACGGAGCATCGGGCCCGCACGCTCTCCGCCGGCAGCTTGTCCGGATCGACGCGGAAGATCGAGCGGCACTCCGGGCACACGACGTTCATGCCTTCTCTCCTCCTGGCGCGGCGAGCGCCGGATCCGTGATCTGGCCGACTCCGGTCGGCTGGCTGTCCGTGCGGCGATCCACGGAGTACACCGAGCCTGGCAGCGTCTTGGCGTAGCTCTTCATCTCGGTCGCCAGCTCACTCACCTGCGCGGCGTGGGTGAAATGGCGCCGGTCGTTCGTCACGACCCCGATCGACACCGTCATCAGCGGGACGCGGTGCAGCTGTCCGCGCCGGTCCTTGCCGAAGAAGTAGCCCGCACGGCGATCCTGCTCCGAGTACTGGTAGGGGATGAGCGTGTCGAAGACGCTGACGATCTCCGAACACACCTCGGAGATGCATTGCGTGGGAATGACGAAGATGAAGTCGTCGCCGCCGATGTGGCCGACGAATCCGTCTTCCCCACACACCCCCTTCACCACGTCGTGCAGGATCTTGGCGAGGATGCGGATGACCCGATCGCCATCGTAGTACGAGTAGCGGTCGTTGAATTCCTTGAAGTGATCGAGGTCCGCGTAGCACATGGCGAAGCGAACCTCCTGCTTCAGCCGGCGTGCGACATCCGCCTCGATCTCGGCCGCGCCGGGCAGGCGCGTGGAAGGGTGGACGACCAGGTCCCGGTCCGATCGGCGCAGCATGGCGTCGAGGCGTGTCACGAGCTCCTGGACGTCGATCCGCTCCCGCACCACCTCGTCGGCTCCGGCGGCGAAGGCGTTCGCGAAGGCCTGGTCGCTGTCCGCCGACAGGACGACCGAGGGCACCACCCCCGTGTACGAGTCACGCTTGAGCCGGCGGCAGGCGGCGTACACGGGCTCGGGATCCGTCCGGGCGTCGAAGGCCACGAGCCGGGGACGGCCGCGCAGCGACATGGCCATCAGCTCGTCGACCTGGCTGACCTTCAGCACGACATCCGCCTGCCGCGCGAGCCATTCGGTGAGCGCGGCAGGGGGCGTGGCGTCGTCCGGAGAGAAGAGGATGGCGCTGTTCTTGACCACGCGGGGGCCCGGCGGGGATGGAGGCGGCAAGATAGGACGGGCGGGAAGTGAAGTCAAACCGCTCAGAGCGGTGAGGCTTCGTCGAGCAGCATGATGGGGATGTCGTCGCGCACGGGGAAGCGCAGACGGCAACTGTTGCAGAGCAACGCCTGTTCCTGCTCGCGATACTCGAGCGCGCCCTTGCATTTCGGGCAGACGAGGATGTCCAGCAGCTTCGGGGAGAGCGTCATACTGAAGAGTCGTCGTGAAGCCGGTAGCCGAAGCGACGGACGGCGCTGTCGCTCTTTCGCCAGTTGGGGAGCACCTTGACCCAGAGATCGAGATAGACGCGGGTATCCAGGAACGCTTCCACCTTTTCCCGCGCCGACCGACCGATGTCCTTGATCCGCCGTCCACCGGATCCGATCAGGATCCGCTTCTGGCTCTCGCGCTCCACGTACAGGACTGTCCGAATGTACAGCGGCGTGCTCCCCTCGCGAAACTCCTCCACCTCACAGGCCAGGCTGTAGGGGACCTCCTCGTCGAGCTGCTCGAGCGCCGTCTCTCTGACGAGCTCCGCGACGAAGAACCGCGTCGAGGCGGTGCTGATCTCGTCTTCGGGATAGAGAAAGGGGCTTGGCGGGAGCGCCGCCTCGAGGCTGGCAAGGAGCTCGGCGACTCCGTCACCCGTCACGGCAGAGATGAATCGTGCGTCGGGGAGCGCCGTCCGCAGCTCGTCTCGTTCCACCGGCCGCAGGAGGTCGACCTTGTTGAGCACCGTCCACACCGGCGCTGCCGGCATCGCCTCCAGCTCCGCCGCTTCGTGGAGGGGCGGCGGCACGCGATCGGTCGCGTCGGCCAGGTAGACGATCACATCCGCATCCTTGAGCGCGCGAATCGCCGTGCTTCGCATGGCCCGCTGCAGCTCGTAGCGCGGATTGAGGAGCCCGGGAGTGTCGAGGATGATCATCTGGGAGTCGTCGGTGGTGCGGATGCCGACGACACGATTCCTCGTGGACTGCGGCTTGTCGCTCACGATGCTGAGCTTCTCGCCGATGATGCGGTTGAGGAGGGTGGACTTGCCCGCATTGGGCTTGCCGACGACGGTGACGATGCCAGCGTGGGGCATGGGGGGAATATAGGGGACGGTCGGACGGTCGGACGGTCGGAGGGTCGGAGGGTCGGAGGGTCGGAGGGTCGGAGGGTCGGAGGGTCGGAGGGTCGGAGGACCATCGACGCCAGACGACCGTCCATGGACCATCAGCCACCAGACCATCCTGACCATCCTGACCTCCCGACCTCCGAACAACCAGAAAGCCCCCGGGGCGCCGAGGCGTCCGGGGGCTTTCTCAGGGGTGCCGGCGATGGCCTACTCTCCCGCTATCTCTCGATCGGAGTACCAGCGGCGCTGTAGGGCTTAACGACCGTGTTAGGGATGGGAACGGGTGTGGCCCCTACGCTCTAATCGCCAGCGAATTTCCGGTGCTGCAGTCCTTCAGACATTCGATTCGCGCGCGTCCCTCGTTGTGCAGTCGGAGTGCGAGCGGCGACTGGTGTCGCCGGCC
>DASURL010000158.1:0-39377 GCA_036280075.1 Gemmatimonadaceae bacterium | reverse complement strand
GCCGGATCTGTACCGTTCGCGATTCTTGCTCCGTGCACCGACGCTGGCCTCCACGCCCTCACAGTTCCTGAATCGAATGGAACGGCCTCGAGACGCTCCAGTGCGCATGGAGCCATCCCTGCCGAGGAAAGAATCCGGCCTTTTCGTAATGAAGATCCGGCCCTTTCCGTTCCCACCGTTCTTCGATTTTCGGAAAGTGCCTACTCCGCCAGCGTCCCCTCGAACTTGCGCCGGAAGGTGCCGAGGTCGGTGATGGTGGTGTCGAACACCACGGTGTCCTTCGCGATCGCGCCCGCGGACCGCAGCTCGTCCAGGTCGGCGCGAGGGGCGCACTGCACCTGGCCCTGACGATCGCGGTAGAACAGGCGGCCCCCGCCGACGAGATTCACGGCGAGCTTCCCCTGCACCGCCTGCAGCACGCGGAAGAGGCCGTCGATCGAGCACCCCGTCGCCCCCGCGGTATTCTGGTCCACCGCGATGACGAGGAACCGGTCGTCGAGAAGCTGGCTCCCCACCGTGAGCGGCTCGCCGTGCGCCTTCCAGTTCTCCAGGTGGTCGGTGACGTCGTGCACCAGCGTCTTCGCGTCGTCCTCGCTCAGCTGCTTGTCGCTGCCGAAGATCCAGACGCGGGCGGAATCGGGGAGGGAATCGAAAGGGACGACGGGCATGGCAATGAGCGGCACGAGGTGGGACAGCGCGGTTCGAGGGGTGCGTCACGCTGCCGCACCCAACTTACATCCATCGTCACGACATGTACCACGGGGACAGACCGGTGAACTGGCGCAGCTCCTGCCCTGCGTCGCGCTCATGAACGACACCCGCGCACTCGCCGTCGCCGGAGCCGGCGCGGCACTCGGCATGGTCGCGCTCGCCGTCGCCACGCAGACGCGTCTCGTGCGGCGCATGGACCGGGCGGTGGAGTGGCGCGTCCGTCCGCTGCGCCCGCGCATCAGGCGCGCGGCACGCATCGGCACCTTCGCCGGCGAGCCGTACGCCCACTGGCCGCTCGGCGCCGCGGTGGCGGCCACCATCATCGTGTGCAACGACGGGTCGCCGTGGCGCGCGGTGATCCCGATGGGCAGCGCCTCGCTTGGCGCCATCCTCGTGCATCACGCGGTGAAGGCCGTGTACGCGCGAGCGCGTCCACGCCACGCCCTGCTGCTCGGGAAGACGGAGCCCGCCTATCCGAGCGGCCACACCGCCGATGCCACCGCGGTGCTCGCCACCGGCGCCTGGCTCCTCGTCCGCGAGGGGCTCGTGCCCGTGGCGGTCGTCGCGCCGGTCGCCGTGGCGATCGGGCTCGCCGTCGGTGCCAGCCGTGTCGCCCTGGGCTGGCACTGGTCGAGCGACGTGATCGGCGGCTGGCTCACCGGCATCGCGGTCGCCTCGGGGTGTGCGATCGCGTACGGCCAGCTGCGCTGATCACGCCGCGGTCGGCTCCAGCATCGTCCGAAGCGCGCCTTCCAGGGTCGGCTGGCGGAAGTCGAACCCGGTGGCGGCGAGGGCGTCGGGGAGCGCACGCTGGCTGGCGAGCAGTGTCTCGCGCGCCATCTCGCCGTACATCAGCGCCAGCGCGAACGCGGGAACCGGCACCAGGGCGGGCCGCGCCAGCACGCGGCCAAGCGTCGTGGCGAAGTGGGAGTTGCGAACGGGATTCGGCGCCACGAGGTTCACCGCGCCGCGCACCGTGTCCACGAACAGGCAGTGCTCGATGGCGCGCAGGTGGTCCTCGAGTGCGATCCAGCTCATCCACTGTTCGCCGGTCCCGAGCGGGCCGCCCATGCCGAGGCGGAAGGGCGGCAGCAGCTTCGCCAGCGCGCCGCCGTCCTTCGAGAGGACCACGCCGGTGCGCAGCAGCACGACGCGCACGCCCGCTTCGGCGGCAGGAGTGGCGGCCTGCTCCCACGCCACGCAGACGCCAGCCAGGAAGTCGTGGCCGGGTGCGCTCGACTCGGTGAGCACCTCGTCGCCCCGGTCGCCGTAGTAGCCGACGGCGGACCCGTTGAGCAGCACGCGCGGCTTCTGCTCCATCGCCGCGATGGCGCGCGCCAGCTTGTCCGTCCCCAGCACGCGGCTCGCGCGGATGTCGTGCTTTCGCTCGGCGGTCCAGCGCTGCGCGATGGGGGCGCCGGCGAGGTTGACCACCGCGTCCACGCCGTGCAGCGCGCCCGGCGGGAGCTCGCTGCGTTCGGCGTCCCAGACCACGTCCCCGTCGCGGGCGTCCCGCGTCGATCGCACGAAGCGACGCACGGTGTGTCCGTGCGCGAGGAGGAGCTCCACGAGCGCCGAGCCGATCAGGCCGGTGGCGCCGGTGACGGCGATCGTGATGGGTGGCTGTGTGGCGAGTGGGTCGGGGAGCACCCCGGCCCGGGGGGCAAGTTGTGCGCCCCGTGCTAGAGGCCGCGCCCGTACATGGCCCGCGCGACCTGGACCACCACGGCCGTGCGCGCATACACGCCGCTCTGCACCCGCAGCCGCAGCTCTGCCACCCGCTCCTCCGGCCGGAGCCCGGGAATCTCGTGCACCGGGATCAGCGGCCCCGTCCCCTGCACCGAGGGCCGTCCGGAAGTCGGACCCTGCGCCGGCGCGCGATCGGCGTCGCGCACCGGCGCCCGTGGCACCACGAACTCGATCTGTTTCGTCATGCGCGTCTCCTCGTCTCGCTGTTGACGGGCTGCATCGCGACGGTCCATGGTGCCCCTGCCTTCCAGTATCGGCACCGGCGACGCCGGCAGTGAGCAGCCGGCGTCCGTCGCGTGCTTCCAGTGTCGCCAACCCTCAGGGAATCCTTGAGCAGGCGGGCAGAATGCCCCGCCGCTGGCGAAGTTCTGGACACCCGGCGCTAGACTTCACCCCCGAGCCCGCGCGGCGATCGGTCGCCGTGTCCCCCGCCTTCGCCCTGCCGCATGGCGACGATTCTCTACCTGGACGACGAACCGGCCATCGGCCTCATTCTCGAGGATACCCTCGAGCGGGCTGGCCATGCCACCATTGGCGCGCGCACGGTACCGGAAGCGCTCCAGGCGCTGGCCGGCAGCGCCGTGGACCTCATCATCTCCGACTACCGCATGCCGGGGCTGTCGGGACTCGAGTTCCTGGAGCTGCTGCGCGCCGAGGGTTACGACACGCCGCTCATCATGCTCACGGGGTACGCCACGATCGAGCACGCGGTGGAGTCCATCAAGGCGGGGGCGATCGACTACATCACCAAGCCGGTGCGGGCCGAGCAGCTCGCGCTGTCGGTGGCGAAGGGGCTCGAGGTCGCACGCCTGCGCCGCGAGAACGACACGCTTCGCCGCGAGGTGGTGGAGTTCCGCAACGAGCGCGCGATCATCGGCGACAGCCCGCAGATCCGCCGGCTGCTGCAGCTCGTGAACGTGGCCGCGCCGTCGCGCGCCACCGTGCTGCTGCAGGGAGAATCGGGCACGGGGAAGGAACTGTTCGCGCGCGCGATCCACGACGCCAGCGACCGGCGCGATGCGCCGTTCATCAAGCTCAATTGCGCCGCCCTCCCCGAGGGGCTGGTGGAGAGCGCGCTGTTCGGCCACGAGAAGGGCGCGTTCACCGGTGCCATCCGCCGCGTGGAGGGGGCGTTCGAGCGCGCCAATCACGGCACGCTGCTGCTCGACGAGATCGGCGAGATGCGCATCGACCTCCAGGCCAAGCTGCTGCGCGTGGTGCAGGAGCAGGAGTTCGAGCGGGTGGGCGGCACGCAGCCGATCAGGGTGGACGTGCGCCTCATCGCCACCACGAACCGCGACCTCGCCGCGCGCGTCGCGGAAGGCCAGTTCCGGCAGGATCTCTACTTCCGCCTGAGCGTGCTGCCCATCGGCATCCCGCCGCTGCGCGAGCGGCGCGCCGACATCCCCCTCCTCGCGCACCGCTTCGCGCACCGCACCGCCGTGGAGCTGGGGAAGGACGTGCGCGGCCTCGCCCCGGAGACCATCGCCCTGCTGCAGCGCCACGACTGGCCCGGCAACGTGCGCGAGCTGCAGCACGCGGTGGAGCGGGCCGTGATCCTCTCCACCGAGCCCGTCCTGCAGCCCACTGCGTTCGATGGACTGCAGCTGGGAGCCGAGGAAGCGTGTCGTCCCGCACGAGCGGGGGAGCAGTGTCACCCCACAGGCGTGGAGCGAGTGTCGGGACCTGCCGCCCCCGCGCCCGACACGGTCGTCCTCGACTCCCTCAACCTGGCCGACGCCGAGCGCCGCCTGATCGAGCGGGCGCTGGAGGCGAGCCAGGGGAACCGCACCCGCGCCGCCGAGCTGCTGGGGATGAGCGTGCGCACCCTCCGCCACAAGCTCAACTCCACCGCCCCCTCCCGCGACGACTGACCGCTTCGGCAAATATTGCCGAGCAAGCTTTGCCGAGCGGCAGTTATTGCCGAGCGCGACGAGCTCGCGGATGGACCGGGCGTCGGATGCCATTTGCAGGCCAAGCTGTTGCAAGTCATCGCGTTGCAGGATTGTGCGCCATGCCGGACCCGGCGCTTCCGGCTCCGCGGCGAATGGCCCCTGACCTGCCTATGACCGGGCTGAACCACGATGCCCGGTCCGCTGTTCCCGCCTCCTCCGGGCATCCATCCATTGGCGCATTCGCGCCGTCCTCCGATGCCGGAGCTCGCGATGGACTCCCACCCCTCCGCTCCCCTCGCCGGTCTCGACGCCGGTGACAACGCCGCTCGCGACGCGCTGCTGCGCGAGAACCTGAGCCTCGTCCACCACGTGGCCCGGAAGCTCGCGCGCGGGCTGGCCGACGAGGCCGACGTGGACGAGCTGGTGAGCGCGGGGACGCTCGGGCTGATGAGCGCCGCCGAGTCGTTCGACCCGGGTCGAGGGCTGGCGTTCAGCACCTTCGCGGTGCCGCGCATCCGCGGCGCGATGCTCGACGAGCTGCGCCGCCAGGACCACGTCCCGCGCTCCGTGCGCCGCAAGACGCGCAGCATGGGCCAGGCGCGCGAGTCGCTCATGCACGCGCTCGGCCGCGATCCGTCCAGCCACGAGGTGGCCGACGCCCTCGGCGTGGACTGCGCGACGCTGTTCCGCTGGAGCGCCGACGTGGAGAACGCGGTGCACCTGCCGCTGGACGGCCATTCCCGCGCCTCGCGCGACGAGCGCCTCACCCGCGCCGAGCTGCTGGGCAGCGACGACGAGCTCCCGGACGAGCGCCTGGCGCGCGAGGAAGAGATCGCCGTGCTGCGCGACGCCATGCTCGGCCTCGACGACCAGGAGCGCACCGTGCTCGCGCTGTACTACTTCGAGGAGCTGCGGTCGCGGGAGATCGGCGAGCTGCTCGGCGTGAGTGAATCGCGCGTGTCGCAGCTGCGCGCGCGGGCGCTGTCGCGGCTCCGTGCCGCGCTCAGTCCCGCGCTCGCCTGCGCCTGATCAGCCGCTCGCGCCGGCGTCGCGCTCCCGCTCGCGCAGCGAGCGGAGCGTCGGCATGGTGAGCACCAGCTCGTCGCCCTGGCGCGCGAGCGCACCGCCGCAGAGCGTCGCCATCGCGGCGCCGTAAGGCCCGCCGTCGCCCGGCGTGCGCAGGTGCAGGCGCGCCGCCCGCTCGTCGCTGGAGAGGCGGAGGCCGGCAGGACGCCCCTCGACGGACGCAGTGGCCTTCACCGCATCCACGAGCACGAGCAGCAGCCGCAGCAGTGCCCAGCGTGGCGCGCGCACCGGCTGCATCTGTCCCTCGACGCCCACGTCGCAGGGCACGAGGCGGGTGCGCGGATGATGCGAATGGAGGGCGATCGCGTCGTCGAGCACCGGGCGGAGCTCGAGCGCCTCGGGCTGGTGGGCTCGCGACGGCAGCAACCCGAGCAGGGCGCTCGCGTGCTGCAGCCGCTGCAGCTCGCTCGTGAGCACGCCGCCCGCGATCATCTCGTCGTCGCCCAGCGCCGCCAGCTCGGCGCACACGCTCAGCGCCGTGACGCGGTTGTTGAGCATGTGCACGAGGCCCGCGAGCAGCGCGTCGCTCAGCTCGGCCCACTGCGCGGCAGCCGCCGCCGGCATCGCGTCAGGCAGCATGCGCTCCCGCGAGCACGTCGCGCACCTTGGCCGCGAGGTCGGCCGGGGTGAACGGCTTGTCGAGCAGCGTGACGCCGGGCGTGAGGGCGCCCTGCCCCTCGAGCATGTTGTCGGTGTAGCCGGAGGCGTAGAGCACGCGGAGGCCAGGACGACGCCTGGTGAGCGTGGCAGCCAGCTCGCGGCCGTTCATCCCCGGCATGATCACGTCGGTGAGGAGGAGGTCGATCGGGCCGTCGTGCGACCCGGCGAGGGCGAGCGCCTGGGAACCATCGGCGGCGGCGAGCACCCGATAGCCGGCGCGCTCCAGCGTCTCCCGCGCGATGGCACGCACCGCGTCGTCGTCCTCGGCGAGGAGGATGGTTCCTTCACCACGCTGCTGGATGTCCCGGTGCATCGCGGCCACCGGGTCCGGCGCGCTGTCTTCCATGGCGATCGGGAAGTAGAGGATGAACGTCGTCCCGTTGTCGGGCACGCTCGCCACCTCGATGCCGCCGCCGCTCTGCTGCATGATGCCGTAGACGGTGGCGAGGCCGAGGCCGGTTCCCTGGCCACGCGGCTTCGTGGTGAAGAACGGCTCGAACAGCCGGTCGCGGATCTCCGGCGCAATGCCGGTGCCGGTGTCGGAGACGGCGAGCATGGCGTAGGTGCCGGCGGGGAGGCTCGCGCCGGCGACCGTGTGGGTGGCGTCGAAGGTGATGGTGCCGGTGGAGAGCCGCAGCCGTCCGCCGCGTGGCATGGCGTCGCGCGCGTTCACGGCGAGGTTGAGGATCACCTGCTCCACCTGGGTGGGATCGGCACACACCAGGGCCTGCGGCGGGCAGACGGAGAGCTCGAGGGCGATGTTCTCGCTGATGAGCCGCCGGAGGATCTTCTCCGTCTGCTCGAGCGCGGTGCCAAGGGAGAAGACGCGCGGCTTGAGCACCTGCCGGCGGCTGAACGCGAGGAGCTGGTGCGTGAGCTCGGCGGCGCGCTGCGCGGCGCGACGCACTTCGGCCACGTCATCGCTCGCCGTGCTGTCGGTGGGGATGCCCTCGAGCGCGAGGTCGCAGTAGCCGAGGATCGCGGTGAGGAGGTTGTTGAAGTCGTGGGCGATGCCGCCCGCCAGGCTGCCGACGGCTTCCATCTTCTGCGCCTGGCGGAGCTGCTCCTGCGAGGCGAGCAGCGCCTGCTCGGTACGGCGGCGCTCGGTGACGTCGTTCGCCACCACCAGGCGCGCGCGGCGGCCGCCGTAGTTGAAGTCGTCGGAGCTGATCTCCACCTCGAGCTCCTCGCCGCTTCGCGTCACGTGCCGCGCCAGCTTGCCGCGCAGCGTGCGCTCGCGGTCCGTTGCCATCATCTCGCGCACGTGCTGGTGATGCTCCGGCAGGCGGATGTCGAGCACGGTCATGGCGAGCAGCTCCTCGCGCGAGTAGCCGTAGCGCCCCACCGCCGCCTCGTTCACGGCGAGGAAGCGCAGCGACTCGCGGTCCACCACCCACATCGGCAGGGGCAGCGTGTCGAACAGGCTGCGGTAGCGCTCCTCGCTCGCCGTCAGCTGGTCGCTGCGCCGCTCGAGCGCGTCGGCCATGCGGTCGAAGGTGTGGGCGAGCACGCCCAGCTCGCCGTCGGCGCGTACGGTCGTGCGCCGCGAGAGGTCGCCCGCCGCGAAGGCGTCGGCATCGGCGGTGAGGGCGTGCACCGGGCCGGAGATCCCGCGCGCCAGCAGCCAGGCGAGCAGCAGGCTCACCATCAGTGACGCGATGCCGAGCACGAGCGCCGTCCGCTCCTGCTCGCGCACCCGCTCGAGCGCGATGTCGCTGGGGATGCCGACGAACACCTGCCACGGCACCCGCGAGGCGGTCGCGTAGCCGGAGAGCCGCGTCACGCTGTCGGCCCCGGTCATCTCCATCACGCCCTCGGCCGAGCCATGCGCGCGTCGCATGGTGGCGAGGGTGCTGATGTCGTGCCCGATCCACGCGTCGGCGTCCTCGGTGCGGGCGAGCACGGTGCCGTCGGCATCGGTGAGCGTCACCACGGCGCCGCGCGGCAGGTCGCTCGGGATCAGGATGTCCTGGAGCTGGTCGAGCAGCGTGGAGGCCGCGACGGTGCCGATCGGCTTTCCGTCGCGGTCGAGGATCGCCCGGCCGAGGGCGATCGAGTATTCGTGGCTCACGCGGCCGATCATCGGCTTGCCGATGCCGAGCCCGCGCCGCGCGATGGCCTCGCGGAAGTAGTCGCGGTCGCTGACCGAGATGTGCCGCGCCCGGGAGCCGATCGCGTTCGAGAGGCCGACCACCCAGCCGTCGGCCGAGGCCACCGAGAGGTTGAGGAAGCGCGTGCCGAGGTCGCGGCTGATGGAGGCGAGCAGGGAGTCGTTGTGCGCCTCGCCCGCCTCGTCGGTGCGCACCGTGCGGGTGAGCGAGACGAGCAGCGCGTCGACCGTGTTGACGTGGTCGTCCACGCGCGTGGCGATGCGCCGCGCGAGCTGGAGGGCGCGCTGCTCGGCGTTGTCGCGCTCGACGGCGCTCGTCGTGCGCGCCTGGTAGACGGAGAAGAGCAGCGCTGGCAGTGCGGCGGCGATGACGAGCAGCAGGAGCCGCAGCTGGATGCTGGGGCCGTGGCGCGCGGCGGGAATCTCTGACGTCTGACGCAGCTGCGCCGTAGGGTCGACCATTGCCAGCGTTACTTGAAGCGGGAGTGGCGACCGGCGAGCGGTCGGCGCATGGGAAAGACGCGCCGATGGACGCGGTGGCAACCGGGCACGCGCCCGACTTCCGGGAGTATCGGCAGGTCGGGTGGACGCCTGAACGACGAGGCGGCGGCGCGATATCTTGCCGCATGCTCATCGGAATCGCCGGCATGGTCGGCTCGGGCAAGAGCACCCTCACCCGCGCCCTCTCGGCGCGCTTCGGCCTCCAGCACGCGCTCGAGAGCGTGGACGAGGAGAATCCGTGGCTCGAGCGCTTCTACGGCGGCGGCGTGGACGCCATGCGCGAATACGCCCTTCCCCTGCAGCTCCACTTTCTCGCCACGCGCTTCGAGAGCATGCGGCGCATCCGCGGCGCGGGCGGCAGCTGGATCCTCGACCGCACCTGGTACGAGGACGCGGAGATCTTCGCGCGCGGCCACCACGAGGAGGGGTTGATCTCCGACCTGGAATGGGAGCTCTACCAGCGGCTGTACGTGGAGCTGCTGCACTCCCCCGCCGCGCGGCCTCCACGGCTCCTCGTCTACCTGCACGCGCCGCTGGACGTGATCGTGTCGCGCATCCGCCGGCGCGGCCGGCCGAAGGAGCGCGAGACGCCCGACTCGTACTGGTCCGCGCTGCATGCGCGCTACGATCGCTGGATCACCCGCTTCCGCGCCTGCCCCGTCCTCGCGCTCGACGTGCGCGACTACGACCTGGTGGGTGATCCATCCACGATCGACCCGATCGCCGCGCGCGTGCGGGCGGTGATCGAGCCGGTACTGCCGCAGACGGAGCTGGCGCTTGGAAGCGGAAGGTGAGAAGGCGGGAAGCCGGGAAGGTGGGAAACAGCCAGACGTTCCCGCCTTCCGGCCTTCCCGCCTTCCCGAACTCCGCCGCCCGCGCCGGGTATCATTCCCCATGCCCGCCCTCTCTTTCCTCCCACGTCGGTCGCTCCTGCCGGCTGCCGCCCTGCTGCTGGCCGTCGGCTGTCGCGATCGCGAGCCCGCGCCGCCGACCGATTCCACGCTGGCGCACGACCTCGCGCTGGCGCAGCAGCCGGGCACTGGGCCGATGGTGTTCAACGACGCGCCCATCGGCGCGAACGCGGCTGCCGCTCCCGCGCCCGCCGCGCCGACACGCCGCCCCGAGCCCCCGAAGGCGAGCACGAAGCAGCCGAAGCCCACGCCGCGGCGCGAGAGTCCGCCAGCTACGGTGAAGCGCACGCCTCGTGAGCCTGCGCCCGCGCCCACGCAGTCCGCGCCGGCGCCTGCCCCCGCGCCGGCGCCGGCGCCGGCGAACGGCGTGATCGGCGCCGGTGCCCAGGTGGGGATGACCACCAACGCGAAGGTCTGCACCGCCAGCGCGCTCGCCGGTGACAAGTTCACCGCCACCGTCACCGAGCCTACCGTCGGCAGCAATGGCGCCACGGTTCCGGCGGGCACCACGGTCGTCATCGAGGTCGCATCGGTGGAGCGTGCCGATCCGATCGAGGACAGTCGCATCCAGTTCCGCGTGCGGGCGCTCGACGTGAGTGGCTCGTCGCGCCCCGTGGACGGCACCGTGGCCACCCTCGGCCCCCTCGAGAAGGTCCAGATGGCCTCGAACAACGACCGGAAGAAGGTCATCGGCGGCGCGGTGGCCGGCGCGGTGCTCGGTCGCATCTTCGGCGGCAGCACCAAGTCCACCGTCATCGGTGCGGCGGCTGGCGCGGCCGCGGGCACTGCCGCCGCCCACGCCACGCGTTCCAGCGATGCGTGCCTTCCCGTGGGAAGCGCACTTCGGCTCACCTTGTCCCGCGAGATCGTCGTGCCTCACAGCGCGCTGTGATCCCGCCCTGCGGTCCGGGATGTGACCTGCGTCACTGCCGCCGTGACGCATCGGCGGCCCCATCAGTCGATTGAGACCCCCTCGCCGCTGCTGGTGCGGGGAGTGCCTTACGTTTTGCTCCGACGCGGGCTTACGCCGCGTCGGGTGATTCACGTACTCTACGGCGATGGTCCCGGACACTCCTGACGACGTAACGGCGCTCTCGCCGCCTCCCTCCGCGCCCCCGCCTTCCAGGGACGCGGACGAAGTCGAGCGCGAGATGCGCAAGGCCGAGCAGGCCGCTCTCGCCGAGAGCGGCCTCGGGTCGGGGCTGCTCGCGCGCCAGCCGCTGCCGGACGAGACGGTGCCCGTGCTCAAGGTCTGCCCGCAGTGCGGGCGCGAGTACGAGACGACGGCGCGCTTCTGTCCCACCGACGGCATGGCGCTCCGGCCGAAGGACTCCGACTCGCTCGTCGGGCGCGTGCTCGCCGACCGCTACCACATCCTCAAGCGCATCGGCGAGGGCGGCATGGGCCGCGTCTACCTCGGCGAGCACGTGAAGATGAATCGCCAGTGCGCGATCAAGGTGATGAGCCCCGCGCTGGTGAACGACGCCGAATCCGCGGCGCGATTCGCGCGCGAGGCGTCGAGCGCGGCGCGCATCATCCATCCGAACGTGGCCGCGGTGTTCGACTACGGCGAGAGCGAGGGGCTCATCTACCTCGTGATGGAGTACGTCGACGGACAGCCGCTGTCGCGCATCCTCGCGCGTGAGGCGCCCCTCTCCGTGGAGCGCGCGCTCGACCTCACGCGGCAGATCGCCGACGGGCTCGGTGCCGCCCACGAGCTCGGGATCATCCATCGCGACCTCAAGCCGGACAACATCCTCGTCACGCGCACGCGCACCGGACGCGAAGTGCCGAAGGTGGTGGACTTCGGCATCGCGAAGGCGGTGCAGGACACCACCGGCGAGTCGCTCACGCGCACCGGCCTCGTGATCGGCACCCCCGAGTTCATGAGTCCCGAGCAGCTGCTCGGGGATCCGGTGGACGCGCGCAGCGATCTCTACGCGCTGGGCTGCATCCTGCACCTGATGCTCACCGCCACGCCCCCCTTCGCGGCGAGCACGCGGGAGCAGATGATCAAGCGGCGCCTCAGCGAGGACGCGCCCCACGTGCAGCAGCTCGACCCGGGACTCCCCGACTCGGTGGATCGCATCGTGGAGCGGCTGCTCGCCCGCAGCCCGGCCGAGCGCTACGGCTCCGCCGCCGAGGTGCGCGACGCGCTGGCGGGCACGCACGTGCGCCGCGCCCCCGTGGACACCGGGCCACGCGCCACGCTCGACACGCCGCGCAGCGCGCCGACCATGCCCTTCGCCTCGGCCGCCATCGCACCGACCGAGGTCACCGAGCTCGCCGTCCTGCCGCAGCGCATCAGCCAGCGTCCGCACGTCGCGAGCATCGCGCTCGCGGTGATCCTCGTCGTGGGAGGCGCACTCGTGGTGCGCGGGGCACGCAGCGGCGGCGACCAGCTCGTGCCGCCGCCCACCGCGGAGCAGGTCGCGGGAGACAGTGCCACCGCCGACACCTCCACGCTGTCCGTCGTCGCGCCGGCCGCCGGCGCCAAGGGAGCGGCGCCGATCGCCGTGCCTCCCGTGGTGGTGGCGAAGGTGGACACGCCGAAGCCGAAGGCGGCGGTGAGGCCGGTGGATACCGCGACCAGCCGGGCGCGCCTTGCGCAGCGTCGCCAGGACAGCATTGCCGCGCGCGCCGCCGAGGCGGTGCCCCGGCCCATCAAGGATGCGATCGATGGCTACGCCAGGGCGATCGAGAGCATGCGCATCGACCGGCTGCGCGAGGCATACCCCAACCTCACGGACAAGCAGGAGGCGATCTGGAGCAAGACGTTCGGCATCGCCACCAGCGTGAACACGAAGGTGCAGTACGGCGCCATCACGAGGACCGATGACCGGGCCGAGGTGGACTTCACGCTGAACGTGAACTTCCGGTATGCCAATGGCACGCGCGGGTCGAGCCCACCAGCGCGCCAGCACGCCACGCTGCAGAACACGTCGAGCGGCTGGAAGATCGTCGAGATCCGCTGATCGCGTGATGCGTGTGGCGCGCCACGCGCGCCACACGCCGCGAGGCTACGGCTGCTTGCCGAGTCGCTGGCGCAGCAGGGTGGACACGGTATCCAGCTGCGCCGCGTCATAGCCGATGTCCCACTCGTCGCCGCGCGCCCAGTTGGCTTCATCGCGGAGCTGCAGCGTGTTCCAGTTCTCGCCCATGAACCGCGCGATGAGGCGGGTGCGATAGCGGAGGTCGGGCACGCCGTCGCGCATCAGGCTCGACTGCCACGCCGTCATCACGAAGCCGGCGCGCGGATCGGTGACCTCCACCACGAACTTCTCCGACAGCGCATCGGTGACGATGCGCAGCGCCTGCGGCCGCGCGAGCCCCTCGCGCACCTCGATCATGCGCGTGGCCCGCACGTCCGCCGTCGAGCGCACGAAGCTCGACGGCGGCTTGGCGTCCTCGGCCTCGCGATGCGGCGCGAACGGCAGCGACCGGCAGGCGGTGAGGGAGAGGAGCAGGAGGAGGGAGCGGAGATGCATGGGGAGGAAACTAACTCAGGTTGTCGGGAAGTCGGGAAGTCGGGAAGTCGGGAGAGACAGAGCAACTGCGGTCTGATAGCTGATGGGCCATGGACCATGGTCCATGGTCGATAGTCCATGCGCCATCGACCTTCCGACCTTCCGACCTTCCGACCTTCCGACCTTCCGACCTTCCGACCTACTGCACGCACGCTCCCGTCGGGTCCGGCTTCGCCTTGTCCACCACCACGCGGTGATCGAGGTCGGCCACCTTCCACGCGGCGTCGTACACCAGCGAGGCCACGCTCGCCATGCGGTCGTAGTCGATGTACTGCGGCTCGTCGGTCACCTGGTGGTAGTCGGCGTGACCGCCGGTGGTGAAGAAGACGATCGGGATGCCGTAGCGCGCGTACTCATAATGGTCGCTGCGGCAGTAGATGTTCTGCGGATGGCCGTTGGCGTCCATCGAGTAGTCGAAGGTGAAGCCGAGGTGGTTGTCGCGGTTCACCTGCTCGATCAGGTCGCCCAGCTCGGTGGAGAGCCGGCGCGAGCCGACGAGCTGCAGGTAGCCGGCGCCGCCGTGCGTCAGCTCGCCGCTCTTCGTCTCGCCCGTCACGTCCGTGGCGCGGCCGCGACCGACCATGTCCATGTTGAGCTGCGCCACGATGGAGTCGCGCGGCACGGTGGGGTGATCGGTGAAGTGCTGCGAGCCGAACAGCCCCGCCTCCTCGCCGGTGTGCCAGACGAACAGGATCGAGCGCTTCGGCTTCTGCTTCGCCGACGCGAACGCCTCGGCGATCTCCAGCACGCTCACCGAGCCGGAGCCGTCGTCGTCGGCGCCGTTGAAGATGGAATCCTGCCGCGCCGGGTGCAGCGTGCGCAGGCTGTCGATCAGCGCCGTCACGCGCGCCTGCTGCTCGTCGGTCAGCTTCCCGGGCGCGGGATTGTCGGCGCCCTGGACGCGCGCCACCATGTTCAGCGCGCGCAGCGAGTCGTGGTCCACCGGCTGGTGGTTGTAGCCCACGTGGTCGTTGTGCGCGCCGATCGCCACGTACTGGCCGCGCAGTGTCGGGTCGGAGCCCGGCAGGAGCGCCACCACGTTGCGACCCGGCGCCTGCGTCTCGCGCGTCATGATCATGCCGCCCACCGCAGTGCCGGCCGCGCCGGGCTTCAGCGTCCTGGGCGACGCGCCATTGAAGAGGCCCGCCGCGACAGCCGGCGCGACGAACACCGTCGGCGGCCCCGCCTCCGGCGTGCCATCGCCCTTCAGCGTGGTGAAGCGCGCGAAGTACGCGCGCACCTGCTCGGGCACGCGCTCCAGCGCACCCACCAGGACGGCCGCCGCGCCTCCGTAGCGCTGGGTGGCCGTGAAGAAGGTGCCGCGGAAGGGCGTCGCCGTCGGGGCCACGCTCAGCACGACGATCTTCCCCTTCGCCGCCGACGCGGGAATCCAGGTCGTCGTGTCGCTCGCCACGCCGCCGTACACCACCGGCACGCCGTCCAGCATCACGTGGCGCGCGGCGCGCGAGATGGCGAGGTAGTCCTCGCCGGGCACGAGCGTCCGGCCGCCCACCTTCAGCGTCGTCGCGCTGTCCACCGTGTACTCGAACAGCGGAATGTTCTGGAAGTACGTGCCGTTGTCGCCAGCCGGCTGCAGGCCGAAGCGCTGCACCTCGCGCGCGATGTACTCGGTGCCCTTGAGGTTGTACTCGGTCCCCACCTGGCGCCCCATCATCGAGTCGTCGGCGAAGATGTACAGCCGCGTCATCAGGTCCGCCGCCGAGATGGCGGGGGAGGTGGGACGCGGCGCCAGCTTGAGGGGCAGTTCGCCCTTCGCCGCGTTGGCCGCGGTCGCCTGCGCCGCGAGGGGCAGCGGCAGCGAGAGCGCGAGGAGCAGCCCGCCGAGGCGGGACGCCAGACGTGCAGAGGTCATGCAGGATCTCCGAGGTGAGCGTGTAGCGTGAGCTGGGAGTTTAATCGTCGTGACATTCCCCGCCGAATGTGGGGATGTGTCCTCTGGCGGGCCGCCGTGCGACGAGAGACCTTATGCGCCATGCGAATTGCCGTTCCGCTGGAAACCGCCCCGGGTGAGCAGCGCGTCGCGCTCACCCCCGACAGTGCCGCGCGACTGGTGAAGAGCGGCCACGAAGTCCGCATCCAAGCCGGCGCCGGCACTCGCGCCGGCTTTCCCGATTCCGCGTACGAGTCCGTGGGCGCGATCGTTTCCGACGGTGCGGCCCTCTACACCGGCGCCGAGCTGGTGTGCCGCGTCCAGCCGCCGACCCCCGCCGAGGTGGCGAAGCTCCCCGAGGGGAGCACCCGGCTCGCCCTCCTCGCGCCGGCGCGCAACGCCACCCTCCTCGCCATGCTCGCCGGCCGGCGGGTGAATGCCCTCGCCCTCGAGAAGGTGCCGCGCATCACCCGCGCGCAGTCCATGGACGTGCTCTCCTCGCAGAGCACCGTCGCCGGCTACAAGGCGGTGCTCATCGGCGCCGCCGCGCTCCCGAAGTTCCTCCCGATGCTCACCACCGCCGCCGGCAACGTGACGCCGGCGCGGGTGTTCGTCATCGGCGCCGGCGTGGCCGGACTCCAGGCGATCGCCACCGCGCGCCGGCTCGGTGGCGTGGTCTCGGCGTTCGACGTCCGCCCCGCGGCGCGCGAGCAGGTGCAGTCGCTCGGCGCCACCTTCGTGGCGACGGAGCTCGTGGGCGCGGGCGCGGAGACTACCGGGGGCTACGCGCGCGCGCAGAGCGCCGACGAGGCCCAGCGCACGCGCGACGCGCTCGCCAACCACCTGCGCGAGGTGGACCTCGTCATCACCACGGCGCAGATCCCCGGACGCCCGGCGCCACGGCTCATCACCGCCGACATGGTTCCCCAGATGCGCGCCGGCTCGGTGATCGTGGACCTCGCCGCGGAGTCCGGGGGCAACTGCGAGCTCACGCGCGCCGGCGAGACCGTGCGATCGGGGCCCGTGACGATCATCGGCCCCGCCAACCTGTCGGCCACCGTCCCCTATCACGCCAGCCAGATGTTCGGGCGCAACGTGCTCGCGCTGGTGACGCACCTTTCTCATGAGGGCACGCTGACGGTGGATCCGACCGACGAGATCACCGGCGCGATGCTCGTCGTCCGCGACGGACAGGTCGTCGCGCCGCCTGCCGCATGACCCGCTGACCCGCTGATCCGATGCTGATCCTCCAGCTCTACGTGTTCGTGCTCGCCGCGTTCGTCGGCTACATGGTCATCACCCGCGTGCCGCCCCTGCTGCACACGCCGCTCATGTCCGCCACCAACGCCATCTCGGGCATCTCGCTCGTCGGCTCCATGGTGGCGGCCGGTGCGCACCGCGGCACCGTCGCCACCATCCTCGGCTTCGTCGCCGTGGTGTGCGCGACGACGAACATCGTCGGCGGCTTCCTCATCACCGACCGCATGCTGAAGATGTTCCGCCGCGAGCCGCACCCCACGCAGGACAGCGAGTCGCCGGCCGACGCGCGCGCCGCCGCGAAGGAGCCGTAACGGATGCGCGAGACGCTCACCCAGGCCAGCTACCTCGCGGCCTCCGTCCTCTTCATCCTCGGCCTCCGCAGCCTCACGCGCCCCGACCGGGCGCGGCGCGGCATGCAGCAGGCCGCGGTGGGGATGCTGCTCGCCATCTGCGGCACGCTGATCAACTACCAGATCGTCGACTACAAGTGGATCGCCGCCGGCCTCGTCGTCGGCGCGCTCATCGGCTACCCGCTGGGCATGTGGGTGCCGACCACGGCGCTCCCGCAGCGCATCGCCATCTCGCTCAGCTTCGGCGCGCTGGCGTCGGTGCTGGTGGGCGTGGCCGAGTACTACAGCGTGTTCCACGGCGGCGAGGGGGTGCTCGGCTCGGCGCGCATGGCGGCGCTCGGCTTCGAGGTCCTGCTCGGCTCACTGACGGTGACGGGCGCGCTCGTGGCGTGCGGCAAGCTGCAGGAGTGGCTGCCGTCGAAGCCGATGACGTACCGCGGGCAGAACTTCGTGAACTTCGTGCTGTTCGCGCTCGCGGTGGTGCTGCTGATCACGGTGATCGCGCGTCCGGAGATGGCGGCGCCCTTCTACGCGATGATCGCGCTGGCCGCGGTGCTCGGCGTGCTGATGGTGCTCCCGATCGGCGGCGCGGACATGCCCGTGGTCGTGGCACTGCTCAACTCCTACTGCGGGCTCGCGGCGGCGGCCACCGGCTTCGCGATCGGGAACAGCATCCTCATCATCTGCGGCGCGCTCGACGGCGCATCGGGGTTCCTGCTCTCGATCCTGATGTCGAAGGCGATGAACCGCTCGTTCTCCAACGTGCTGTTCGGCGCGTTCGGCGGGGAGACGACGTCGGCGGCGGCGAGTGGCGACGCGCTCCCGGTGCGGTCCATCTCGGCCGAGGACGCGGCGATCCAGCTCGCGTATGCACAACGCGTGATCATCGTGCCGGGCTACGGCATGGCGGTGGCGCAGGCGCAGCACCAGGTGCGCGAGCTGGCGGAGCTGGTCGAGAAGCGCGGCGGCGAGGTGAAGTACGCGATCCACCCGGTGGCCGGTCGCATGCCGGGGCACATGAACGTTCTGCTCGCGGAAGCGAACGTGCCGTACGACCGGCTGTACGACATGGACGAGATCAACGGCGAGTTCCCGCAGACGGACGTCGTGCTGGTGATCGGCGCGAACGACGTGGTGAATCCGGCGGCGCGGGACGACCCGAAGTCGCCCATCTATGGGATGCCGATCCTCGACGTGGACAAGGCCAAGAGCGTGATCGTGATGAAGCGCGGGATGGCCACCGGCTTCGCCGGCATCGACAACGCGCTCTTCCACGCACCGGCCACGAGCATGCTGTTCGGCGACGCGAAGGCGTCGCTCACGAAGCTGGTCTCGGAGGTGAAGGCGGCGTAGGGCGCGGGGGCGGCCGGCGGGCGCAACTTCTCGCGCCCGCCCGGCGTAATGCCTACATTGGCGCGGGCGTCGTCAGGCGCCCGCCGACTCCGTCGAGGCAGCATCCATGATCAGCGTCACGTTCGTCATCACCCAGGCCGCTTCCCAGGCGGCCCCTCAAGCGGCGCCACAGGCGGTGCCGGCCGTGCCCGCCGTCCCGACCGCCGAGCAGATCCGCGAACAGGTCCGTGCCGGCCTGGAAGCCGCCCGGGCCGCACGCGCGCAGGGTGGCAATCAACGCGTCACCATCGGCCCGGACGGCATCCTCGTGAACCCGAACGAGCCGGGCCAGCCGACGGTGCTGATCGGCCCGCGCGCAGCGCAGAACATGATCCCGCCGCAGGCGGTGGACATCTCCATCGCCTTCTTCATCATGATCGCCGTCATGGTGGTGGGCTGGCCGATCGCGCGCGCCTTCGGGCGTCGCATCGAGCGGCGCGGCCAGGTGGCCACCCTCGACGCCGGCACGATGGAGCAGCTGCAGCGCATCGAGCAGGCGGTGGATGCGATGGCGATCGAGGTGGAGCGCATCTCCGAGTCGCAGCGCTTCATGGCGAAGCTGCAGCGCGACACGGCGGCGCAGGCGCTGCCGGGCGCACAGTCGCGCTAGGTCGGGCGCGCGCGGGAGGGGGCCAGCACAAGCAACGCGGGGCGCCTGATCAGGCGCCCCGCGTCGTTTCATCCGTGATGTCGAGCCGTCCTACCAGCGCTCGTTGCCCCGGCCGTGGTCGCGATCGTGGTCGCGATCGTGGTCGCCGCCATTGCCGTTGCCGTGGCCGTGGCCCTTGCCCTTCCCCTGGCCGTGCCCGTTGCCGTAGCCGGTGCCGCGCTGCGCCTCACGCGCCCGCTGCTCCTGCAGCTTCTGCATCTTGCGCTCGTACTGCTCGCGGTCCTTCTGCTGCTTCTTCAGGTACTGCTCGCGCAGCTTCGCCGCCTTGCGGTTGTAGTCGTCGTCGTAGCGACGGTCGTAGCGGCGGTTGCGCGGGTCGAGGCGCGGGTCGTAGACGGAGCTCCGCGAATCGCGGCGCGGATCGTAGCGCGGGTCGTAGCTGCCGTCGTAGACGGGCGCCCGGGTGCCGCTGCCGTAGATGATGCGGCCGTTGTTCGGCACGCGCGCACGCGCCACGTCGCAGGTCGTCGGCCTGGGCTGGCGATCGGCGGGCACGCCGTCGATCCAGATCTGGCACATGCCGGCGGGCACGCCAGCACTGCTCGTGGTGGTGCGCGGCAGCACGTGGCCGCCAACCTGGGCCCCCGCCGTTGCCGAGGCGATGAAGAGCGCGGCGCCCGCGGCCATCGCATAACGAATCTTCTGCATCAGGACCTCCTGGTAGTGCCGGGCGTCATGCACGGCTGCTTCGTGGTGAAACGCACTGCTGAGATGCACTGCGGACTTCGAGCGGGGCCGCTTCCGGTGCGGGACCCGCGCCCACCTATCGGGGCGGTGGTGCCCCGTCCGGAGGATCGAACGGCAGGTCGGGGATCGTCAGGCTCCGCAGCGACTGCACGAGACTGCGCCCGTCCACCGCCAGTCGCCTCGCGGCGACCATGTGCTGCACGTACCACTGTCCTCTCGTCGTGCCGAGGTCGTCGTACCGCACGCCGCCACCGCTCGACGAGGAGTGGATGATCCGTCCGTCGCCCGCGTAGATGGCCACATGCGAGATCGGCTTCCTCGCTTCGGCGAACAGCATCAGGTCCCCCTGCCGGAGCGAGGCGACGCGCGGCGTGACCTTCACCCCCGCGCCCGCCTGCTCCCGCGACGTCCGCGGCAGCTGGACCCCCTGCCTGCCGTAGACGTATTTCACGTAGCCCGAACAATCGAATCCGCTCTCCGGCGATGATCCGCCCCACTTGTAGGGCACGCCGAGGTAGCGCTCGGCGGTGCCGATCACCCGCGTCGCCGCCGGCGCCGGCCGCCCGGACGAACCGGTTCCGGTCGAGCTCGGCCCCGACGTGGTTCCAGCAAGGACGATCGAGGTGAGAATGTCTCCCGCCACGCTGCCGGCCGACTGTCGTCCCATGGCCGGCGGCACGCAGCCGACGAGGACGAGCAGGCACAGTGGAGTGAGGGGGGTGAGTGGCGCGGGCTGCATGGCTCCTGATAGAGCAGCATCGGCGCCAGCGGCGGCCAATTCTGCAAGCCATTGTGTCGTTGGAGCTTACGGCTCTTTGTGCGCTGAATCACCGGCCTGTTTCGTCCAGATTTGGATACAGGCGACGGTGAGGGAGGGGACAGGCGGCGCGAAGCGCCGAACTGACTGCTAGTCGGGGCGGCGGCGCGGGGGGCGCCGCCTGTCGGGCACGACGTTTGGGTGGGGCGTATGGGTGGGGGCGTTTTGCCGGATCGGTGTGCCCTTCCCCGAAAGGCGGCGCGAAGCGCCGCCGCCCCGAGAGCACAGGCGAGCGCAGCGAGCCCGGCGCCCGGAAAGCGCCGCGTTCCACGCGGCGCGCCCCGACTAGCTGGCAGTCCGTTCCACGCGGCGCGCCCCGACTAGCTGAGTTCCAGTTCCACCGCCTGTTCCGCGACCTCCCGCGTCAGGTAGCAGTGCAGCCCGCACCCCACCAGCCCGGCGTCGGCGAAGATGCGCCGATACTGCGAGCGCGTGCGTGGATGCCAGCCCTCGAGGTCGCCCTCCATCTCGTCGGCCTCGGTGAACGCCTCGAGGTACGCCACGCCGACCAGGCTGCGCGCGAGGTGCCGGATGCCGCGCTTGAGCACCGGGGTCGGGACGTACTGCAGCATGTCGGCGCACACGATGAGGTCGAAGTCGCCGCCGAGCCGCAGCGAGGGAAGGGTCTCGAAGCTGCCGCGCACGATGTTCCGCGCGCGGCCGAACTGCTCCAGCACGTACTCGCTGGAGTCCACGCCGACGTAGCGCAGCTTCGGATAGAGGCGCCTGAGCTCGACGCCCCACACCCCTTCACCCGCGCCGACGTCCAGCACGGACCGGAGCTTGCGCCCAAGGAAGTATTCGGTGACCGCGGCGACCATGTGTGTCTTGCGCCTCACCGCCTCGGGAGAGGACACGCGGGTGCGCGGGTCGCGGTACCACCTGGTGAAATAGGCTTCGTCGTAGGACTTACGCCCGGCGCCAGCCGGCCTCGCTGGAGGAGCCATGAAGAGTGGACGTGAAGGGATGTACCGCCGGGCGATGCCGCTCGCCTCGCAGGCGCGCCGCGCCGCGTGGGTGTTCGCACTCGCCGTCGCCGCCCTCGCTGCGGCGTGCTCGCGCAACCAGAATTCCGACCAGGCCGCCGAGCCGCAGCCCGTCACGCGGCTGCGAGTGCAGAACCAGGCATTCCTCGACATGACGATCTACGTCTACCGCGGCCCGCAGCGCCTGCGACTCGGCACGGCGAACGGGAACAGTACCACGCGGTTCACGATTCCGGCGAGCCTGATCTTCGGCGCCACCCCGCTGCGCTTCCAGGCCGACCCCATCGGCAGCAACCGCGCGTCGATCTCCGAAGAGATCACCGTGTCCCCGGGGGACGAGGTGACGCTGTTGATACCGCCGCAGTAGAGAAGGTCGGAATGTCAGAAGGTCGGAATGTCAGAAGGTCGGAAGGTCGGGCAGTGCCCCACCATCCGACCTTCCGACCATCCGACCTTCTTCTCCTACGCTGCCAGCTTCCCGAACGGAACCCACATCGGCCGGCCGCTGCGGGCCGAGCCGACGCACTCGTAGCGGGCAGGAGGGAACCCGAAGACACCGATCTCCAGCGAATCGCCCTCCTGCACCGGGATGCGCTCCCCGAGCAGGAGCACCGCTTCGTCGAACGTGTCGCTTTCCACCACCCCGGCCTGCCGGATGGACTCCGGCCCGGAGCTGATCGCGAATTGGTACTTTGACATGGTCAGTCCTCCGAGGTTGTGAGTCAGTAACGGGCATCCGGTATCTCCGGAGCCCTGGGTACGCCGTCGTGTCCCGTGTGACCGGGATTGCCTTCGCCTACTAATACCCCGGCGGGGAAAAAAGTGCGCGGATCCTCGTCGCCGCGCGCACCGGCAGCACGTAGATTCGCGCCATGCCCCGCCGGCCCGTCGTCCTCATCCACGGCTACTCCGATCGCGGCGAATCGTTCCTGCCCTGGCGCGACGCACTCGTCGCCGCCGGCTACCAGGCGCACGACATCCCCGTCTGCTCGTACCAGACGCTGACCAACGAGATCAGCGTCAAGGACATCGCCGAAGGGTTCGACCGCGCGCTGCGCGAGCGCACCGGCCTGGGCGCCGACGAGCCCTTCGACGCGATCGTGCATTCCACCGGGATGCTCGTGCTCCGCGACTGGCTCGCCACCTACGCCGAGCGCCGCGAGCGGGTGCGACACCTCGTGGCGCTCGCGCCGGCCACTTTCGGCTCACCGATCGCCCACAAGGGGCGCAGCTGGCTCGGTGCGCTGTTCAAGGGCCGCCGCGAGCTCGGCCCCGACTTCCTCGAGGCGGGCGATCGCGTGCTCGACGCGCTCGAGCTGGGGAGCCGCTTCACCTGGGACCTCGCGCACCTCGACCTCATCGGCGACGTGGCGACGTACGGCCCCACCCGCCGCACGCCGTTCGCCTTCGTGCTCATCGGCACGCAGGGCTACACGGGACTCAGGAAGCTGATCGGCGAACCGGGGAGCGACGGCGTGGTACGCTGGGCCGGCTGCTCGCTCAACACGCGCAAGATCATCATCGACCTGACGCGGGATCCCGCTCGGCCGCGCGGCGAGGACCGCACCTCGATCGCCGACTGGAGCAACGTGGACGTGCCGATGATCCCGCTCGCCGGCCTCGATCACGGCTCCATCCTGTCGGCGCCGAGCGAGCAGGCGGTGTCGCTCGTGCTCGCGGCCCTCGAGGTGAACAGCGCCGCCGACTTCGACGGGTGGCAGAAGCGCGCCGCGCGCGAGACGTCGGCGACACGACGCGGGATGGATGAATGGCAGCAGTTCGTGGTGCGCTGCGTGGACGAGCGCGGCGACCCGGTGCCGGACTACTTCCTCCAGCTCCTCACCGCGGACGGCGATCGACTCGAGCCCTTCGACGCCGACGTCCACACCTACTCGAGCGACTCGAGCCTGCGCTGCTTCCACGTGAACCTGAGCCGGCTTCCCGAGCCCCGGCGTCGCACCCTGCAGCTGCGCGTGATCGCCAGCTCGGGCACCGACATGGTGGGCTACCACGGCGTGGGCAGCGAGAAGTTCCCCGTCGGCGACGCGCCCCCGGACACGGGCGGCAAGTGGGACGCGTGCCTCAGCTTCAGCAACGTGATCGGCGATGAGGCGGTGAAGTTCTTCTATCCCTTCACCACCACCCTGCTGGAGCTGCGACTCAACCGCGAGCCGCTGCCGCTGTCGGGGGCGAACAGGATCGCGGGCTTTCTCGCGAGCTGAAAGGGATCGCGAAGAACTGCAAGCGGGAAAAGGAAACGGCTGAAGACACCGAAACGGCAGGATCCGGTGAATGATCCTGCCGTTCCGCCTTCTTCCGTCGTTCCCTCTATTCTGCTCTTCGCCGTTCACGGTTCACCGTTCACGGTTCACCGTTCACGGCTCACGGTCTCAGGATTGAGTCTTCCCTTCGAGGAACCCGGTCAGCCCCTTCCACACCTGCGCGTCCTGCAGCAGGAGGGTGAGGAAGTAGGTCGCCACCTCGTCCGGGGGGAACCTGGTCGCGAGGTCGTTCGCCGCCGCCACCACCGTGGCTTCGTCCTGCGGCGGCACCTCCGTCATCTCCGAATCGATGCGCCCGTCGTCGTTCGGGATGCCGAGCGAATCGAGGAAGCTGGCCATCATCGGCCGGCGGCGGCCGAGGTGCAGGTCGATGAGGAACGCGCTGAGGAGCTGCACGTTGTCCAGCGGCAGGCGCGCGGCCTCGCTCACCAGCTTGGCGCGCGGCCAGGTGGCGACCGTCTGCGGGCGGAAGCGCAGCGCACCAGCCACCGCGCCGCGGGTGCTGGTCTTCACCCAGCCGTTCTCGTCGTCGTCGAGCGCGGCGTTGATGCCGAGCGCGCGCTCCTCCGGCGTGAGGGCCTTCCAGAGCTTGCGGATGGTGGTCGTGTCGGGCGCCGCGGCGAGCGCGGCGAGGGCGGGACGAAGGGTCAGCGTGGGCATGGCGAATTATAGCGACGCGAAGCCTCGCATCGGGCCGATCAGGTGGGCGGCCCTGACGGCGCACGCGCCCCCTCGGAGGCACGGGAGCTCTCCGCGGCACGGCGCACGAGCGACGCGATGTCGGCCAGCCGATGCTCGCCCTTCTGCAGCACGCGCACGGCGGTGCGCGTGAGGAAGCGGCGCTCGGCCTCGGTGAGCGACTTGGCGGTGAGCACGACCACCGGGATGGACGCCAGCAGCGGATCGGCGCGCATGGTGGCCAGCACGCCGAACCCGTCGAGCACCGGCATCATGAGGTCGAGCACCGCCACGTCGGGCGGGCGCAGGCGCATCTCCGTGAGGCCGCTCTCGCCGTCCACGCTCTCGCGCACATGCATGCCATGCTCGGTGAGGAAGCGGCTGGCCACGCGCCGCGAGTCCTCGTCGTCGTCGATCACGAGGACGTCGCAGGCCGGCCGGCCGCCGTTCACGGCCACCGCGCCGGCGGACCGCCCCGCCGCGGTGGACACTGCCTGCGTGAGCTGGTCGGAGGTGAACGGCTTGGGCACGAGCGCCACCCACCCGAGATCCACGCTCGCTCCACCGGGCTCGGGGACCGGGCTGGCGAGCAGCACGGGCAGGAGCAGGATCGCCGGCGGAATCGCGACCTTCGCATCGGCGATGGCGTGGGCCACCCGCCAGGTGGCTTCCTGCGCGCTCCCGATGTCGAGGATCACCAGCGACGCCTGCTCGCGCTCCACCATCGGCGCCACCATCTCCGGCACGGTGGTCCAGAGGAGCCGCACCCCGGGCGCGACGTGCTGCTCGAGCGCGGCCAGGGTCGCGCCGTCGTCGCTGAACGCCACCACGGTGACCGCCTCGCGTGGCTCGTCCCCCCGCCGGCGCTCGTGCTGCGCCATGCGGGCGTCGTGCATCACGACGTCCTCCTCGCGCGTCACGCTGCCCAGTTCCGCCAGCGGCAGCGTGACGGTGAACACGGAGCCACGTCCCACCACGCTCGTCGCGGTGATGTCGCCGTTCATGGCGCGCGCGAGCCGCTGCGAGATGGCGAGCCCGAGCCCGCTGCCGCCGCGGCTGCGTGTCAGCGTGTTGTCCGCCTGGTAGAACTCGCTGAACACCATGGCCACTTCGTCGGGCGGGATGCCGATCCCGCTGTCCACCACCTCGATCGCCACCGCCCCGTTGCCGGCGGCCTGTGCGCGCACGCTGATGTCTCCGCGCTCGGTGAACTTGATGGCGTTCCCGACGAGGTTGGTGAGGATCTGCCGCAGGCGCTGCAGGTCGGCCAGCACGAGCGGCAGGTCGGGCGGCGCCTCGTGCCGCAGGGTGAGCCCCTTGCTCGTCGCCTCGTTCTCGAGCAGGGCGCAGATCTCCTCGATCACCGCCGCGGCGCTCACCGGCCGGAGGTCGAGCTCCAGCTTGCGCGCGTCGGCACGGGCGAGGTCGAGCACGTCGTTGATGAGGTCGAGCAGGTGGCGGCTTCCCACGCGGATGCGGTCCAGGTTGCGCCGCTGCTGCTCGTTCACCTCGCCCTCGATCTCCAGCTCCAGCAGCTCGGTGTAGCCGAGGATCGCGTTGAGCGGCGTGCGCATCTCGTGCGACATCATGGCCACGAAGCGGTCGCGTGCCTGGGTGGCGGCGGAGAGCTCGGCGAGGCGCGCCTCGAGCTCCACGCGCAGCGTCTCCAGCCGCTGGTTGCGCACGTCGAGCGCGGCGCGCTGCACCTCGAGCTGGCGCCGGATCTCGAACTTCTCCACCACGTTCTCGATCGCGCGCTGGAGCGCGAAGGGCGTCACCGCGTCCTTCAGCAGGTAGTCCTCCGCCCCGAGCGCGAGCGCGGCCGACGCGGCCCCGTCGTCCTCCTCGCCGGTGATCATGCAGACGGCGACGGGCAGGGTGCCGCCCCCGCGCAGCCGGCGGAGGAACTCCTCACCGTCCATGTCGGGAAGCTTGTAGTCGAGCAGCACGCAGTCGAACCGCTCGCCGCCGGCCAGCCGTGCGAGTGCGTCTTCGCCCGTGCCTGCCGCCTGCACCTGATAGCGGCGCCGCTGGCCCCGCAGCATGCGCTGCACGCGCATGCGGTCGTCCAGGTCGTCCTCCACGAGGAGGATCGTCCGCGCGACCGGCGCCTCAGCCATCCGCGCTCCTCCGCGTATCACCAGCGGCAGCGCGCTTCGGCCACAGCACGTGGAACTCGGAGCCCTCACCGGGCGCGGATCGCACCGACACGCGGCCACGACGCGCCTCCACGAGGCGCTTCACGAGCGCGAGCCCGAGGCCGGTCCCCTCACCGGGACGCGACGTGTGGAACAGCTTCCAGATGCGCGCCTGCTGCGTGGGCGGAATGCCCGGGCCGTCATCGGCCACCACGAACTCCCAGCAGTCTCCCCGGTCTTCCGCCGACACGCGCACGTGCGCCTCGCCCGGCCGGCGATAGGTGATCGCATTCGAGAGCAGGTTGCGGAACACCTGCTCGAACGGCACACGCTCCGATTCGATGACGGGCAGCTCCGGCGCGATCCGGATGCTGACGCCGGCCGGCGGCGAGAGGAACTCCACGAGCTCGCGCAGCACGGCGCCCGTGTCGAACCGCTCGAGACGCTCGGACGAGCGCCCCGCGCGCGCATACTCCAGCGCGGCATCGATCATGTGCCGCATCCGCCCCGTGAGCACGTGGATGCGGCGCAGGTACGCCTCCCGATCCTCGTCCCGCTGCTGGACCTCGGGCTCGAGCAGCAGCTCCGAATACTCGCGGATCCCCCGCACGGGCGCCTTGAGGTCATGCGACACGGCGTGCGCGAACTCGTCGAGCGCGAGGTTGCTGCGCTCCGCCTCGGCGAGGGCGCTCGCCAGCCGCGCGCGCTCGATCACCAGCGCGCGCTGCGCCGTGCTGAGCTCCGTGTCGATCTGCGCCACCTGTGCCGCCAGCTCCGCCACGCGAGGCATTCCCGGGTGCTCGATCAGCCAGCGCCCCGACTGCGGATCCGCCGCGTCGCGCAGCAGCGAGAAGCGTCCCGTGGGGAGCATGCGCTCGTCGGTGCAGAAGATGAGCTCCCACGGTCCGCTCGCGTCCGCACCCTCGGCCAGGCGCGCCCACTTCCGGCGCGACGCTTCCTCATCGAGCAGCGCGTCCATGCGTCGGCCCACCACGGGAACATCCAGCAGTGCCTCGAGCCGGCCGTTCGACGCGGCGATGGTGCCGTCGTCCGCCACGCGCAGCACGACGCCGGGCCACTGCGCGAGATCCACCGTCGCAGCGCTGAGCGTGGCGGTCATCACGCCGCGCGCGGCCCGGGCCGCAGCCGTTCGTCGAGGGCGAGCACGGCACTGGCCGCATCGAGCGCGGTGAGGTCGGCGCCGATGCGCTCGGCGAGCCTGGGATCGCCATGGAACACGCGCCCGCCGACGACGATGAGCGGCTGGCGCGCCAGCGGCGCGGCGCGGATGGCGCTGATCGCGTCGCGCACGCGCGGCAGGTGCGGCGCGATGGTCGCCGAGATGGCGACGGCATCGGGCGTGCGCGCCTGCACCAGGTGGACGAGGCTCTCGATCGGCACCGACGCGCCGAGATAGGTCGTCTCCCATCCCTCCATCTCCAGCAGGTCGCACAGCATGCGCAGGCCGAGCTGGTGCCGCTCCTCGGCGGCGCAGGCGGCGAGGAGGCGCGGCGTGCGCGTGTCACGCCACACGAACACCCGCTCGAACAGGCGGTTCATCGCCGCTTCCGTGATCGCGGTGGCCAGGTGCTCCTCGGCGACCGTGACCTTGTTCTCCTGCCAGAGCCGCCCGATCTCGCGCATGGCCGGCTGGACGACGTCCAGGTAGAGGCCGGACAGCTCCGTCCCGGCATCGAGGGCGCCGTCCAGCACGCGGAACGCCTGGCGACGGTCGCCACCGCGCAGCGCGGTGAGGTAGGCGTCAGCGGTGGCGTTCATGCGCGGGGCAGCGAGCGCCGGCTCGCATCGAGGATCTCGCGGATGGCGCGGGATTCATCGGGCGCGTAGCGGCGCTCGACCTCGTCGCCCAGCAGCTCGAGGCAGCGCGTCACGTCGCGCGTCTCCACGCCGCGCGACCGCAGCAGGTCGTCCAGCCACTGCAGGTAGCGGCCGAACAGGTCGGCGTCACCGAGGTCCACCGCGGGAATCAGGTGATCCACGTTGAAGTGCATGTCCTCGAGGCAGCGCTCGCGCCCGCGCGTGCCGTGACGGGCGAGCCGGTCGCCCGCCTCGGCGTAAAGGGCGTCGGTGACGGCTCGCGCGAGCGACGTGCGGTCGTCGATGAGCCGCTGTGCGGCGCGGCCGTGCGCGGTGGCGGTGTCGCTCATGAATCGGATGTGTTCGCCACCAGCCACTCGGCTGGCTGGCGGGAATCCATCAGCACCTCGAACGCCTCGTGCCGCACCGAGGTGCGCGCCATGATCTCCGCCGGCTCGCGCGAGTGCGAGCGATCGTGCTCCTCGCTGCGCATGTACTCGCCGAACGCCTGGCGCGACTCCCACGCGGTGAGGAAGACATGGCTCGCCGGGCCGCTCTGCGGGCGGAGCAGCTGCAGGTAGAGGAAGCCGGGGAAGCCGTCCACGAGCCTGGAGCGTTCACGGAAGTGACGCTCCAGAGCAGGGCGATCCGACTCCGGAACCGAGAGGTGGGAGATGAAGACGAACATGGAGAAGAAAAAATGACCGCGCGACGAGCTCGTCGCGCGGTCCTGTCAACATGAGCAACAGGCATGCCGCCCACGGGCGGCCGGTGACCCGTGCTACCGGACGTACTGCGAGTAGGCGATCCCGTCCGGGCCCGCACCCACCGGCCCGAATCCGATCACCTTGCGCTGACGGAGGTCGACGGCCACCACCTGGTTGGTGCCGTGCAGTGTCACGTACGCCACGTCGGAGATGGGATCGAAGGTGATCCCCTCGGGGCCGGCTCCCGCCTCGCCGGGCGCGCCGCCCGAGGTCGCCTTCACCCCTGCCACCTTCGCGAGGTCGATCTCGGCGAGCTGCCGCCGCGAGCCCACCTCGTACATCCAGATGCGGTTCTTCACCGGGTCGTTGACGAGCGCCACCGTGCCGGTGCGCGAGATGCCGATGCGATAGGCGGTCCCGAAGCCGGCGAGCGTGTCCGTGGGCGTGCCGCGGGTCGCGTCGAGCACGGTGACGGTGTGGGCGCTGTTGCTCCCCACCCAGACCTGCACGCCACCCGGCGTGACGGCGATCCCTTCGTTCTGCGGCGCGCCGGGATACGTACGGACGGTGCGTCGCGCGTCGAGGTCGTACTCGGTGACGGTGCCGTCGCTGATGTTGGCCGTCCACGCGCGGCGCCCGTCGCGCCGCGCCGCGACCATGTGCGAGCCGCGCGCATTCGTCGCCAGCGCGGTGTCGATCCGGCCGCTCGCGAAGTCGACGATCAGCAGCCGCTGCGAGGTCTCGCTCGTCACGGCGAGCTTGTTCCCGATGCCGACGAACGCCACGCCGTGCGGACGATGGTACTCGCCGAGGTCGATCGTCCGCGTCACCGCCGGCGTGGCGGCGGTGAGGTCGATCACGCTCAGCGTGTTGCCCTGCGTGGTGCGATCGCCGTAGTTCGTCACCACCGCCCACCGCCCGTCGTACGACACGGCCACCTCGTGCGGGCCGACGCCGACCGGCACGGTGGCGATCGTTTGCATGGACGCGGCGTCGAGCACGGTGGCGCTCGCCCCTTCCTGGTTGGCGACGACGAGGATCCCCGCGCGCGCCGGCACGTCGGGGCGCGCATTCTCGATCACCCGGTTGGCGGCCGCGGTGTCCTGCTCACCGCGCCGGCCATCCCGGCGCGAGCTCGGCGACGACTGTGGTGACGGGTTGGAGCTGCACGCGGCGACGAGCGCCACTGTCGTGAGCGTGATGGAAACGGCGGAGGCGCGCATCGGTCGGGACGTGGGATGTGCTGGTTCGCTGGCTGCTTATGAATGTGGGCGGAAGGGGAGAAGGGGAGAAGGGGAGAAGGGGAGAAGGGGAGAAGCGCCGTTCCCCATCTCCCATTCCCCCATTCCCCCCTCCCTCAGACCGCCCTCGCCGCCCTCGCCGGCGTCGGCACCGCCGCCGGCAGCGTGGGGGCGATGGGGAGCCACAGCGTGACCGTGGTCCCCGTGCCGACCTCGCTCTCGAGGGCGATGCGCGCGCCGATCAGGCCGGAGAAGGTACGCACGATCGACAGGCCGAGGCCGGTGCCCCCGAACTCGCGCCGCGTGGAGGAGTCGCCCTGCTCGAACGGCTCGAACACCTTGCGCTGTCGCTCGGGTGCGATGCCGATCCCCGTGTCGCTCACCGCGATCGACAGCGGGCGCCCGCTCACCGGGTCGGCCGTCACCCGGACGCAGACCTCCCCCTTCGAGGTGAACTTGATGGCGTTCCCCACGAGGTTGATGAGGATCTGCCGCAGCTTGCCCGCGTCGGTGACGAGCGGCTTGAGCTCCGCCGGCAGCTCGCGCCGCAGCACGATCCCCTTCGCGTCCGCCGTCCCCTCCAGCATCGCCAGCGTCTCCTTCACCAGCGCGTCGAGCGACACCGTCTCCAGCTCCAGCTCCATCCGCCCCGCCTCCACCTTGGCCACGTCGAGGATCTGGTTGATGAGCGACAGCAGGTGCATGCCGTTGGCGCGGATCCGCTCGGCGTACTGCTGTGCGCCGTCGCTGAGCGGCCCCTCCTTCCCCTGGAGCAGCACGCGCGAGAAGCCGATGATCGCCGTGAGCGGCGTCCGCAGCTCGTGGTTCATGCGCGTCATGAACTCGCTCTTCGTGCGGTTCGCCGATTCGGCGGCATCCTTCGCCGAGCGCAGCGCATCCTCCACCGCCTTTCGCTCGGCGATGTCGTGCCAGACGGCGAGGATCACCTCGCGCCCGTGCAGCCGCACCGGCGTCAGGGTGATCTCCACCGGGAACCCGGTGCCGTCGGCGCGCTGGTGCTCCCACTCGAAGCGGTGGAATCCCTGCACCCGTGCCCGACGCCGCATCTGCTCGCCGACGACGATGGACAGGCGGCCGTCGGGCTGCCGGCGTGGCGAGAGATCGGTGGGGGTGCGGCCGATGATCGCCTCCTTGCTCGCGTAGCGCAGCATGCGCAGGGTGGCGTCGTTGCAGTCGATCACCCCCTTCTCGTCGTACAGCAGGTGGGCGTCGCTCGAGCGCTCGAACAGCACGCGGAAGCGTTCGTCCGACGCCTCGCGCTCGGTGATGTCGCTGCCGGCGGCGATGAGGCCGTGCACGGGCATCCCTTCGCCGTCGCGCAGTGGCGTGATGTTCCACAGCACCGTGCTGCGACTGCCGCTCCTCGATTTCACCGTGCCCACGAAGTTCCGCAGCGGCCGGCCCGCGAGGATCTCCGTGATGCCGCGGCGCATCTCGTCGCGATGCCGCTCGGTGAGGAAGGCCTCGAGGTACACCTGGCCGATGGCCTCGTCTCGCGGCACGCCGTAGAGCGCCTCGGCTTCGCGGTTCCACTCGATGACGCGCCCCCCGCGATCGAGCCCGACGATCGCCGTGCCCGCCGTCTCCACGACGGAGCGGTAGAGCGCCTGGCCGCGCTCCAGCGCATCGGCCTGGGAGATCAGCTCGCGATTCTGCATCTCGAGCGCCTGCGCCTGCGCCGCGCGTTCCTCCTCCGCGCGGCGGTCGCGCGTGATGTCGCGGAAGATGGACACCACGGCGTACGGCTTCTCGCCCGGCTCCCGGCGGAGGGGATGGGTGTTGACCGAGAGCCAGCGGATCTCCCCTTCGTCGCGGCGGATGCCGACGACCTCGTTCGTCAGGCTGCGGCCGGTCTCGAGGGTGATGCGGCTGGGAAGCTGCGCTTCCTCCCGCGGCTCGCCGCTCTCGTTGATCATGCGGCGCGCCACCGACTGCAGGTGCCCCTCGTCGCCCTCCTTCACGCCGAGGATCTGGAGCGCGCTGGGATTCCAGCCCTGGATCCGTCCGCTGCGCGCGACGAGGATCATCCCCTCCTGCATCGCGTCGAGCACGGCACGCGTGCGCGACTCGCTCTCGGCGAGCTGCTCCACCGTCGCGAGCAGCCGCTCCTGGGTGGGCTGCAGCGCCAGGCGCACGCCGAGCCCGAGCGCGGTGAGCAGGAGCAGCACGCACACCGTCTCGGTGAGGACGAGGACGTCGAGCCGGCGCGCGGCGTCGGTCTCCATCGTGCCGACGATGCCGTCGATGGCCAGGAGGTAGCGGCGCTGGGCGAGATCGAGGCGCCGCTGATCGGCGGCGGTGGCACTGTCGGCCGCGGCCGTCCTCGCCGCGACGATCACCTCGCGCTGCAGCTTCACGAGCCCGGCGAATCCCGGGAGGGTCTGCTCGTCATCGGCGAACAGCACGTCCGACTGTGTGCCCTCCCGCAGGCGCGCGGCGGCGCCGAGCCAGTCGACGATGGTCGTGTCGAGCTGCTGCCGCTTGGCGGCGCGCTGGGCGCCAGGAGCGCTGCGCACGGCGAGCGCCTCGGTGACCACCAGTCCACTGAAGTAGCGCTCACGCCCCGCCGCGTTGGCGAGCGGGATGTCGTTCCCGTGGCGTGGCGTGAGGACGAGCAGCACGCCGAGCATCGCCATCGCGAGCAGGATGACGACGAGGACGGCGACGCGGGATCGCTGGTCGAGCTGCCGTGGAGTGGGGAGACGCAAACGGCGGAGGAGTGCGGCGTGGCGGGTGGCACTCGCAGGACCGCCGAGTGCCATGCCACGTCACGTCCCCGCTACAGCTTCACCCGCGTGCGGCGCGGCTTGCCGGCGTTCAGGCGGCCGGCGTGCGCCGACAGCAGGTCCGAGCGCGAGATCATGCCGACCACCTTCCTCGGGGCGTGGCGCTCGACGACGGGCAGGCGACCCACGGCGGCGCGCACCATCTGGTCGGCGGCGTCGCGGAGGGTGTTGTCGGTGAACACCACCACCGGCGCGCGGCGCACGAGCGCCGAGAGCGGCACCGACTCGCTCTCCTCGCTGCCGATCAGGTCGCGGCGCGTGAGCACGCCGACGAGCATGCCGGCGTCGTCCACCAGCGGATAGCCCTGGTGCGCGCTGCCGGGCGCGTGCGACTCGAGCCACCGGCGCACCTGTCCCAGCGAATCGCTCGCCCGAAGGGCCACCACGTCGCGGAGCGCCGTCTCGCGCACCAGCTTCTGCGCCAGGTAGTCGGCCGTGTACTCCACGCGCACCGACGCGCCGCGGCGCGCCAGCTTCTCCGTCATGATGGAGTTCCTGCTCAGGAGGAGCGAGACGAAGTACGCCGCGGTGCCGCCGGCGAGCAGCGGCAGGAGGCCGAACGGCTGGCGCGTGATCTCGAAGGTGAAGATGATGGCCGCCAGCAGCGCGTGCGATGCGCCGGCGAAGATGGCCGTCATGCCGACGAGGGCCGCCACCTTGGGATTGACGTTGGCCGCCGGATAGATGGCCGCCGCCCCCACGCCGAGCATCGCGCCGAGGCCGCCCCCGATGGTGAACAACGGCGCGAGCGTTCCGCCCGACGTGCCGCTGCCGAGGTAGATGGACCAGGAGAGGAACTTGGCGATGACGAAGACCACGAGCGCCGTGCCGACGATCTGCCCGTTGATGATCGCCGTGATGTTCTCGTAGCCGATGCCGAGCGTCTTCGGCTGCAGGTACCCGATCACGCCGACGAACACGGCGCCGATGGCCGGCCACCACGCCCAGTGCACGGGCAGCTTCTCGAACAGGTCCTCGATGCCGTAGGTCCACTTGGTCACCCACGCCGCGGCCACGCCGACGATGGCGCCGATGATCGTGTAGAACGCCAGCGCCTCGTAGTGCACCTGTCCGATGGTGCCGATCTCGAACGCCGTCCCGGAGCCGACGAAGACGATGCGCACCGCCATCGCCGCCGCCGAGGCGAGGGCCACGGGGATGAGCGAGCGCGCGCGGTACTCGAACAGGAGCAGCTCGATGGCGAGGAGGACGGCGGAGATCGGGCTGCCGAAGGTCGCCGTCATGCCGGCGGCCGCGCCGGCGGCGAGGAGGATCTTCCGCTCGTCGGCGCTCATCTTCACCATCTGGCCGACGAGCGAGCCGAGCGCACCGCCGGTGGCGATGATCGGCCCCTCGGCGCCGAACGGTCCGCCCGTGCCGATGGCGACGGCGGCGGAGAGCGGCTTGAGCACCATGACGCGCGCCGGGATGCGGCTCTCGCCGTAGAGCACCCGCTCCATCACTTCCGGGATGCCGTGGCCGCGGATGGCGGGGGAGCCGTAGCGCGCCATGATGCCGACGACGAGCGCGCCGACGACCGGAATGAGGATGATCCACCAGCCGGCGTGCGCCCCGCCCGGCGAGCGGAGCGAGAAGGAGACGGTGTGGTAGTAGGAGATGTTGGTGATGACGGCGATGAGCGCGGTCAGGAGCTGCGCGACGAGGCCCGCCCCGATGGCGACGATGATGGCGAGGCCGGCCATGAGGGCCGTGCGGCTGTCCACCGGCGCGCTCTCCGGCGGCAGCTCGAGATCGAGATAAGCCTCTTCTTCGGCGAGGCCAGGCGAGACGGGCAGCGGTCCGTCCCGGTCAATTGTATTGATGACCATATAAATGAATCGTAGTCGGCTCGGGGCCCTCCGTACACTCCCGGCGCCAAGCCGACCATCCGGCAGCGAGGCCATCCGGGGGAGCGCCCACCCGAATACGACCTACGACCCGCCGGGCAACCTGGACGTCAATACGTGCGTTCCGGCGCCATCAACCGCTTTGCCACCCACCAGACGAGCGCGATGGGGAGGATGATCATCAGCGCCATCTTCAGCGCCGCCAGCGCCAGCCCCACGATCGCCCCCGCGATCCCCAGCGTCACGCCGAGGGCGGCCATGCCGAGGACGAAGACGAGGAAGGTCAGCGGCAGTCCGACGCAGAGGACCAGCACCGACACGACGATGAACTTGAGGAACTTGCGCATGACCGGCTCCAGTGAGGGCTCGATCGTCCCTACGTCTTCCGTGCCCGCATGGTTTCCCGTGGCCCGTCCCTGTCCGCCGCCCCGTTCCTGCCCGGCGCGCCAAGCCCGAACAGGGTGTCGGCATCGAGCCGGCGCCAGTCGGCGGGAAAATCCCACACGCGTCGCACGCAGTCGCGCGAGTTGAGCACGAGACAGCGCTTGCCGCGCGCCCAGGCCTGCGGCGTCTCCACCTCCTGCACCGACCACTCGACGCCGTTGCGGTCCGCGATCACGTGTGGAAACGGATCGTTGCCCGTCCCGCCCTCGGCACGGAACACGTGGCCATTCGTATCGACACTCCAGGACACCAGCGCACCTGCAGATCTGCCCATTGAGGAACGCCGCCGTCCGCCGGCCCACTCGTTCCTGCCTGCGGTGCGTACACGGAAGCTTCATGCCGGGAGGGCGGAACGGGGAAGGTCGGGAGGTCGGGAGGCGCATGGACCATCGACTCCAGACCACAGTCCGGAGTCCATCAGCCATCAGACCGAATTTCACCGACCGTCCCACATTCCCACCTTCCGACCTCCGCCGTTACAAGTCCCCCAGCAGGTTGTCGATCCGCTTCTCCGCGGCGTCCATGGCGCGGCCTTCGAGGATCGAGCGCATGAGGTCGTCCACCTCGAGCTCGAAATCGGTGGGGAAGCGGCGGTTCTCCGGGAAGCGGAGCACGGCACCGATCACGAGCGGAAAGTGCGGCTCGGCGCCCTCATCCTCTTCGTCTTCGTCGTCGTCCCCCTCCCCGTCGAGCTCGTCGTCCTCGTCGTCCTCCTCGTCATCGTCGAGGCCGGCGACTTCCTCCCATGTCTGCCCGTGCGGGGTGGCCGAGGCCGCCCACGGCGCGCGGGCCTCCTCGTCATCGTCGTCCTCGGGGGAGACGCTTTCCTGGATCGCGCGCATCGTGCGCTCGGGAAGCAGCGCCGACAGCTCGCCACGCACCCCGCCGTCCTCCTCCCACGCCGCGCCGACGACGATCACCGGCTCACCGAACGCATCGCTGGCGAGGAAGGCGTCCACGAGCTGGCTCGGATACGAGTTGATCGCGAGCAGGATGTCACGCGGACCGGCACGGGTGAACGCGACGGGCTGCTCGCCCGGCGGCGCACCGGGCCGGTCGAGCCGTTCGACACGCAGCAGGAGCGGCTCGGGGACGATGAACGTCAGCGGGTTGTCGCGCGTGAACGGACCGTGCGGCTCGGGAGGAGTGGGGGATTCGGCGTCGTCGCCCATGACGCAAGGTACGGGGCCGGCAAATACAACTACAGTACCTCGTACGTCGTACTTCGTACCGGGACCCATGATTCGGGCCACTCCAATGCACGGCCGGCCACGAGTGAAGCCTGCCGTGCCTTGTAGAGCTCGGCCCGAAGGTCGTCGAACGAGGTACTAGGTACCGGCTACGGCCGTTGCAGTTGCGCCGACTCTCACCCCGTCGATGGCCCCACACAGCGTCCCCATCGAGTACGGCTTCGGCACGAACACCGTGCGCCGGTCCAGCGGCAGGTTGCGATCCTCCGCGGTGTAGCCGGAGACGAACACGACCGGGACGTCCGGCACGCGCGTCCGGATGCGCGACACCATCTCCACTCCGCCCATGCCCGGCATCACGACGTCGGTGACGACGACGTCGAGCGTCGCGCGGTACTCGTCGAACTGGCGTTCTCCCTCGGCGCCGTCGGCGGCCTCGAACACCACGAAGCCGCAGCGCTCGAGCAGGCGCCGCGCCTGCGCGCGCACGCGCGGCTCGTCCTCCACGAGCAGCACGGCGCCCGCACCGCGCACCACCGTGGGCGGCTCGACCCGGGGCGCCGGCGCGGCGTGCGCGATGCTCGCGTTGCCGCCGGGGAGGAGCACGGTGACGCGCGTCCCCGAGCCGGGCTCGCTGGCCAGGCGCACCGCGCCTCCCGACTGGTGCGCGATGCCGTATACCGTGGCGAGGCCGAGCCCGGTCCCTTCATGCGGCCCCTTCGTCGTGAAGAAGGGCTCGAAGGCGCGCAGCATCGTGCTCTCGTCCATCCCCACGCCGGTGTCGGCCACCTCGAGCGACGCGTAGCGACCTGGCGTGATGCCCAGCGCTTCCGCTTCGGTGGGGGCGAGTTCGGTGGCGCCCGTGGTGACGGTCACCGTGCCGCCCTGCGGCATCGCGTCGCGCGCGTTGATGACGAGGTTCACCAGCACCTGCTCGAGCTGATGCGGGTCGGCGACTGCCGATGCGCTCTCCTCGGCGCGGCGCACCTCGAGTCGCGCCCCGCCCCCGAGCGCACGCGCGAGCAGGCGCTCCACGTTGCGCACCACCTCGTGCAGGTCCACCTGGGTGGGCGCGTGCACTTCCTTGCGGCCGAAGGCGAGCAGCTGGCGCGTGAGCACGGCGCCACGCTCCACCGCCTGGCGGATGTCGGACACGTCCTCCCGCAGGTCGCTGTCCCTCGGCAGCTCGGCCGCCAGCGCACTCGCGGCGTTGAGGACCACGCTGAGCAGGTTGTTGAAGTCGTGGGCGACGCCGCCGGCCAGCCGGCCCACGGCTTCCATCTTCTGCGCCTGGAGGAGCTGGGCCTCCATCTCCCGCTCGCGGCGGCGCAGTCGCTGCTGCTCGGTGACGTCGTTGACCACGACGACCCGCGCCGAGCGGCCGTCGAACTGGAACGCGTGCGAGATGATGTCCACGTCGATCAGGGTGCCGTCGGCCTTGCGATGCCGGTAGCCCCAGCCGCGGCTCTGCGCCTCGAAGCCGCGCCGGCGCGCGAGCACCTGCAGCTTCACGCGATCGACGTCCTCCTGCGGCCGGATGTCGAGGATCGTCATCTGGAGGAACTGCTCGGCGGTGTACCCGTAGTGCGCCACCGCCGCCGGGTTCACGGCGAGGATGCGGAGGGTATGCACGTCGTACACCCACGCCGGCAGCGGCATCACCTCGAACAGCAGGCGATAGCGGTGCTCGCGCTCGGCAAGCTCCTGCTCCCACCGATAGCGATCGGAGACGTCGATCACCACGCCGATGGTGCCGATGACGCGTCCCGCGCCGTCGAGCATCGGACCCGCCGACACCTCGGCGAGGAACTTCGTGCCGTCGCGACGGCGGTGCTCCACCTCGTAGACCTCGCGCTCCCCGGCCGCGCGCTCGAGGAGCCGCTCCTGGTCGCGCTGCTGGTCCTCCGGCGAGAAGAACAGCGCCGGCAGGCGTCGGCCGATGAGCTCCTCGCGGGCGTACCCGGTCCGCTCGCAGAGGTAGCTGTTGACGTAGACGGCGCGGTTGTCGAGGTCCGTGACGACGAGGCCGGCATGCAGGTTTTCGGCGACGGCGCTGAAGCGCGCTTCCGTCTCGCGGAGCATCGCCTCGGCGGGACCGCGGCCGGTCGGCCGCAGGACGCAGAACATCCCGCCGTCGGCGAGCTGGGAGGTGGCGACGTCGGTGAGCACGGAGCTCCCATCGGCGCGGAGCAGGCGGCGGAGCGACATCGCCGATCCATCGCGCTCGACGAGCGCGGTGCGGATCGGGTTCTCGGCGAGGTCGGCCGGATGCAGCAGCGAGACGATGGGCCGCCCCACGAGCGCGTCTGCCGGGATGCCAAGCAGGTCGGCGAAGGCGCGGTTGACGCGGACGACGATGAGCGACGCGTCGACGACGGCCATGCCGTCGCGCGCGAGCTCGAAGAGCGCCTGGTAGTCGGGAGCGGACATGCTGTAATAGTATCGGCTTCGGACGGGAGGGACTGAACTGACCGCTAGTCGGGGCGCGCCGCGTGGAACGCGGCGCTGTCCGGGCGCCGGGCTCGCTGCGCTCGCCTGTGCTCTCGGGGCGGCGGCGCTTCGCGCCGCCTTTCGGGGAAGGGCACACTCCTCCGGCTAACGCTCCACCAATCCGGCAAAACGCCCCACCGAAACGCCCTGCCCGAGAGGCGCGCCCCCGCGCGCCGCCCCGACCGCGAGCCGCAGGCGAGCACCCCGAAAGCAAGCCAAGGCGGCGTAGCCGCCGGGCAGCGCCCGGACTAGCAGTCAGTTCGCCGCCGGGCAGCGCCCGGACTAGCGCAGCATGCGTTTAAAGAACTCCTCCGTCGCCCCGTCCACCCTCACCCAGTTCGCGTGCCGCATCATGTGGTGCGTGTCATCGGGAATGACAATCTCCTCGTAGGGCACCTTCGCCGCCGCGAGCCGCTGGACGAGGTCCACGGTGGAGCTGAAGCGCACGTTGCGGTCGTCGTCGGCGTGGATGAGGAGGACGGGTGACGTCCAGGTCGCGATCGACGCGACGGGCGACGAGCGCCAGGCGACG
>DASURL010000157.1:0-10004 GCA_036280075.1 Gemmatimonadaceae bacterium | reverse complement strand
GCTCCTGGACCTCCAGCAGCACCTCAAGCAGGAGCTGTTGACGAATCCCTTCCTCGAGATGGTCGATCTGGAGGAAGAGGAGGACGAGGAGGAGACCACCGAGGTCGAAGCCGAAGCCACCGACGCGCAGAAGGAAGCGTCCGACGAGATCGACTGGGAAGAGATCCTCCTCGACGGATTCGACGCCGGCGGACGGCGCGAGGAACACGAGGAGCGCGAGTACTACGAGCCGGTCACCGTCGACACGCGCGATCTCTCGGATCATCTCCGCGACCAGATCGCGCTGCTCGAGCTCTCGCCTCGTCAGGCGGTGCTCGCGGACGAGTTCATCGGCAACATCAACGAAGACGGCTATCTCGCGTGTCCGCTCGCGGAGATTCTCATCTCCATCAACGACACGCTCGAGAAGGCGGCGGAAGCCACCGGACGAGACGCGGACGATCTCCCGAGCTACACGATGCAGGAGGTCGAGGAGATGCTCGGCATCATCCAGAGCCTCGATCCGCCGGGCGTCGGCGCGCGCGATCTGCGCGAGTGCCTCATGCTCCAGCTTCGCGAGGCAGGGCTCGAGCAGTCGGTCCCGTACCGCCTCGTTCGCGACTGTTTCGAGGAGCTGATCAATCACCGCTGGAGCGAGATCTCCAAGCGCTTCGGCATCAGCCCCTCCGACGTCCAGAAGGCCGCCGACGAGATCGCGAAGCTCGATCCCAAGCCCGGCCTCGTCTACAGCGACGCCAGCGACAACTACATCATTCCCGACCTCATCGTCGACAAGATCGACGGCAAGTACCACGTCTTCCTGAACGACGCGAACCTGCCCCGCCTCAAGCTCAGCAAGGCGTACCAGGAGATCGCGCGCGACAAGAAGAAGTTCGAGGGGGAGAACAAGGAGTTCATCTCCAACAAGCTCAACTCCGCGAACTGGATGATCCAGGCCATCGAGCAGCGTCGCCAGACGATGCTCAAGGTCATGAACTACATCGTCGAACGGCAGCGCGAGTTCTTCGAGAAGGGCGTCCAGTACCTCAAGCCGCTCACCCTGCGCGAGGTGGCGGAGGTGATCAACATGCACGAGAGCACGGTGAGCCGAGTGACGAACGAGAAGTTCGTGCAGACGCCGCGCGGCGTGCTCCCGCTCAAGTTCTTCTTCTCCTCCGGCCTCTCCACCACGGCGGGTGAGGACGTCTCGGCGCGCGGCATCAAGGCGCAGATCCAGAAGCTCGTCGCCGACGAGGATCCCAAGCACCCGCTCACCGACCAGGCGATCGTGAACATCCTGAAGGAGAGCGGCGTCCAGATCGCGCGTCGCACGGTGGCGAAGTACCGCGACCAGCTGGGCGTGCTGTCGGCACGCATGCGCAAGCGGGTATGACGACCGAGCGCCGCGAAGCACTCGTGGCGTACGCACCGCTCGCCGAACCGCGGGACGCCGAAGTGTCGGTGCTCGTGCCGGCGAAGGACGAAGCCGAGAACCTGCCGCTGTTCATGGAGCTGGCGGCCGCCGCGTTCGCGTCGCATCCGGAGACGTCGTACGAGGTCGTCGTCATCGACGACGGCTCGACCGATGAGACGTGGGAGGTCCTGCAACGCCTCCGCTCGCAGTATCCGTTTCTTCGGACGGTCCGGCACCGCGCGCGGCGCGGTATCGCCGACGCGCTTCGCACCGGGTACCTGAACGCTGCGGGGGCGGTGCTGGTGTTCTATCCCGCCGACCTCCAGTTCAAGCCGGAGGACATCCCGAATCTCGTCGCGCCGATCCTTGCCGACGACGCCGACATGGTCACCGGGTTCAAGGAAGGGAAGTACGAGAAGGCGTTCGTCTCCGGCATCTACAACAAGCTGAGTCGAACGCTCTTTCACGTCCCCGTGCGGGATCTCAACTCGGTGAAAGCCTATCGCCGCGAGATCATGGACGGGCTGCCCGTGCGGCCGGACTGGCATCGCTACATGATCGTCATCGCCGCGGCCGAGGGCTACACGGTGAAGGAAATCCCCGTCCCGCTCTATCCCCGGAACGCCGGCAAGTCGAAGTTCGGCTTGTCGCGGATTCCCGTGGGCGTGCTGGACATGCTCTCCGTGTGGTTCGAGCTCCGTTTCGGGAAGAAGCCGTTGCTGCTGTTCGGCATGCTCGGCGCCGCGCTCTTCGCCCTCGGCCTGCTCGCGGGTATCGTTGCGCTCATCGTGCTGTTCGTCGCCGGCGAGGGCGTTCGGTCGGTGTGGACGCTGATCCAGACCTGCCTCATCCTCGGCAGCGTGCTGTTCGCCACGGGGCTGCTCGGCGAGCAGATCGCCGGTCAGCGCGCGGAGCTGCGCGAGCTGCGGCGCCAGCTCGACGACGTGCGCCGCAGCTGAGCGTCGCTCGACAGCGCCCCGCGGATCAGCGGCGGTCGTCGTCCAGAGCGGGACCCCAGGCTAACTTGGTGTCGGCCCGGCTTCGCACCCGTGAAAATTCTCGTCGTCACCCACAACTATCCCAGGTTCGCCGACGACCCTGCCGGCGCCTTCGTCAAGCGCCTGGCAATCGGCGCGGTCGACGCCGGCCACCAGGTCACGGTGATCGCCCCGCATGCGCGTGGCCAGCCGACGTGGGCCGATGAGGACGGCGTGCGGGTCCATCGCTTTCGCTATGCGCCGGACGCTCTCGAGCGCGTGGCGTACCGCGGCGACCTCCACGCCACCGGCATCCTCTCCGCCCTCGCGATGGTCGGCATCCCCGTCTTCCTCCTCGCGTTCGCCGTCGCCATCCGTCGCGTGTCGCACGCGTGGCGGCCGGACGTCGTGCACGCGCACTGGTGGTTTCCCGGCGGGTGGCTCGCCTCGTCGCTCGGAGTTCCACTCGTCATCACCACGCACGGCAGCGATATCCGCCTGCTGGATCGGTCGTCGGTGCTTCGTCGCCTCGCCACGCACGTCATGAATCGTGCGCGCCTCGTGACGACCGTATCCGATTTTCTCGCCCGGAACGTCAGGTCCGCACTGCCGGCGCTGCGTACCCCCGTGGCGCGATTGTCCATGCCCCTCGATGTCGCGCACTTCGAACGCGGCCGGGAGGAAGCGAAGTCGGATCCGCCGCTGATCCTGTACGCCGGCAACCTCCTGGCGAGCAAGGGCGTGACTGACCTCATCGACGCGTTCGCCCTGCTCAGGCAGCAGGGCGTCCAGTGTCGACTCAAGGTGCTCGGCGAGGGGCCCGAGCGTGCCGCGCTGGAACGACATGCACGCGCCGTCGGCGTGGCGGAGGCGGTGCAGTTCGCGGACTTCGTGGGGCAGGACACCATGCCCGCGGAGTACGGGGCCGCCACCGTGACGGTGCTCCCGACGCGCGGCGATGCCGAGGGCCTCGGCCTGTCGCTGGCCGAAGCGTCGCTCGCTGGAAGCGCGATCGTCGGGACTCCGGCGGGAGGCATTCCGGAAGTGGTCGTCGACGAGGCAACGGGGCTCATCGCACGGAGTGGCGATGCGGCGGACCTCGCGCGCCAGATCGCGCGCCTGCTCGAAGCGCCGGATCTCCGCACCGGGCTCACCGCGCGGGCGGCGGCGATGAGCCGCGAGCAATTCGCACCGGCCAACGCGGTGGACAGATTCCTACGAGTGTACCGTGATGCCGCTGCAGATCGCGATTGATTCCACCGCGCCCGGTGACTGGAATGAGTTCGTCCGGCCGTTCGGGCGGTTCTACCATCGGATGGAGTGGTGCGAGGCCCTCCATCGCCAATTCGGCTTCGGCATCCACTACCTCTCCGCACGACAGGACGGATCGATCGTGGGCGTCCTTCCGCTCGCGACGGTGCGAAGCCTTGCCGGCCGCCGGCGGGTCGTCAGCTTGCCCTTCAGCTACGCGGCCGGTCCGCTCGCGCTGTCGGCCGAGGCGGATGCGGCACTGTGCGCGGCAGCCCGCGAGCTGTGCGAGAGCTCGGGCGCGCGCACGCTCGAGCTGAAGCGTCGCGATCCGGGCCAGGCGGCGCCGGACGGCTTTCACCGCGTCTCGCACTACCTGACGTACGTGGTGTCGACGGCAGGCGGTGCCGACGCGGTATGGAAGAAGCTGCATCCGAGTCACGTCCAGCGCGCCATCCGCAAGGGAATGAAGTCGGTGACGGTCGAACGCGGCACCGATCGCGCCGCGTGGGCGCGGATGGCCGAGCTGCAGCAGCGGACCTCCCGCCGGCTTGGCCTTCCCGCCCCGCCGGACGACTTCTTCGTGACCGAATGCGCCACCCTGCAGCGACACGGCCTGGCAGAGCTCCTGCTCGCGCGCGTGCCCGAGGCCGGAGATGTCGCCGGGGTGGTGCTCTGGAAGGGTGGTCGCGAAACCATCTATGCGTTCGGGGCGTCGCTGCCGGAATACCTGGATCGCAAGCCGAATCATGCACTGCTCTGGACCGCACTGCAGGACGCAACCCGGGAGGGCGTCTCGTTCGACCTGGGGCGTGCGGCGCCAGAGCAGGGGGGACTGACGCAGTTCAAGCTTCGCTGGGGTGGCGAACCGCATCCCCTCGCATACGATTACTGGCCGGCGCCATCCGGCCTGAACACGATGTCGCGTGACCGGGGTGCGCTCGCCATGGCTGGCAGGCTCTGGTCGCGACTCCCGCTCCCGCTCACGCGTCGCGCCTCCTTCCTTTATCGGTATCTCGGGTGACGAGCATCTTCCGACGCGGCACCAAGAAGGTGCTCAAGCGCATCGTGTCGCGCGGGTTCTTTCCCGGGCTGCGACCGATGCTCCTCCGCTGGTGCGGATTCCAGGTCGGTGAGCAGGTGTACATCGCGGATGGCCTGATCATCGTCGAGGAGCTCGCCGACCGGGGCAACGTCACGATCGGCGATCGCGTGAGCATCGCCCCGCGAGTCACCTTCGTCACCTCCTCGCATCCCAACCAGTCGAGGATCCGGCCCGTCGCGCCGGTCGCTCGCGGGCCGATCGTCATCGAGGACGACGTGTGGATCGGCGCCTCTGCGATGATCCTTCCCGGAGTTCGCGTCGGCCGCGGCGCCGTGGTCGGCGCCATGGCGCTCGTGACGCACGACGTGGAGTCGCTGCACGTCGTCAGCGGACAGCCCGCGCGAACGATCCGCGTCCTCGAGCCTCCGCCCGGCTGGCCGTGATCCACCTCGCTCCATCCTCCGGCCTGTCACCGCTTGAGCGATTCGCCCTCGAGGTGCTCGTCGACCAGGCGCGGTTGCTCCAGTCGCTGGAGCCCACGCCGAACGTGGTCACGGTGCTCGTCATGGGGGAGGATGGCCCCGCAGCCACCCTGCGGCAGCTCGCCGCCCGCGGTTGGGACCTTCAGGTCGCCGACGGTGCAGTGCGCATCCCGCGCGTCCTCCTCGCCGAGGTGGGAAGCACGGTGAGCGCGCGCGCGGAACAGCTGACCGAGGATGCCGATCGATTCCAGCGCGTCCCGACGCGAGTCAACGCGATGTACGCATCGGGCTCGCCTCGTGAGCCGCTGGTATCCCGATGTGCCGAAGCCCTGCGCGCGGCGGTGGTGAACGCTGCGGGACGTCGGCCACTCGCCTTCCTGCAGCCGTGGCCGAACGGGCGTCGGTGGGCGGCCGCGCTCTCGCACGACCTCGACGTCGTCGACTGGTGGGGCGCGTTCACGGCGCTTCGAATCGCGGAGCTCGCCCGCAAGTCCGAGTGGCGCCAGGTCGCGAGGATCGTCGGCGCTGCGCCCGGGGGCTTGACGGCCAACCCGGTCGTCGCCGCCGCGCGCCGACTGCTGGCGACGGAGCGCGACGCCGGCGTGCGGTCGACGTGGTTCGTCCTCTGCGGAGAGCCGGACGTGGCCAGCGCGCGACGAGGCGACCTCACGTATCGCCCGCGAGGACGCCGGACGCGCGGCCTGCTGTCGGCGATTCGCAGCGGTGGCCACGAGATCGGACTGCACGGGAGCTTCGCGACGATGCTCTCGTCGCGCCTCTTCGCGGAGCAGCGCACGCAGCTGGAATTTATCGCCGGCACCTCGATCCGCGGGGCCCGGCAGCACTACCTGCGCATGCGGCCCGGCGCCACGCAGCGAGCGATGAAGGAGGCTGGCTTCACCTATGACGCCACCTTCGGATTCCCGGATTGCAGCGGGTTCCGGCTCGGCGTGGCGGACGTGGTACCGTGGTGGGACGCCGCCGACGGCGCGGTTGCCGAATTCGACGTCGTGCCACTCGTCTGGATGGATCGGACCCTCAGCAAGTACCAGGGGATCGAGGACCCTCGCCGGTGGGTGGAAGACGCGCTGGAGCTGGCCTCCGTGTGCGCTGACGTGGAAGGCCTCTGGGTAGGACTGTGGCATCCCAATCTGGCGACCATGCTGGGCTACCCTGGAGCGGAGGAGGCGTTCAGCGAGCTGGTGGCGCGACTGGTTGCCCGGCAACCGCACATCGCTCCGCTCGGCGAGCTGGTGGCGTGGCGGCGCGATCGCCGCTCGGTTCGGGCCGCCACGCTGGACGCGCGAGGGCGGCCGATCCGCGCCGAGGCGCCAGCGAACGGCACGGGAGCCCTGCTCGAAGATGCGGAGGGTCGCGCCGTGCCGTGGGGCGACGACTAACGTCGTTCCTGCCATCGGGTTACGAGCCAGTCTTGCCGCCACTGCCCGCGACACCTACCTTCGCGCGGCGCCCGAACGTCGAGGTCGCTTCGTCGTATCTCGCTCCTCTGGAGGCTGCTGTGGACTTTCTGCGTTCGTCGTTCCGGCACCTGCCACGGCTCGCGCTTCCATGTGCCCTGGCGCTGGCGGCCTGTCGAACCGGCACCGGGCCGCAGAACTCGTTCACGCATCCGTCGGGTCAGGTACGCACCCGCAGCGCCGCGCTCACGGGCCGGCCATTCGGCGTGGCCGTGACTCGTTCCGAGGCGATCCTCGTCGGGCTGCAGGACGAGGATCGCCTCGCCGTCCTCCCGCTCGCCGATTCGCCGCCCCTCGGCTCCATCGACGTCGGTGCCGTTCCCACTGACGTTCGCCTCTCGCCCGACGGCGGACTGGCCGCGGTGAGCAACCAGTTCAGCGGGTCCGTGGGATTCGTCGATATGGCGAGCGCCCGGCAGGTGGCGGCCGTCCCGACCTCGGCGGCGCCGTTCCGTGTCCTTTTCTCGCCCGACGGGCGTCGCGTCTACGCCAGCAACAACTCCGGCATGGTCGACATTCTCGACGTCTCCTCACGCAGCTGGATCGGCGGCGTCCAGGCGGGCAGCGCATCGAACGGCCTCGCGATCTCGCCCGACGGCCTGTCGCTATACGTGACGTCGATGTCAGGAGGGGTGACGGTCGTCGACCTGGGTGCAAACCGCGTGGCGCGCAGCATTCCGCTGGCCGGGATGCCGCAGGGCATCGTCGTGTCCCCCGATGGACGCCAGCTCTTCGTCGCGAGGGAAGCCGCGACAGCCATTGCCGTGCTGGACGCCAGCTCCGGAGTCCAGACCGACAGCATCCTCGTGGGCTCTGGAAGCTTCGATCTCGCACTCACTCCCGATGGCGTGCAGCTCTTCGCGTCGTTCCCCTCCGCCGGCCTCGTCGTGGTCATCGACCGCGCGAGCCGGCGGGTGGTCCAGACGCTGGCGGTCGGCGGCGCGCCGCGGCGAATCGCGTTCACCCCCACGGGTGATGCAGCGGCGGTGGGCAACGAGTCGGGGTGGGTCGACATCATCCGCTGATCCTGCTCGTGTCACGGGTGGCGCGAGCTGTAGCCGTCGCGCCCTGGTGGCAATCGGCAGCGTCGCTCGCGGGCACGATTCGTCGAGTATCTTGAGCGCGTGAATCGACAGCGAATCCTGCTCCTCGCGCAGATCGCGCTCGCTGCCATCGTCCTCGGCTTCGCGGCGCGCGCGCTCCTCACCTACTGGCGCGACTTCCAGGCGCACTCCACCGGATTGCATCTCGACTGGGGCTGGATCGCGGCATCAGGGGCCGCCTTCCTGTTCGCCTACGTCGTCCTGGTCCAGACCTGGCGGGCCGTGCTCGCGGCGTGGAGCTCGCGGATCGGCTTCGTGGATGCGGCGCACATCTTCGCCGTCTCCAGCCTCGCGCGGTACGTACCGGGAAAGCTCTGGCAGATTGGCGCCCTGAGCGTGCTGGCGAAGCGCGCCGGCGCCGAGCCGGCGGCGGCGGCCGGCGCTGCCATCGTGAGCACCGTGGCGAACATCGTCACCGGCCTGCTGGTGGTGGTCGCCACGAGCTGGTCGCTCGCTGGCGTGGCCTACCGCCTGGCGGGGGCGCGCGCCGGCCTCGTGCTGGTGATCGCGAGCGGCATCCTGCTGATGGCGGCCCCCCTCGCGTGGCCGCACCTGCGGCGCCTCGCCGTGCGACTCACCGGCCGCTCGGTCGCGCTCGAGAATCTTCCCGTGCGGGGGGTCGTCTATGCGGGGGTGGGGAACGCGCTCGCCTGGATCATCTACGGCGCAGCGTTCCAGATGGTATCGCGCGGCGTCCTCGGCATCGCAGTGGGCAACACCAGCTCATTCGTCGCCGTATACGCGATGTCGTACATTTTCGGCTATCTTGTGCTGTTCGCGCCGGCCGGCGTCGGCTTTCGCGAATCGGCGATGATCCTCATCATGCCCGCCGCCGGCCTGGCGAACCCCGCCCAGGCGGCAGTGATGGCCATCGCGTCCCGCCTGTGGCTCACCATCCTCGAGACGCTGCCCGGATTGCTGTTCCTCATGCTTCACACGGTTGGACCCACCCGTGACACCTCCACCCCACCCGATGCGAAAAGCTGAGCTGGCGATGCCGACGCCGACCCGGGAGCCACGAGGGGCGTTCGGCTGGGCCGCCCTGGCGTACGCCATCGCAACGATGGCGCTGGCCTATCCGGCGCTGGCCGGAAAATTCCTCGTCAACCCGCACAGCGATCAGTTCATCGCCGGCTACGCGTTTCGCGAGTTCGGTGCGGAGTGGATGCGGTCGGGCAGGGGCTTTCCGGAATGGAATCCCTACCTCTTCGGAGGAGTACCGCACATCGCCGCGATGGCCGGCGACATCTTCTACCCCACCTTCCTGCTGCGCCTGGTCCTGCCGACCGACGTGGCGATGACGTGGGGGTTCATCTTCCACGTGTTCCTGGCCGGCCTGTTCACCTACGGCTTCCTGCGCGCATGGGGGTTGGGGTTCGTCCCCTCGCTGATCGGGGGGATGGCGTACCTGCTGGGTGGTCCGATCGCCTCGTACGTCTCACCGGGACATGACGGCAAGCTGTTCGTCAGCGCGCTGCTTCCGCTGGCCCTCTGGCTCCTGGTGCGCGGCATCCGCGACGGCCGCCTGTGGACCTGGGGAGCGTTCGCCATCACCATCGGGCTCGCGGTGCTCAGCCCGCACCCGCAGCTGCTGCAGTACCTCCTGCTGACGTCTGGCGTCTTCGCGCTGTTCCTCGCGCTCGGCCGCGACGCGAGTGGCGTTCAGCTCGACCGGAGGACCGCCGTGCGGCGCCTCGCCTTCGCACTCGGCGCGGTGATCATCGGGATGGCGATCGGCGCGATCCAGTATGCGCCGGTACGCGAGTACGTGGCCTATTCGCCGCGCGCGGGCGGACGCGATTACGCGTATGCGACGAGCTACTCGTTTCCGCTAATCGAGATCTTCAACATGTACCTGCCGCAGTTCACCGGCATCCTCGACCGGTACTGGGGCCCGAACGGGATCCACCTCCACAGCGAGTACCTGGGCGGCTCGGTGCTGCTCCTGGCGTCTGCGGCGTTCGGCGGCGACGCGCGCCGTCGCTTCAGGCGGTTCTGGATCGGCGTGGCGGTGGTGTCCTTCCTCTGGATGCTCGGCGGCAGCACGCCGTTCTTCCATCTGGTGTATGCCATCGTCCCCGGGACGAAGTTCTTCCGCGCGCCGAGCACGATGCTGTACGTGGTGTCGTTCTGCACCGCCATCCTGGCGGCGCTCGGCACCGAGCGCGCGCTGACGCTCCGCGTGCGGCCGCGCTACCTGTACGGCTGGCTGGGCTTCGCGGGGCTGATGGCGCTGCTGGCCACCGGCGGCATGCTGACGAACCTGGCCGCCGGATTC
>DASURL010000156.1:0-34004 GCA_036280075.1 Gemmatimonadaceae bacterium | reverse complement strand
CTGCATCGCGACGGCGAGGTCGTGCACCTCGGCGAGCGCGCCGGGCACGATGCTGTAGTACGACCACCGTCCCTCCTTCCGGTCCGACACGAGGCCCGCCTCGCGAAGCACCTTCAGATGAAAGGACAGGCGCGACTGCGCCGCCTCCAGGCCGTCCTGCAGGTCGCAGACGCACTGCTCCCCGTCGCGCAGCATCTCGAGGATCGAGAGGCGCGTGGAATCCGACAGCGCGTGGAACAGCGTCACGGCGCGGTCGAGGTCGGATTCGGTGGCAGGGAGCGCGGAAGTCACGGTGGGCAATTTATATCAAGAAATTTTGGTCTGTCAACACCGCCTGGTGCGGGCGGCGCTCACTTCCCGGCCATCCCCGTCGCAGACAGTACCACCAGCTGCCCCGACATCATCGGCAGGTGCGCCTGGACCGCGCACACGAAGGGATAGACGTCCGCGCGCTTCGCCACGTACGTCGCCGTGACCGTCCTCTGCCCCGGCAGCGACACCGCGAGGTCGGGGAGCACGAACGAGTGCACGTCGTCCTCGGGGTTGATGAAGGTGAAGTGTATCGTGTCACCCTCCACCACGGTCACCGTGGACGGCGAGAAGGCGTACACCTCCTTCCCCTCCAGCACGCCACCCTTCGCGAAGTCCTCCTTCAGGAAGGGGAACACCTGCTGCTGCTCCTTCACGAGCAGCGGGACGGTGGTGATGGTCACGGTGCGTCCCTGCGGTCTGTAGTGCGACACGGATGACGCCGTCGCTCCCCGATCCGGGCGGCACGCTGCCAGCATCAGGATGCCGAGCGCCACGAGCAGAACGCCGATCATGCGCCGGAAGGTGCTGTGCTCGATGTGCCCGAGCAACTTCGTGCCCGCCAGCGTGCCGACCACGACCCCGATCGTGGCCACGAGCACCAGCGGCCACACCTCCATCAGATCACGCCACTGTGTCGCCAGATAGACCGGCAGCCGTGCGGCGTCCACGAACAAGCCGATCGCCGTCGCCGTCGCCACGAAGGATTCCTTCGGCACCTCGAAGCCGAGGAGCGCCGCCGTCCGGATGCCGCCCTGGTTGCCGACCATGCCGCCGAGCGCCCCCGACAGCGCGCCGGCGATCCACGCCGACGTACGCCCCCAGCGCACGCGTCGCATCCATCCCGTCAGCTCGGACACGCCGGCCAGCGCGACGACGATGCCGAAGACCACGGTGAGCGCGCGGCTCGACACCCAGGCGTGCACCAGCGCACCGGCAAGCCCGCCGATCGCGCTCGCGACCCCGAAGCCGACGAGCACGCGCCGGTCCACGTGCCGGCGCAGCAGCCAGAAGCGCTGCGCCGTGGCCACCACGTGTGGAATTGCGACGGCCGCGACGGCGACCTTGGTGCCGGTCTCGATGGCGAGCACCGGCGTGAGCAGGCTGCCGATCCCGAAGCCCGCGATGGCGGCGATGCCGGCAGCCGCGAGGCCGACGAGGATGACGAGTGCCCCGAAGAGAAGTGTCACGTGCGATCGTTCTTGTGCGAGGGATCAATCACGGTTCATTTCCACCACAGAAACGTCCGCGACGCACATTCGTAATGCCAGCATGACGCACCCCACCAGCGAGTTCCTCGAGCTCCAGACCGCCCTCGCCGGCGAATACTCCCTCCAGCGCGAGCTCGGCCGCGGCGGCATGGGCATCGTCTACCTGGCGCGCGACGTCCAGCTCGACCGTGACGTCGCCATCAAGGTGCTTCCCTCGCACCTCGCGCGCACGTCGGCGTCGCGCGAGCGCTTCCTCCGCGAGGCACGCACGGCGGCCGGCCTCTCGCACCCGAACATCGTCCCCATCCACCGCGTCGGCGAGGCGGGCGGCTTCGTCTTCTTCGTCATGGGCTACGTGGAAGGGGAGACGCTCGGCGAGCGCCTTCGCACGCAGGGGCCCCTTCCGCCCGCCGAAGCGGCGCGCGTGCTGCGCGAGGTGGCGTGGGCGCTCGCGTACGCGCACGGCCGCGGCATCGTGCATCGCGACGTGAAGCCGGACAACATCCTGCTCGAGTCGGGTACCGGCCGCGCCCTCGTCACCGACTTCGGCATCGCGCACGGCGGCGCACACCCCGGGCCGGACACGGACCCCGGCAGGATCATGGGGACCGCGCACTTCATGAGCCCCGAGCAGGCGGCGAGCGACTCGATCGACGGACGCAGCGACATCTATGGGTTGGGTGTCGTCGGATATCTGGCGGTCAGCGGCCGTCTCCCCTTCGAGGCGTCGAACCTGCCGGCGCTGCTCGTGAAGCAGGCCACCGAGTCGCCGCAGAGCGTGATGCGCGTGGCGCCGGGACTCCCTCCCGCGCTCGGCGCGGCGATCGACCGCGCACTCGCGCGCGAGCCCGAGGGCCGCTTCCCCGACGGCGAGGCGATGGCGGCCGCATTGGCCCCGGCACCCGACACGCGGCCGGCGCTGCCGACCACGCTGCGTGCCTGGCTCAACGCGCGGAATCCATTGCTCGTTCCCTACCTCGGCTGGTCGGGGCTGTTCGGCACGATGACGATGGGAAACCTCATCGCCTGGGTGACGGGCAACCGTCCCGACGGGCCGGCCGACATCGTGCTCCTCGCTGCCGTCACCTCGCTGCCCCTGTTCCCGATCGTCGGCTTCCATCTCAACCAGGCTCGCCGGCAGTTCCGCGCCGGCCACACCCTCGCCGACCTGCGCTCGGCACTCGACGTCGCACGGCGAGAACGTGCCGAACAGGAGGCACTCACGCTCGGCGAAGGAGAGCCGCGCGGCCACCGGCTGCTGCGCCTGGCCACGGTGGGCGCGGCGACGTGGTTCGGCGTCACCATGGGACTCGTCATGTCGGGGGCGATCCACGAGCGCCAGCTCAGCATGGCGTGGGTGCTCGTGCCCATGGGCACCACCATGCTGCTCGGCGCGGCGAGCAACGCGCTCGAGGTGCAGTTCATCCCGCCGAAGATCCGGCAGTGGTGGCAGACGGGCATTCGCGACCGCCTCTGGAAGAGCCGCCTCGGTGAGTGGTTCGCCCGCCGGCTCGGCGCGCCCGAGCGCTCGCGCGTCGTGGGCCCCGGCGCCTTCCGCGCCACCGAGGCCGCGCTCGGCGTCGCCGCCTCGGAGCTGTTCGCCGCGCTGCCGAAGCCGTACCGCGAGCAGCTCGGCGAGCTGCCGGCAACGGTGGAAGCGCTCGAGGCGCGCGCCGCCGAAGCGCGCGCCGAGATCGAGCTGCTCGCGTCCCTTGCCGCGTCGGGCGCCGGCGATGCCGGCGTGCTCGATGCACGCCGGCAGGCGGCGTCGAAGCACCTCGCGGACAGCGTGGCTGCACTCGAGGGAATCCGCCTCGACCTCCTGCGCCTGCACGCGGGCGCAAGCGACCTGGCGCCGCTCACCACCCTGATCGACGGGGCGCGGGTGCTCGGTGACGAGCTGAATCGGCTCGCCGATGCGCAGCGCGAGGCGGATGGCGCCTCGTTGCGCTAGATTGACGCCCTGGTGATCCGCGCCGGCGCGGCGGCGCGAATGTTGACAGGCCGGAGCCCATGGCTCAATCAAAGAAGGCGACAAGACAGTCGCGGGGCGCGTCCGTGCCCGGACAACCCACCCTCGCCGCCACCGGTGTGGCCGGGCTCGATGACGTGCTCGGTGGCGGCCTCCCCGTCAACCGGCTGTACCTCTTCGACGGCGCGCCTGGCACAGGGAAGACGACGATCGCCCTCCAGTTCCTGCTCGAGGGTGCGAAGCACGGCGAGCGCGGCCTCTACGTGACGCTCTCCGAGAGCCGCGAGGAGCTCACCGAAGTTGCAGCGTCGCATGGCTGGTCGCTCGACGACATCGAGGTCTTCGACCTGCCGGCCGAATCGGATGCCACGGGCGAGTCGTACACGATCTTCCACCCCGCCGAGGTGGAGCTGCAGCAGACGATCGACAGCATGTTCGCCGCCGTGGAGCAGTCCGGCGCCACACGCGTGGTGCTCGACTCGCTCTCCGAGATGCGGCTGCTCGCCCGCGACCCGCTCCGCTTCCGCCGGCAGATCCTCGCCCTGAAGCAGTTCTTCTCGGGACGGAACTGTACCGTCCTCCTGCTCGACGACAAGACCGCGCCCGAGGGTGACCTGCAGCTGCAGAGCCTCGCGCACGGCGTGGTGGAGCTGGAGCACATCGCGCTGGAGTACGGCGCCGAACGGCGCCGGCTGCAGGTGATGAAGCTGCGCGGGCGCCGATTCACCGGCGGCTTTCACGACTTCCGCATCCGCACCGGCGGCCTCGCCGTGTTCCCGCGGATCGACACCGAAACGTCGCACCCGGCGGTCGGTGGACACGTGATCGAGAGCGGGTCACCCGAGCTGGACCAGCAGCTGGGAGGTGGCCTGCCTGGCGGGACCAGCCTGCTCATCACCGGGCCCGCCGGCACCGGAAAGTCGGTGCTCGCCACGCAATACGCCTGTGCCGCTGCGCAGCGTGGCGAGAAGGTGCAGCTCTATCTGTTCGACGAGCGCCGGAGCACCTTCCTGGCCCGAGCCGCATCCCTCGGAATGGACGTCTCCGAGCTGCTGGACAACGGCCAGCTGCACCTGACGCAGATCGAGCCGACCCAGCTCTCTCCCGGAGAGTTCGCCAGTCACGTGGTCAACGCCGTCGAGGCCGAAGGCGCACGGATGATCGTCATCGACTCGATCAACGGCTACATGCAGTCCATGCCCGAGGAGCGGCTGCTCCCCACGCAGGTGCACGAGATGCTCAGCTACCTGTCGAACCGCGGCGTGACGAGCCTGCTCACCCTCGTGCAGCACGGCATCTTCGGCAGTCCCGTCGATGAAGCGGCCGACGTGAGCTACCTGGCCGATACGGTCATCCTGCTCCGCTACTTCGAGGTCACGGGCGCGGTGCGCCAGGCCATCTCCGTGGTGAAGAAGCGCAGCGGTGATCACGAGCGCACGATTCGCGAGTGCCGCATCGGTCATCGCGGCCTGCTCGTCGGTCCGCCCCTGCACGGGTTCCAGGGCGTGCTGACCGGCGTGCCGGAGTACGTGGGCGGCAGCGAGCCACTCATGCAGAAGCGTCGCGTTGGCACCGAGCGCCTCGGCAGCGGGCAGGACGCCGGCTCCGCGGAGTAGCAACGCCATGGAACGCTGCGACGACGCAGTGGTGCCGGTGCCGGAGGACGCGACGGAGGGCCGGCAGACGATCGCGCTGCTCACGCCCACGGGCCGCGACGGCGACATCGCGGCGCGTGTCCTCGCGGACAGTGGCCTGCACGCGACGGCCTGCGTCGACATGCCCGCACTCTGCGCGCAGCTCACCGGCGACGTCGGTGCGCTCGTGATCGCCGAGGAGGCGCTCAGTGCGAGTGCGACGGAGATGCTCCTCGGCGTGCTCGATGCCCAGCCGCCCTGGTCCGACGTGCCCGTCATGGTGCTCACCGGCGAGGAGGAGCTCTCGCGCTCGATCCCTCGTGCGCTGGAGGCACTCTCCGACCGCGCGAACGTCACGCTGATCGAGCGTCCGGTACGCGTCGCCACCATCGTCACCATGCTGCGCTCGGCGCTGCGCGCGCGGCGTCGGCAGTACGACCTGCGCGACCATCTCGAGGAGCGAAAGCGACTCCTCGCCAGCGAGCAGGCGGCACGCGGCCAGGCCGAGGAGGCCGCCGCCCGCGCCGACGAGGCGAACCGCGCGAAGAGCGAGTTCCTCGCCGTGATGAGCCACGAGCTGCGCACCCCGCTCAACGCCATCGGCGGGTACGTGGAGCTCATGGAGCTCGGCATCCGCGGCCCGATCACGGAAGACCAGCGCCTCGACCTCGCGCGGATCCGGAAGAGCGAGCAGCACCTGCTCGGCCTCATCAACGGGGTGCTCAACTACAGCCGCATCGAGGCGGGGGCGGTCCGCTATTCCCTGAGCGACGTGAACGTGGACGAGGTGCTCACCACCTGCGAGGCGCTCGTCGCGCCCCAGGTGCGCGCGAAGAAGCTGCAGTTCCGCTACGCGGGCTGCGATCCCGCGCTGGCGGTGAAGGCCGACGCCGAGAAGCTGCAGCAGATCGTCCTCAACCTGCTCACCAACGCGGTCAAGTTCACCCCATCCGGCGGGCGCATCGAGCTCGATGGCGCGGCGGCCGACCACGAGGTGCACATCCGCGTGCGCGACACGGGGCGTGGCATCGTGGCCGACCAGCTCGCGCACGTCTTCGAGCCATTCGTGCAGGTGGATTCGCAGCTCACGCGCACGCAGGAAGGGGTGGGCCTCGGGCTCGCCATCAGCCGTGACCTCGCGCGCGGCATGGGCGGCGACCTCACCGCCGAGAGCACGCCGGGAGCAGGGAGCGAGTTCACCCTCACCCTTCCCCTCGCGGAAGGCTGAGCGTGAACGTCGAGCCCTCGCCGAGCCGGCTCGCCGCCACGAGATCCCCGCCCATCGCGCGCGCCAGCTCGCGGCTGATCGAGAGCCCGAGCCCCGTTCCCTCGGCGCGCGACGAGTAGGGATGCGTCCCGCGCTCGACCTGCACGAACGGCTCGAAGATCGCCTCCAGCCGATCGGCGGGGATGCCGACGCCGCTGTCGCGCACCTGGATGCGGACGGGCGACGCCTCGTCGGCGCTCGACTGCACCTGCACGGAGATGCGGCCGCCCGGCGGCGTGAACTTCACCGCGTTGGAGAGCAGGTTGAGCAGCACCTGCGCGAGCTTCTCCCGGTCGGCCCATACCCGGAGCGGCGCGATCTCCTCGGGCGCGGGAGCATGGATCGACAGCTGCCGTGACGCGGCGAGGGGCTCCACCATCGGCAGCACGTCGGTCAGCGTTCCCTCCACCGGCACCGACTCCATGTCGTACTCGAGCGTGCCGCTCTCCAGCTTGGCGTAGTTGAGGATGTCGGTGATCACGCCGAGCAGGTGCCGCTGCGCGCGCTCGATGCGGTCGATGGTGAAGCGCTGCGCCTCGGTCAGCGGCCCGTGGATCTCCATGGTGAGCAGCTGCGCGTGGCCGCCGATCGCATTGAGGGGCGTGCGCAGCTCGTGGCTCATGCTGGCCAGGAACTGGGACTTGGCGCGGTTCGCCAGCTCGGCCTCGCGACGCGCGGCTTCCGCCGCCTCCATCAACCGCACGCGCTCCTCCTCCGCCTCGCGCCGGCGCGTGATGTCCTGCACCACGCCGGGGAAGCGTACGGGCCGTCCTTCGGCATCGTACTCCACGCGCCCGCGTGCTTCCACCCAGCGCGTCCGGCGCCCATCCTCGCGACCCGACACGATCCGGTACTCGGTGTCGTACGGCGCGCCGGTGTCGAGGGTGTGCTGCACGAGCGCGTTCGTCCGCTCGCGGTCGTCAGGATGGATGGCGGCCAGGTAGGCGGCCAGCGGGGCAGCGCCGCGCTCGTCGAGCTGGATGTCGAAGATGCGCGCGAAGTTCGCGTCGCCCCACAGGCGATCGTCCGGGATGTCCCACTGGAAGGTGCCCACCTCGCCGGCGAGGAGCGCGGCGTCCAGGCGACGCGTCGTCGCGGCCAGCGCTTCCTCGGCGTGAATGCGGGCGGTCGTCTCGGTCGCCGGGTTGAAGTAGCCGACGATCTCGCCCGACGGCTCACGAATGGCGCTGAGGCCGAAGGTGAAATAGGCCAGCTCTCCGGCCCTGCCGTCACCCGAGCGGGCCATGACGAAGGGCGCGTCCTCGGCGTAGATCGGCGCGCCGCCGGCATCGATGTGCGCGAACATCGGCTCGAGGGCCTCCCGGATCTCGCCCCACACTTCCATCCCGGGACGGCCCAGGGCACCGGGATGCTTGCTGCCGAGCACCCGCCGGTAGGCATCGTTGTAGATGAGCAGCCGGTCCGGCCCGCACCAGAGGTTGGACGGAAATGGCGACTCCATGCACATGCGGACGGCAGTCGCCAGGGTGGGCGACCACGACTGCACCGGTCCGAGCGACGTCGCCGACCAGTCGAAGGCGCGCGCACGCGCACGCATCTCGCCCCCGCCGTCGAACGGGCTTGCGGTGCTCTCCGTCACTCCTTCGGGATTCGTGGCCGACGTCATGAAGCTCACAGCTGGGAACGGCCGCTCGCGCGATGAGCTGACGGCCACCATCGAAAACTGACCGTGGGTGGACACGGTGGCAACGTGTGGCGGCCGGCGGCGCGCCACGTCCACGCGCGGAACATTCCCGACAGCATCGCGGGGGTGACCCGACTGTCATGAGCGAGCAATCCAGCAGAATTACGGCATGACATTCGGCGTCTCCGATCCAGCCTCGCCCTCCCCCGTCGGCTCCCTCGACTCGGTCCTCAAGCCGCGGCACATTGCCGTCATCGGTGCATCGAGGACGCCGAACACCATCGGATACCGCATCGTCTCCAACCTGGTGCTCCACGGCTTCTCGGGCGCGGTCTATCCCGTGAACCCGAAGGCGGCCGCGGTGCACGCGCTGCCCTCCTGGCCGAGCATCCTCGAGGTGCCGCACACGCCGGACGTGGCCGTGATCGCGGTGCCGAAGGAGCGTGTTCTCGAGGTCGCCGATGAGTCGGGGCGGCGTGGCGTGCGGGCCCTGGTGGTCATCTCGGCAGGATTCCGCGAGGTCGGCGGCGAGGGAATCGAACGCGAGCGCGCGTTGCTCGAGATCGTGCGCCGTCACGGGATGCGGCTCGTCGGTCCCAACTGCATGGGGATGATCAACACCGACCCGGCGATCAGCATGAACGCGACCTTCGCCAGCCCGATGCCTCCGTTCGGGCGGGCGGGGTTCGTGTCGCAGTCGGGTGCGCTGGGAGTGAGCGTGCTCGACTACGCCACGGAGTTCGGGATCGGCATCGCGCAGTTCGTGTCGATGGGAAACAAGCCGGACGTCAGCGGCAACGATCTGCTCCTCCAATGGGAGCACGACCCGCAGATCGGCGTGATCCTCATGTACGTCGAGAACTTCGGCAATCCGCGCCGCTTCCTCGAGATCGCCTCGCGCATCACCCGCTCCAAGCCGATCATCGTCGTGAAGGCGGGCCGGTCGGCGGTCGGCGCGCGCGCGGCCTCGAGCCACACCGGTGCGCTCGCGGCGAGCGAGAGCGCGGTGGATGCGCTGCTGCAGCAGGCGGGCGTGCTGCGCGCCGGCTCCATCGAGGAGCTGTTCGACATGGCGATGGCGTTCAGCGTGCTGCGGCCACCGCGGTCGCGGCACACCGCCGTTGTCGGGAACTCCGGCGGGCCAGGCGTGCTGGCCGCCGACGCGCTCGAGGAGCGCGGGCTCGACCTCGTGGAGTTCACGCCCGGGACCGTCGGTCGCCTCCAGCCGCTCTTTCCCCCGGAAGCGTCGATCCGCAATCCGCTCGACATGATCGCGTCGGCGAATCCCGCCGGCTACCGCCTCGCGCTGGACGCGGTGCTCGCCGACGAGCGCGTCGATGCCGCCGTGGCCATCTTCACGCCGCCACTCGGCGTGGATTCATCGGCAGTGGCGAGCGCAATCGGCGGCGTGGCGCAATCGCACCGCGACAAGCCGGTGCTCGCCGTACTCATGGGCCGCGAGCGACTGCCGGAGGCGAAGCGCGAGCTCCAGTTGGCGGGAGTGCCGGCGTACATCTTCCCCGAATCCGCCGCCCGTGCACTCGGCGCGCTCGCGCGCTACGGGGAGATGAGCGCGCGCCGTTCCACGATCTCCGAGCTCCCGCTCCTGCCACGCGAGGCGCGGACACGCACGGCGGAGGTCATCGCCTGCGCGCGCAGGGAGCACCGGCTCAAGCTCACCGAGCAGGAGGCGCTGGCCGTCGTCGAGGCGTATGGCGTGTCGACCATCCGGTCTGCCGTCGCCACCTCGCCGGACGAGGCGGTACGCCTGGCCGAGTCGATCGGATATCCGGTGGTGCTCAAGGTCGTGTCGCCGCTCGTCGTGCACAAATCGGACGTCGGGGGTGTCCGCCTGAACGTCGGCGACGCGGCGACCGTGCGCGCTGCCTATGCGAGCATCCTCGAGCGCGTGCACGCTTCCGTGCCCGACGCACGGATCGAGGGCATCCTCGTGCAGCGGCAGTCGGCGCCGGGCCGCGAGCTCATCGTCGGGATCACGCGCTCGGCGGGCTTCGGCGGAATGGTGATGGTTGGATTGGGCGGCACGTTCGTCGAGGTACTGCGCGACGTCGCATTCCGCATCGCGCCCATCGGCATGGAAGACGCACGCGAGATGCTGCTCTCCCTGCGCGGCGCCGCCATCCTCGGCGCGGTGCGCGGCCTGCCGGCCGTGCCGATCGAGCACATCCAGGAGCTCCTCGTGCGCGTCGGCATGCTCGCCGACGCGCACCCCGACATCGCGGAGCTCGACGTCAATCCGCTGACCGTCGGCCCCGAGGGCGGCATCGCGCTCGATGCGCGGGTGATGCTCGCCCCGGAGGAATGAAGAGTCGGCTACTGGACCTGGATGTAGAGCGGAACGGGCCAGAGCCGGAGGATCTCGCCGCGCGGCGTGGGCGGCTTGTCGTTCCGCAGCTTGGAGAACTGCTTCCAGCCGGTGAACTGCACCGGCTCCTGCTTGATCACTCGCCAGTAGGTGTCGCGCTTCATCCACGGCGGACCGAAGCCGTCCATGTCCATCACGATCTGCACGCGGGGATCGAGCTTGATCCGGTCGGCGTGGGTGACGCCCGGCACCGTGAAGCGATGAACGACGAGGATCTTCGGCGGCAGCTTGTACTTGTCCACGAGATTCGCGAGGAAGCTCGACGCGTAGTTGATGTCGGCGGCGTCGTAGGTACCGACGCGCGTGCCCGGAACGGCCTTGCCCTTCATCGCGAACTCGGGATCGATGCCGAGATGCACGTCCGGCCGGATGAGGAACTTCTCGATCCACGGCAGCTCTGCCTGCAGCGTGCTCTGGCCGACCTGCAGGTCGACGAACATGAGCGCGTTCCGGCTGCGCGCCCACCCATACACTCGCTCGATCATCGCGCTGTCGTGCCGCGTGCGGTACTTGCCGCTCGGACCCGGCGTCGCGTCGGCGACGAGCACGATGACGTGCAGCGCGGGGATCGCGGGCGTGGCGGGATCGATGCGATTCCACGCCGCCACCTCGGAGTCGAGCTTGCGCAGCATCTCCTCGTGATCGAACTGGCCGAGGATGCCCATGCGCCGCGACTTGGGATTGCCATAGAAGGCGATGATCCGCTTCCCTGGAAGGATGCTTCCCGGCAACGGCGCCGGCCCCTTCACGGGCCACAGCGAGTCGAGCGGGCTTCCCGTGCCACGGAAGGCAGGATGCCGGTCACCCGACTTCGGCCCGACGCGCCAGCGCAGGCGGGGTGCGGCACTGTCACGGGACGCGGCGCTGTCGTGACGCGAAGCACTGTCGCGGCGCGCAGCACTGTCGGAGGCCGGGCGTGGGGTGGGACGAGGACCGATCGGGGTCCTGTCCATCACGGTCGCTCGCCGTGCGGCAACGAGAGAATCCACCGTGTCCACGGGGACGCGGGCGGGGGTCGGCGTCACGGTCGTCGTGTCCCGGGAGCGGCCCTGCAGGCTCACGTCGCCGTCCGCCGCGTGCTGCACGCGGTCGGCGCACGCGAGACAGACCGTGGCGCCGACGAGCGTAGCCAACTGGGTGAGGCGGAGGGCGGGATGGCGCAGTGGCATGTCGATGAGGAGACAGGTGGTGGGTCGGCCGGGTCACGCACGATCGCCAGCGGGACGACGACGCGAAAGGCCGTTGACGCCCGTCGTGCCGCAGTCGTCGGCTCCCGCGTGCGGACGGACCCGCGGGCCGGTGGTGGGGTAATTCCAGGATACCCCGATCAGCGCCAGGTCGAGCCCCTCGTCGGGAGCGGGTTCACGCCACTCGACGCGATCCGCATCGGCACGCTCAACGACGCCACGCATCTCGACCGCGCCGATCGCATCGGCTCCATTGCGGCGGGAAAGCTCGGACTGTTCCAGCTCGGCGCACGCGACGAAGCACACTCCCCGACGAGGCGTGCTCGGCCTTTGGCCCACATTTCGCCTCATGGTCGCCGCGGGCCCTCCGGCCCGACCAGGCCACGAGTGGAGACCCAGATGCGACACTGCTCGACGCGCGGGATGATCCGCGGCGCGATCATCGCCGGAATCACGTTGTTGTCAGCCTGCGGCAAGGTTCCCCTGCCGCACAAGCACCGGAAGATCACCCACAACTGGAAGCCCGCCCAGGTGGCGACGGTGGCAGGCGTGCCCGCTGCCGCGATCGACTCGGCCATCAGCCAGCGGCTCGCCGCCCCTCGCCCGAAGGAAGTGCCGGCGAACCGGTGGGAGCACGTCCAGCGCCTGTACAAGGCGTACGACGGCAAGGCGCTCTGGATGGAATCGGAGGGGCCGAACAAGCCGCGCACCAACGCGCTGCTGCAGGCCGTGGCGAGTGCCGACAGCGACGCACTGCGACTCGACGCGTACCCCCTGACGGAGCTCGTGCAGACGATCGGGGAAGTGCGCCAGACGAAGACGCCCACGGCGCAGCAGCTCGCGAACGCCGACGTGCTGCTCACCACCGCGTACATCGCGCTGTCCGAGGACCTGCTGAGCGGCCAGACCAACCCCAGGGCGCTCGCACAGGACTGGCACATCGACGCCGGCCGCGAGCAGCTCGACAGTGCCGTCGCGCTGAGCCTGCGCTCGGACTCGCTCGACCAGGGCATCGCCCTCATGCGACCGCAGGACGAGGACTACGCGGCGCTGCAGAAGGAGATGGGCCGCTTCCGCGAGATCGTGAACAAGGGTGGCTGGCCGACGGTGCCGGCGGGCAAGGCGCTCAGGCGCGGCGACAGGGAATCGCCCGAGCGGCTCGCCGCCCTGCGAGATCGCCTCGCCGCCGAAGGGTTCGGCGTGGACAGCGCCGGTGCCGCGCCCGCCGACAGCGCGAAGCCCAACGTGTATGACCGCGCACTGGCGGGCGCCGTGGCCGAATTCCAGGCGCACCACGGCATCGTGGTGGACAGCATGCTCGGGGCGGAGACGCTGCAGTCGCTCAACGTGCCGGCCGACTATCGGCTCGCGCAGATCGCGGCCAACCTCGAGCGCTTCCGCTGGCTGCCGCGCAACCTCGGGCAGCGCTACATCTTCGTGAACGTCCCCGCCTTCCGCCTGCAGGCGTACGACAGCGGGCAGAAGGTGCTGGAGATGAAGGTCATCGTCGGGCAGGAGTACGAGGGGAAGAAGACCCCGGTCTTCTCCGACTCGATGGAGACGGTGGTGTTCCGGCCGTACTGGCTCGTCACCCCGGACATCCAGCGCAAGGAGATCGCGCCGAAGGCCGCGGCCAACCCCGGCTACCTCGAGGCGAACGACATGGAGTACTACCGGGACGGCGGCGTGCGGCGCATCCGCCAGCGGCCCGGCCCGAAGAACTCGCTCGGCCTCGTGAAGTTCCTCTTCCCGAACGACTTCAACATCTACCTGCACGACACGCCGAACCACGAGCTGTTCGACAAGGACGTGCGCGCCTTCAGCCACGGCTGCATCCGCGTGGAGAAGCCCGACGAGCTGGCGGAGTACGTGCTCGGCTGGCCGCTGGAGAAGGTGCAGGAGTACGAGCAGGGGAAGGACAACGTGAGCGTGCGGCTGCCGAAGAAGCTCCCGGTCTACATCACCTACTTCACGACGTACACGCGCGACGGGCAGCTCTACTTCGGCAACGACCTGTACGGGCGCGACGACAAGCTGGTGCAGCAGATCGCGTCGGACTCGGTGGCGAACGCCGATGCCGCCCGCAACCTCGAGGCGCTCCGCAGGCTGGTCAACGACTGACCAGCGCGGGCACCTCAGCCAGCAGCTCGCGGGCGAGAAAGCCCACGGTCGCCATGCGTCGCGCGAGGATGCGCCCGGCGGAGCCGTGGGCCCACACGCCCCAGGCGGCGGCGGTCATGGACGGCGCACCACGCGCCGCGAGGCCGGTGACGATGCCGGCGAGGGTGTCGCCGGAACCCGACGTGCCGAGCCCCACCGAGCCGCCGTCGTAACAGAGCAGCGCACCGTCGGGATCGGCGATCCACGTCGTCGGCCCCTTCAGCGCGACGACGGCAGCGAATCGCTCCGCGGCATGCAGCGCGATGGCGGCGGGGTCGGCCTCCACGTCCTGCCGGTCCACGCCGAGCAGCGACGCCATCTCGCCGGCGTGCGGGGTGAGCACCGCTCGGCCGCCGAGCGGGGCGAGCAGTGCCGGGTGCGCGGCGAGGGCGACGACGCCGGCGCCGTCGAGCACGAGCGTCGCATCGCCGGCCATCTGCGGCACCAGCGTGGCGAGGAGCCCGCCGACGGCGGGCAGTGTCGCCATGCCCGGCCCGAGGAGCAGCGCGTCGGTCTCCGCCGCGTAGCGGCGGAGGGGAGACGCGGCGCGCGCACCGGCGATCTCTCCCGCGCGCGACTGCGCGAGTGGCACGACGAGCGCCTCGGGGAGCACGAGGCTGAGGCCCACCGATGCGCCCCGCACCGTGGCCAGCTGCAGCTTGCCCGCGCCGGCGCGCAACGCGCCTTCGCCGGCGAGCAGCACGGCGCCCGGCACCAGCGTGCTGCCACCGACGACGAGCACGCGGCCGCGGCTCTCCTTGTCGTCGTCGCGGTGCAGCGCCGGCAGCGGCAGGCGCCGCAGGAGCGCCCGCGTCACGGCGCGTCCGCGGCGCGTGCGCGGTGTCATCGGGTTGCCGCCGGCGCGTCGGGGCGCGCCGTGACCGGCGCGCCCGCCTTCTCGAGCGGCGCGACGAAGTTGTAGGTGACGAGACGCAGCTTGCCGTCCGCGCTGCCCGGAGAGCCGGGCGCGCGCTCGAACGCGTACTCCGTGACCCCACAGTTCGCGACGTCGCCGGCAGCGTCGATGGCGAGGATCTCCGCCTCCGTCATCCCCTCGAACAGGTAGCGGAGGCAGAGCACGATCACCTGGTGCGCGACGATCAGCACGCGCGAGCCCGGCTCGGCGTGGTGGATGCTCAGCGTGTCGAGCACGCTGCGGAGGCGCAGGATGACGTCGCACCAGCTCTCGCCGCCGGGAGGCCGGTGGTAGAACTTGCCGTTGCGCGAACGCGCTTCCGCCTGCTCGGGAAAGCGCTCGACGATGCCGGCGCGGGTGAGGCGGTCGAGGATCCCGAACTCCTTCTCCCGCAGCCGTTCGTCCACCTCGATGCAGACGTCGGGATGCAGGCCGCCTGCGTCCCGGATCGCATCGGTGGTCTGCCGGGCGCGCAGGTAGGGCGACGTCAGCACCGTGGTCGGCCGCTGGCGAACGGGCATGGCGGCGAACCAGCGGCCGAGCGCCGCAGCCTGCTCCTCCCCCAGCTCGCTGAGCGGCACGTCCACATCGCGCTCGGCGATGTCGATCACGGACAGGCCGGCCGCGTCCGCCGCGTCGCGCGCCACGTTGCCGGCGCTCTGGCCGTGGCGCACGATCCAGAGATGCTCTGGCCAGCGTTTCTTCATGCGAGGATCCGCGGCTCCCGCACCGGCTGCAGCACTCCCTCGATCTCCGCACGGTGGGGCTCGAGGAAGGGCGGCAGGATGAGCTGCTCGCCGAGCGACGTCACGTCCTCGTCGATCGTGAAGCCCGGGCCGTCGGTGGCGATCTCGAACAGCGCGCCGCCGGGCTCGCGGAAGTAGATGGACCGGAACCAGAAGCGATCGATCACCTCCGTCGTGCGCCCGCCGGCCGCGCGCACCTGCTGCTGCGCGCGGTGCTGCGCGTCGTCATCGGCCACGCGAAAGGCCACGTGGTGCACGCTGCCCACGCCGGAGATGGCGCGTCCGCTGTCGGGCATGACGCGGACGTCCACGACCCGGCCGGAGCCGCCGCCATTCACCGCGTAGCGCCGCCAGCCGTCCTCTTCGCCCACCAGCTCGAAGCCGAGCCCGCGCAGGAGGAAGCTTTCCGTCGGCTCGAGCGCTGCCTCGACGAGACGCACGGCGTGCAGCCCGCGGACCTGGAATTCCGCGCGGACCGGGCTGTCGTTCCACGGCACGAGCTCGCGCGCGTCGTTCGTCTCCACGAGCGCGAGGGCGACGCCATGCGGGTCCTGGAAGGCGAGTGTGGGCTCGCCGAACCGTACGCTCCGCTCGGCGCTGGCGACGCCGTGCGCGGCGAGGCGCTCCGCCCAGTACGTCAGGCTGCCGCTCGGCACCGCGAGCGCGACTTCGCTCGTCGCGCCGGTGCCGGCCCGTCCCTTCGGCATGCCGCGCCAGGGGAAGAAGGTGAGCTCGGTGCCCGGCGTGCCCGCGCCGTCGGCGTAGAAGAGGTGATAGGTCTCGGGGGCGTCCTGGTTCACCGTCTTCTTCACGAGGCGCAAGCCGAGCACCCCGACGTAGAAGTCGAGGTTCTCCTGCGGATCGCCGGAGTTGATGGTGACGTGATGCAGGCCGGTGATGATGGACATGGTGTTCCTCCTCTGGGTGGCGAGTCTCAGCCCGCCGTGAACTTATCTTAGTAGTAAGATAAATCCCCCGCGGCCGAATGCAAGGGGCACCCGCCCTCGCCAGCGGGGTGGCCAACTCCGCGGTCCTCTGGTCTGTACCTGCTGAGGGGCGGTGGCGCGGGCCCTGCTGCGAAACAGTGGATGCTGGCCAACTCATCCGGAGGCGCTCCCATGCTCGATCATCGATCAGCAGTGGTGGTACGGCTTCTTTCCCTGGCCGCAGTCCTTTTCATCACCGCCCCTGCTTGGGCGCAACGCACCGTCACCTTCTCGCCGGCAAGCAAGATCGTCATCGAAGGCAAGTCCAACGTGCACGCGTGGACCTGCGCCACCTCCACCTTCGACGCGACGGCCACGGCGCCGGAGCTTCCCGCCACCGAGAGCGGCAGCAGGCTCACCGCGCTCGCGCTGAGCATTCCCGTGTCGTCGCTCGACTGCGGGCACGGGGACATGAACAAGAACCTCCGGAAGGCGATGCACGCCGACCAGCATCCCACCGTCGGCTACCGCATGACCTCGTACGACGCCACGAGGAAGGGTGACAGCTACGACGTGAGCATGGAGGGCATGGTGACCATCAACGGCGTGGAGAAGCCGGTGCGCGTACACGCGTCGGTCACCCCGAACGCCTTGGGCGGCGCCGACGTCGTCGGCAGCGCCCCGATCAGGACCACCGACTTCGGCGTGCAGCCGGTGAAGGTCATGCTCGGCACGCTGCGCACGAGCCCCGACGTGACGATCACCTTCCGCCTCTCGGCGATGCACAAGTAGGTCATTCACGATCAGCGGCAGGCGACGAGCCACCTTCACCGACGAGTGAACCCATGTCCGCCCTGAAGCACTGCCCCTCCCTGCCGGCGTGGCGACCCGCGCTGGCGGCCGCGGCACTCCTGCTGGCCGTGCCAGCGCGATCGCATGCGCAGTCAACCCAGCCACAGACCTCGATCCCCGCCTTCTATACGAACTGGGTGCCGGAGATCCGCGTCCAGCACTTCCGCCCGCGCGACGAGCGGGGACTCAACGTCTTCGAACCGCCGAAGATGGACAGCCTGGTAGTGACCGGCTTCGCCCTCCAGTGGGGCGCCGCCTTCACCCAGGAGTTCCAGGGGCTGCGCCACAGCAACACCGCCGCTCCACGCGTGGTGAACGGCACCGACCTCAACCAGCTCATCACGATCGGGAACGGCTTCAACAACGCCGTCGCCAACCTGTACCTCGACGCCCAGGTGGCGCCCGGCATCCGCGTCGCGCTCTCCAGCTATCTCTCCTCACGCCACCACGAGGAGACGTGGGTGAAGGACGGCTACCTGCTGGTGGACCAGTCCCCGATCGACGTGCCGCTGCTCAACACCATCATGCGCTACGTCACCCTCAAGGCGGGGCACTTCGAGGTCAACTACGGCGACGCGCACTTCCGCCGCAGCGACAACGGCCAGTCGCTCTACAACCCGCTCGTCGGCAACTACATCCTCGATGCGTTCACGACGGAGATCGGCGAGGAGCTGTACCTGCGCACGGGCCCCTGGCTGCTCATGAGCTCCATCACCGGCGGCGAGGTGCATGGCCAGGTGACGCAGCCGAAGCAGCGATCGGCGAGCTTCATCGAGAAGGTCGGCATCGACCATCAGGTCACCCCCGACCTCCGCGTGCGCCTCACCGGCTCCGCCTATGCCAACTGGCGCGCGGCGAGCAACACGCTGTTCACCGGCGACCGCGGTGGCTCCCCCTTCTACGACGTGCTCGAGAACACCGCATCCAATGAGCAGACGAACGCCTGGTCGGGCCAGCTCCGCCCCGGCTTCGCCAACTCCATCCACTCGTACGTGGTGAACCCGTTCATCAAGTTCCAGGGCCTGGAGCTGTTCGGGAACATCGAGACGGTCACCGGGAAGGGTGACGCCGAGCTGCGGCGGCGTACCCTGCGCCAGCAGGTGGCGGACGTGGTCTACCGCTTCGCCGGCAACCGGCTCTACGTCGCCGGCCGCTACGACGGCGTGGAAGGGCAGCTGCCGAACATTGCCAACGACATCTCGGTGAAGCGGGGCGAGTTCGGCGGCGGCTGGTTCGTCACGCCGATCATCCTCGCCAAGGCGGAGTACGTGACGCAGAAGTACAACGACTTCCCGCTGACCGACATCCGGAACGGCGGGACGTTCAACGGCTTCATGATCACGGGGACGGTGGCGTTCTAGGTCGCCGGTGCTGCGCGGCCAGCCAGCAGCCCGCGCAGCACCTGCAGCTCCCCGTGGCGGAAGAAGCGCGTGGCGAACAGCAGCGCGGGGAGCGCGAGCAGGATGGCCACCTTGACGAGGAGCCCTTCGCCCGAGAGCGGCGGCACGCCGCGCGCCGCGACCCAGCGGTCGGCGACGAACAGCAGCGCGACGATGACGCCGAGGTGCGCGAGGCGGCGCCACTCGAAGGGCACCGGGTAGACGCGCCCCGACTGCCAGGCGCCAAGCGCCGCCATCAGCGCGTACGACGCCGGCGTCGCCCACGCGACGCCCACCATCCCCCACCGCGACATGGCCACGATGCAGATGGCGATGTTCACCACCGCCCCCGCGCCGGCGATCCACGGCAGCACGCGCGTGCGACGCTCGATGTAGAGCCCCGCCGTGACCACGGCGTACATCCCGCTGAACACGTAGGCGAGGAGGATCACCGGCACGATGGCGAGGCCGCTCCAGTAGGCCGGCTTCACGTAGTGCATCACCGCCGGCACCTGCACGAGCGACGGCAGGAGCACCGAGACGCCGAGGAACACCATGGCGCAGGCGAGCATGAGCGCGGTGAGCACGCGCGAGAAGAGCTGCGGCGCGCCGCGCTGCCGCGCCTGCTGGAGCGAGAAGGGCGTCCACGCCATGCGGAACATCTGCACGACGAGCAGCATGGCGACGCCGAGCTTGTAGTTGAAGCTGTAGATGCCGACCACGTCCTTGGACGTCATCCCGTACATCGTGCGGGCGACGCGCTCGGGCAGGTAGTTGAGGACGATGCGGTCGCCGTTCTCGACCAGCATCACGGCGAGCATCGCCGGCATGATGGGGAGCGCGTACGACCAGAGCGGCCTCCAGTGCACGCCGCGCAGGAGGCGCGGGCGGAAGAAGCGCGCGATGTCGGGGACGAAGAGGAACAGCTCGAGCACGTTGCCGAGCACGTTCGCCACGAACACCCCCGTCACGCCCCAATGGAAGTGCCCGATGAGGATGACGTTGAGGACGATGCTCGTAACGATGTAGGCGAGCTGGATCGACGCGTAGCGGAGGGCGCGGTTGCTCATTCGCAGGTGCGCGAACGGCACCGCCATGAGCGCATCGCCGAAGACGATGGCGACCATGAACCGGAAGGGCACCACCCCGAGGCGCACCTGCGGCGCCAGCCATGGCGCTGCGGCGAAGAGGGTGGCGGCGATCGCCCCGCCGACGAAGAGCACCATGGCGAACGAGGCGGAGAAGGCGCGCTGCTGCTCCTCCAGCGACGCGTCCCGCACGCTCGCCGCGTTGCGCATGTAGGCGACGTCCATGCCGAGATAGAGGGCGATGGAGACGATCGGGATGTACGAGTAGACGACGCTCTGGATGCCGTTCTGCGCCGGGTCGAACTGGTGCGCGTAATAGGGCTGCAGCAGGTAGCCGAGCAGCCGCCCGACGATCGAGCTCAGCCCGTAGACGAGCGACTCGGAGCCCAGCCGCCTGAGGCGGGACCCGAATCCACCCGGCGCGACGAGTGTCGCACCGGCGTCGTCACCGGACGCGAGGGGCGGGCCTCCACCGGACGTGCGCGCATCGATGTCTCTCGGCCTCGCGTCGGGCATGGTGGCGCTCTCGTGTCGGTGATCGGGACTCCCGCGGTCGCAAAGGCAAGCCGCGAGCCGCGTCAACGATGGTACGCGACCGTGCGCCTCACGCTCCCCCTGTTCCACCGAGCGGACGGAGCAGTATCCTTACGGCTGGACGCACCGCGGCAGCGAGGCCCGCTCACCGGACACCGATGTCCAACAGGATCGAGCACGACGCACGGTCCGCGCAGCGGCGCGAGCGTGAGCGCGACACGCCGCGCCCGGCCGGGCTCCGTGCCTTCTGGAAGAGTCTCGGCCCCGGCATCGTGACCGGCGCGGCCGACGACGACCCGTCCGGCATCGCGACGTATTCCATCACCGGCGCCCAGTTCGGCACGTCGCTCCTGTGGACCGCGCTCTTCACCTGGCCGCTCATGGTGGCGGTGCAGACGATGTGCGCGCGCATCGGCATGGTCACCGGACAGGGGATTGCCGCCGCGCTCCGCCACAAGTTCCCGCGCCCGGTGCTGCTCGTCGCCGCGATCGCCCTCTTCCTGGCGAACACGATCAACGTCGGCGCCGACCTCACGGGGATGGCCGACGCGGCCGAGCTCCTCACCGGCGTCAACTCGCACGTCTGGGTCGTCGTGTTGGGCGTGGGCATCGCCGTCGCCACCATCCGGCTCCGTTACGTCGCCATCGCCGGCGCGCTCAAGTGGCTCGCGCTGGTGCTCGTGGCGTACGTGATCACCGCACTGTACATCGGCCCCACCTGGTCCGTGGTGGCGCACGACACCTTCGTGCCGAAGATGCCCGCGGGAGGAGGCGCGTGGGCGACGCTCGTCGCGATCCTCGGCACGACGATCAGCCCGTACCTCTTCTTCTGGCAGGCATCGCAGGAGGTGGAGGAGGAGAAGGGGCTGGGGCGGCGGCGCGTCGCCGACCGGGTAGGGGCGAAGCCGTACGAGATCCGTACGCGCTGGATCGACGTCGCCATCGGCGGCTTCTTCTCAAACGCGGCGATGTTCTTCATCATCCTCGCCACCGCACTCACGCTCCACGAGGCGGGGCTCACCAGCCTCACCACGTCGCGCCAGGTGTCGGAGGCGCTCACGCCGCTCGCCGGCCGCTTCGCCTCCCTGCTCTACACCGTGGGATTGCTGGGGACGGGCGCGCTGGCGATCCCGACGCTCGCCGGCTCCGGCGCGTACGCCTTCGCCGAGATCTTCGGGTGGCGACAGGGCATGGACGAGCCGTACAACCGCGCGCCCGGCTTCTACGCCGCCTTCGCCTGCTCGGTGGCGCTCGGCATCGGGATGGACTTCGCGAACGTCAACGCCGTGGCGGCGCTCTACTGGACCGCCGTGATCAACGGCGTGCTCGCGCCATTCCTGCTCGTCGGCATCCTTCTCGCCGCGTCGGACGCGGTGCTCATGCACGGCCAGCCGAGCTCCTTCGGGGCGCGGATCGTCGTCATGCTCGCCGCCCTGGTCATGTTCGGCGCGGCGATCGGGATGTTCGTGCTGTAGCGTCCCTGCGCACCGCACGTCATCCTGCCCGGTCGCCGAGCTCGCGCGTCATCTCGATCATCGTCCGCCGGAAGCCGGCGTGCTCGAAGAGGTGCTGCGCCGCTTCGTTCTGCTGGGCGGTGGAGAGCACGACGCGCGGCGCTCCCTTCGTCGCGAGCGCGGTCACGGTGGCCTCGAGCAGCAGCCGGCCGATGCCGTGACCGCGGTGCACCGGGTCCACGACGATGTCGTACAGCACGCCCGCCGGCCCGCGCAGCGACATGTAGTCCACGCCTTCCACGCCGGCGTAGGTGTAGCCCACCACCTCGCCCGCGCGCTCGGCGACGAGGACGATGACCTCGGGGTCGGCGAGCTGGCTGCCGAGGAAGGCGCCGTAGCCCTGCTCGGTGCCCGACGTGGCGGCCATGAAGCGCTGCGGGTCGAAGTCGTGGTGCAGGCGAACGAGCAGTCCGCCCAGCCGCCCGACGGCGCGCATGTCGGCGCGGGTGGCGGGACGGATTGTCACGCCTGCGATCGCCGCCTCACCCATCGCCGTCCGCGCTCGTTGGCGGCGCTGCCGCCTGCTCGACGGAGGCAGCGGCAGCGTCCCGTCGGATCAGGCTGATCGTGAACCAGGTGACGGTATCCCAGGCGTTGTGGATCGCGACACACAACAGGAGCAGTGTCGCCGCACCGACCACGAACAACGGTCCGTCGACACCTCGGTGGAAGAGGAACGCGGAGAGCAGCACACCTCCGTATGCCGCGACGGGGAGGAGGAAATGCCAGAGCCAGTCCTCGAGCACGGGTGTGTACGTCTGCTGCGCCCGCGCCCGGCGCAGGACGTTGATGGTGTAGCCCAGCGCCCCCGCACCGAGCAGGGCGAGTGCAACGCGAAGGCTCTGATAGCCGGGCCACGGGACCGAGCGGTTCGGTGCATGCCGCGCCACAGTGGCGCGGCGTTCAGATGCTACCGTCAGTCACGCAACAGCCATCAGCGATCCACCTGCGCCATCTGCCGCTCGCTGTAGCGCGGGCCCGAGATCTTCTCCGGGGCGAGCGCGGAATCGAGCGTGCGCATGTCGTCGGCGTCGAGACGGACGTCGGCCGCGGCGATGTTCTCCTCGAGGTACTTCCGCCGCTTCGTGCCCGGGATAGGGACGATGTCGGAGCCCCTGTGCAGCAGCCAGGCGAGGGCAACCTGCGCCGGGGTCGCGCCCTCGCGCCTCGCCACGTCCCGCACCGCCGACGCGGCGCGGACGTTGGCGTCGAAGTTCTCCCCCTGGTAGCGCGGGTCGCCGCGGCGGAAGTCACCCTCCGGGTATTCCTCGGCGCGCTTCACGGCGCCGGTGAGGAAGCCGCGGCCGAGCGGCGCGAAGGGCACGAGGCCGATCCCCAGCTCGCGAAGGAGCGGGATGATGCGCGGCTCGAGGTTGCGCTCCCACAGCGAGTACTCGCTCTGCAGCGCCGAGATGGGATGCACGGCGTGCGCGCGGCGGATGTTCTGCTCGCCAGCCTCGGAGAGGCCGAGGTAGCGCACCTTTCCTTCCTTCACCAACTCGGCCATCGTGCCCACCACGTCCTCGATCGGGACGCTCGGGTCCACCCGGTGCTGGTAGAGGAGGTCGATCCGATCCGTCTGCAGGCGTCGGAGCGAGCCGTCCACCGCGGCGCGGATGTGCGCCGGCTCGCTGTTCACCCCGTCGATCACGCCGCTCTCATTGAAGCGAAAGCCGAACTTGGTGGCGATGACCACCCTGTCGCGCGCGCCACCGCCGAGCTGCTTCAGCGCCCGCGCCAGGAGCTCCTCGTTCCGGAATGGCCCGTAGGCCTCGGCGGTGTCCAGGAACGTGCAGCCGAGCTCGATCGCTCGGTGGATGGTGGCGATCGACTCCTGCTCGTCGCGCTCCTCGGGAGCGCCATAGGCATGGCTCATCCCCATCAGCCCGAGGCCAATGGCGGAGACGGTGAGTCCCTGGGTGCCGAGTGTTCGCGTTGGCAGCATGATGCGGCTCCGGTCTGATTACCTGTCCAGCCTGATGAAGGCGAGGGCGTTGTTGGCGTTCATCGGGATCACGAGCTGGTTCGCGCCGGCGTCGTAGCACATGGACGCGGCGCTCGGGATGTTCTTCGCGATGAGCTCGGCGGACTGGCCCGGCCGGATGCGCGACACCCCGCCGAAGCGGACGCTGCTCACGTACTTCGTGTCGTCGCGCATGATCACGAGGCCGTCGTTCCCCGCCTGTGCGGCGTGCTCCGTCTTCAGCAACTTGCCGGCCGGCGAGAAGGTGAGCACGGCGTCGTCACCGATGTTGACGACGACGATGTTCCCCTGGGCGTCCAACGCGATGCCGTTCGGCAGGTTGAGGGGCGCGCCCTGGATGAACAGCGTCGGTGTGCCGTCCGGCGCGATGCGCCACACCTGCCAGGTGCCCGCATCCTGGTTGCCGGTGCGCGTGGCGTACACCGTCCCGTCGTCGGTCACCTCGATGTCGTTGATCCAGTCCACGCCGGGGACGCGTGCCTGCCAGGCCGGCGCGCCCGTCTTCATGTCGAAGGCGCGGATGACGGCGACGCTCGTGTCGCTCGGCGAGGTGCCACCGTCGCGATCGGCCACGTAGAGGCGGCCATTGATGATGTCGCTGCCGTAGGGTTCGTTGAGCACGAGCGCCGGCGTGAGCTTCGCGCGATCCGCCGGCGACTGCACGCCGATCCAGCGTGCCGTGTGTACCGAGCCGTCGTGATTGATGAATGACACGAAGGCGTCGTTCGCCTGGACATTCTGCGGCACCACGCGGTTGGGCACGACGATCACGCCGCGCGACTCGTCGTACGAGCAGCTCTCGGCCGAGTAGATGGCGCCGTAGACCTTCACGTTGCTCGACACGGGGGCGAAGGTGCCGCCGTTCGGGCTCGGCGTGACGGGCAGGCCGAGTGGATTGCCGACGGGGTAGGGCTGGGTGGCTGGTGTCTGCTGTGCGCACGCGGCGGCGGAGGCGGTGGCGACGGTGAAGATCACAGCGGCAGCAACACGAACGGCGCGGCTCATCAGGCTTTCTCCGGTGGCGTGGTGCCCCAAAGATACGTGCCGCGCCGACTTACGCGCTCATCGCACACCCGCTCTTCGGCTGCTGGTAGTCGCAACGGCACTGTCCGGCAGCGCACGACATCGCGCCGCGTCCCGCTCGCACGCAGCGCCAGCACGGCGCGAGCGGCTCGTCGGATACGCGGAGGCCGAGCACCCGCGACGAGACGATGCCGCCGCCCGCCACGAGCGCGTGCACGGCGGGTCGGCCGTCCGCATCGAACGACATCTCGGCCAGTCGGGTGAAGCCGGCCCTGGCGATCCCGCCGCCGGACGCGTGGTTCTCGGGCGCGTACGCGATCCAGAACCGCTCCGCCTCGCGCGATTCCGCGCGCACGATGGACTGGAGCAGTCGCGGGTAGATCCCAAGGCCGCGATGTGCCGGCAGCGTGACGAAGTTCCAGAGGTAGCGCTCACCGGCCGGAATGGGGAAGCTCGCGTCGAGCTCGCCGATGTGTGCCGTGGTCGTCGCGACCCATCCCCACGCGGCCGGCTCCTCGGTGCGCCAGGCGACGTAGGCACGGTGGCCCGCGTCGAAGCGCGCGCGCATCTCCTCGACGGTACGGTTCTGCAGGCGCGCCATGAACTCGGCGTCCCACACCTGGTGGACCTCGAAGCCGGCGAGCGGAAGGAGCGTCGGGCTCGGGTCGTTGCGATGAAGCATGGCGAAGGGCATGGGAACTCCGAAGGTCGGAAGGTGGGAAGGTCGGGAGCTGCAGGTCAGCGACGAGTTGCTGGGGCTTCGAGGTAGCCTGCGGGGGCCTGCAAGGGACCGGTGAGGGTCTTCAGGAAAGCCACCAGCTGGCGCTGCTCGGTCGCGGAGAGGTGGAGTGGCTTCAGCTCACTGTGGCCGAAGGGGGACTTCGGTGCACTGCTGTAATGGGCGACCACCTGCTCGAGCGTCGTGATCTGGCCGGCGTGCATGTAGGGGGCGCGGTTGGCCACGTTGCGGAGCGACGGCGTCTTGTAAGCGCGCACGAGCTCCTCGCCTTCGGCGACGGCGAAGTTGAGCTCCTCGCAGTCGTCGGGCTTCGCGTCGCTGTACCTGCTCGTGCAGTTGAACTCGCCCGCGAGCACCTGGCGCACGCCAGCGGTGCGGCCGCTGTCGGGGGCGAGCGCGACGCTCGGGGCGGCCACACCGGTGTTGTGGAAGTGGTCGTCGGTGAACAGCGCGCCGTTGTGACAGTTGACGCAATTGCCCTTGCCGATGAACAGGCGGAGACCTGCTTCCTCGTCGGCGGAGAAGCTGTCCTCGATCGTGTGCGTGCGGCCGGCGAGCTCGGCGTCCGCATAGCGGTCGAACCGCGATGGGCCGTACTCGATGCGCCGTTCGTACGCCGCGATCGCCTTGCCGATGTTCGCGTACACCCGACTGATGTCGTCGCGCCGCACGGCGGGCATGCGCGTCCACGCGGCGTGCGCAGCGGTGTCGGCCACCGGGCCAGCGCTCACCGGCAGGCCGGTCAGGTCAGGCAGTGCGCCGAACACCTCGGCGTACTGCTTCCGGTAGTGCTCGGCGATGACCCGCGCGTACTGCGTGCGCGTGCCGCCGTGCTCCACCGCGCTCTCCAGGGGGCCGAGCGCCTGCGACCACTGGCTGTCGGAGCGGCCGTCCCAGAACATCCAAGCACTGTGGGCCGTGCTCGCCACGGGCATGGTACGGCGCGCGGTGGTCCCGGCGCCCTCGCCGAACGGCTTGTCGTCCTGGAACTCGCGCGTGGGCACGTGACAGCTCGCGCACGACACCTGGCCGTTCCCGCTGAGCCGCGTGTCGAAGAACAGCGCGCGGCCCAGCTCCGCGGCGCGCGGGTCGTCGCCGTACTTGTTGGACGGATCGGCGCGCAGCGGTTCGAGCGACTCCAGCGAGAGCGAGCGCAGGGTCTCGCGCTGCTGCGGCGTCCACCGCGGCGCCCGGGCACAGGCGATCGAGACGATCGTCGTGCCGAGCAGCGCCGACATGATGAGCGCAATCGCGATGAAGGCGGTGTGGCGGCGCATGGGTCGGCTCAGAGCGAGAGGTTGAACACCACGGAATCCGCACCCTGCGCGGCGCTGACGCGGAACTTCACGACCCACCAGCCGCCCATGTTGAACTTCATCCCTTCCACGAGGTGGTCGCCGTTGCCCAGCGCGCGGGTGACGCGCGGCTTCGTGGGAAGGCCGTGGCCGTGCTGCGGCATGCCGCCGTCCACGGCGACCGTCGCGCTGTCCACCGGCGCGCCGGTGCTCGTCTCCAGGTGCAGCGTCCAGCGCTGGAGCTTGCCCTTCGGGATGCTGTCGCCCTGCGGGCGGATGGTGGCGCGATAGAGGCCCGCCTCGCTGGCGCGCGTGCGGGAGTAGTCGAGATCCTTCGGCGGCCTGGCGAACATCATGCAGCCGGTGAGCGTGGCGGCGATCATCGCCGCGAGCGCCGGCGCGATGAGCCGGCGGAGCGTGCGGGAGGGAGACAGGGAGCGCATCGGAAGCCTCGCGTGAGGGAGTCGGTAACGAGAGAAGCCACGTCGCGTTGACGTGGCTTCAGGTTACCGGCGCAGGCTTACCCGCTCTTGAACGAATGGGCTGGCCCCTTGAACGTAGGGGCTGACTTCCGCGTCAGTGCGTCGCGAGTGGCCTCGCGACCTCCAGCGCCGACGGGGGAAATCCGAACATGCTGCGGCTCGTGCGCGTGAGGTGCGCCGCGTCGGCAAAGCCCGCCGCATGCGCCGCCGACGAGAGCGTCGCGCCGGTCGCGAGGAGATCCCACACCTGCAGGAACCTGCGCCAGAGGATGTAGGGGCGCAGCGCCATTCCCGTTTCCTCGACGAACAGGTGGCGGAAGCGGCTCGGCGAAAGGCAGGCTTCGCTGGCCACCGCCTCGAGCGTCAGCGGACCATTGAGGTTGCTCCGGATGTACGACGTGGCGCGCAGGATTCGCTCGTCGGTGGAGAAGACGGGCCCGATGCCGCCTGCCAGCTCCTGCACCACCGCGCGCGCCGCCGTCACGACCGCCTCGCGACTGCCCTGCCGCAGCCAGGCGGCGAACAACGCCTCATCCTTCCCCGACAACGAGGCTGCGGGAAATGCGCTGATGCCGGCGGCACCGAACTTCTGGTTGATGGCGCGCCCCTCACGCGTCTCGGGCTCCACGAACAGCACGGCGCAGTACGGCACCTGCGTGGAATCCATGGAGTGCGGCTGCCGCGAGGCGATCACTACCCCCTCGTACCCGGTCCACTCATCGCGGTCGCCTCGCCGGAAGCGGAGGCCCGGCGCCGAGCCGAAGGCGACCTGGGTGGCGTAGTGCGCATGAGCGGGCACGATGTTCTCGCCGCGATGGCTGATGAACAGGCATCCGCCGTCCCACGACACGAAATTGCCCGCCCCGATGATCTGGCTCATTGCAGCCTCCCTTGCCTTTCGCGCAGCAACGTACAGCAGCTCGGTTGCGATCGGTAGGCAGGCGCGGCGCGGGGCTAGCTCACCACGTCGTCGTCGACGAGCAGGGCGCGGCGCTCGGTGCGCTCCACCACCTGCCCCGCGATGAACGCCGCGTCGTTCCCCACCCCGCCGATGAGCGACGACGTCATCCGGTGCTGGAAGCGGAGGCCGAGGAAGAAGAGACCTGGCGCATCGGCCACCACGCCGCGCACGTGGCGCGGAAAGCCATCCCCGCCGAAGACCGGCAGGTCGATCCACGAGTAGTCGGGCGCGAAGCCGGTGCACCACACGATCACCCGCGGTGCGACGACCTCGCCGCCGCACAGGGGCAACCCACCCCGCTCGCCGTCGAGACGTCCCACGCGCACGATCCCCGCCTGTGCAAGCTCGCGCTCCGGGATGCCGATCAGCGCATCACCGCCCGCGCGCGCACGCACCCGCATCCGTCGCCCGAGACGCGTGTCGAGCGTCGCACGCGACATCACCGGCCAGATCCACTGGAAGATGTCGCGGCCGAGGAGCCGTCGTGGGAGGTGGCCCGTATCGCGGCCGGAGAGCCACACCTTGCGGTAGCGCGACAGCTCGAGGGCGATCTGCGCGCCGGAGTTGCCCGCGCCGACGACGAGCACCGGCCCATCGGGAAGGACGAACGGGTTCCGGTAGGCGCTGGAGTGCAGCTGCTCGATGTCGCGCGACAGACGTTCGGACACCTCAGGAACCCGTGGCCGCTGGAACGCGCCGGTCGCGACGATCACGTTGTCCGCCTCGAGCAGGGTCGCGTCGTCGTCGAGCGCGATCGTGTAGCGCTCACCATCCCACGACACCCGCTGCACCCGGCTGTCGAGTCGGACCGGCAGGTCGAAGCGGTCCACGTAGCGCTCCAGGTAGTCCCCCACCTCGTCCTTGTCGGCCAGGTAGTTCGGCGGCGCGGGAAAGTGCATTCCCGGCAGGCCGCTGTACCGCGCCGGCGTGAACAGCCGCAGGGAATCCCAGCGGCGACGCCAGTTGTCGCCGATGCGGGACTCGTCGCTCAGGATCACGAAGTCCACGTCGCGGTTGGCGAGATGATGACCCGCGGCCAGGCCGGCCTGGCCGGCGCCGATCACCACCGTCTCGTATCGTTCGACCCGTGTCGCCGTCGAAGGGATGCTCATGTCGTTGATCGTCAGTCGTCTCGAGCCGATGCATCGCGCAGCCCACGTTCCGCTGGCCATATTGAGGATGGCTCGCGCCGGTTCCGAACGCTTGAACGAAAGGGCTGACCTGACGACATGAACTTCCTCTACCAGGCCCACTCCGGGCTCCGCTACCTCGTCCTCCTCGCCGCACTCGGCGCGGTGGTGTCGCTCGCGTACGCGCTCGCCACGGGACGGATGGATCGTTCGGCTCGCGTGCTGCCCATCGCCTTCACCGCGCTGCTCGATCTTCAGGTGCTGCTCGGCATCGGGCTGGTGATCGGCGGCGTCTTTCCCGACGCCGCGGTGGGTCACCTCGTGATGATGGTGCTCGCGCTGGTGGCGACGCACGGCTCATCGGTGATGGCGAAGCGCGCGAGCACGGAGCGACGGGAGATGATCATTCGCCTCGTCGGCATCGTGCTCGCGCTGCTGCTCATCGCCGGCGGGATCATGGCGCTCGGGCGGAGCGTGCTGGGGTCGGCGCCGATGAACGTGGGTTGAGGACGCACCTACTTCCTCACCAGCCCCGCCGGCCCGCCTGAGATCAGCGACGCGACGCTCGCCACGATCACGGGCCGCTTGATCCCGCCCGGCGAGACGAGGTAGCTCGGCTCCCACTCCGGGTGGAACCACTCCTTGAACGCACGGAGCCCGCGGAAGTTGTAGTACCGCTCACCGCCCACCCGCACCGCGCCGGCGATCTGGTTCCAGAGCGGCGCCACGGTCCCCGTCCTGATCCCGGAGAGCGGCACCATCCCCAGGTTGAAGTCGCCGAACCCCTGTGCCTTCGCCCAGAGCAGGAACTCGGTGACGAGATACCGCATCACCGAGGGCGGCGCGTCGTTCGCGTAGCGCATGAGGTCGATCTCCGCCTCGGCCTTCTTTCCCGACAGCCACACCGTCGCGAAGGCGACGATGCGTCCCGCCGCGCGCACCACCCCCACCCGCCCATGGCTGATGAACGCCTCGTCGAAGTGGCCGAGCGAGAAGCTCTTCTCCCGCGAGCGACGGTGGGCGAGCCATTCATCGGACACGACCCGCAGCTCGGGAATCACCGCTGCCACCTGCCCCGGCTCGAGCACCTCGAACGTGCACCCGCTCTTCACCAGCTTGCGATGGACCTGCCGCAGCGTGCGCCGGCTCGGATCCTCGAGCGAGAAGCTCGCCAGCGGCACGTGCGCCACCTCGCCGAGCTTCACGATGCTCAGCTCGTAGTCGAGGTAGAGATAGAGGAGCTGCGGCCCCACGCGATAGAACACGGGCCAGCTGCCGCTGCGGTCACAGTCGCGGATGAACGTCTCCACGAGCCGGGTCGCGGCCGCGAGGGGACCGACCGGGTCGCCCATGACCACCCGGCTCGCCCCGGCGGTACCGACCATGAGGAAGGCGGTCCGCGTATCGTCGAACACGATGTCCTTGTCGCCGAGGTAGGCCAGGTGGGCGTTGGCGCGCGGCGACTCGCGCACGATGGCGTCCACCGCGGCGAGGTCGACGGCATGATCGGCCGCGTGCACGCGCGCCGGCCGGAGCAGCCGCGCCAGCGAGAGCGTGAGGAGCGTGATCAGGGCGAGCGACAGCGCCCGGGCGGCGCGCGGCGCCTGGGCCATCTCCTCGTACTGCCAGAACACCCGCGTCGAGACGATGTCGTGGCCGTAGCCCATCCACGCCAGGGCGGCCGTCGCCGCCAGCACGCCCGCGATGGCCACGTACCACCCGCGCGTGAACCGTTCGTCGAACAGTGAGGAGCGGCGATAGAAGTAGCGGTGGCAGCGCTGCAGCGCGACGAACATGATCGCCAGCAGCACCGCCTGCTCGATGTCGAGCGCGCTCGTGAGCGCGAACACCACGCCGGCCGCGAGCACCCACAGCGTGAGGTGATAGGCCGCATCGAGGCGGCGCTGGAGTCCCCGCGCGAGCAGGATGAGGGCGACACCGAGGATGCTGACGAAGTACGCCGAGATCTCGATGATCGGCAGCGGCAGCACGTCGGCAACCCAGCCCATCCGGCCGGTGTGCGCGGGCGTGGCGCCCGAGAACAGCAGGATCACGCCACCCACGAAGGTGCTCAGCGTCAGCGCGCGCGGGATGAGCGCGCCAGTGACGCTGCCGCTGGCGCGCAGCAATCGGACGACGTTTCTTGGCTGCGCTGGCGCTGATGTCATGGACCGGGAAGCTTTCTAATGATGAGGATACCCGAACCGTGATTCAACGTTCGTCGACCGACCTCCGCTGGCGGTGGGCCCTCCTGCTCCTGGGCGCCATCGTCCTCGCCCTGGGCGGCCGCTCCATCGCCGACCACCTCGCGATGCTGACGTCCGGCCTCCATGCCCTCGGCGCCTGGGGGATCGTGCTGTCCGTGCTCGGCTTCGCCGTGGCGAGCGCGGCGTTCGTGCCGGCCGGCCTGCTCACGATGCTCGCCGGCGCGCTGTTCGGCATCCCGGACGGCATCGTCGTCGCCTTCGTCGGCGCGTCGCTGGGGGCGTGCATCGCCTTCCTCCTGGCGCGCCACGCCGCGCGCGGCATGGTGGAGCGGTGGCTGGAGGCGTACCCGCGAGCCGCGCGTCTGCGGGCCGCCGTCGGCGATCGGGGGCGGCGGATCGTCGGGCTGCTGCGGCTCTCTCCCGTGATCCCGTTCAGCGTGATCAACCTCGCCATGGGGCTCACGCGGATGCGCTTCATCGACTTCGTCATCGCGAACCTGGCCATGCTGCCGGTGACGGCACTCTACGCCTACTACGGCGCCGCCGCGGGCGCGCTCGTGTCGCTGCACGACGAGCGGCATCCGAAGGACGACGCGTGGTGGCTGGCCTTCCTGCTCGGCCTGGCGGCGACCATCCTGGCAACGACGATCGTGGCCCGGCTCGCGGCGCGTGCGCTGGCGCGCGAGGACGTCGACGCCGCGTAGCGTCCTGCGTCGCCGTCACGGCAGCGGATGGCGGGAGAAGAAGCGCCACGCCCGCCGGCTCGCGTCCAGCTCGTGCGCCGGATCGTCGCCGTCCAGCGACGCACCTGGCCATTCGTGTTCGCCGCCCTGGATGGTGTAGAGCACCACGTCGGCCGCGCATCCGGAGAAGCGCGTGACGCGCACGTGCGGCGCGACCGGCGTGGTGCGCGCGCTGGCGCAATGATCGATCGTCGACCAGAACCGGATGGAGGGGGGCAGCGCCCACGCGCCACGCGGCGGCGGACCGGCGGCGGTGGCAAACGAGGAATCCGCATACGGCACCTCGTCGTCCGCGGTGCCGTGAAAGGCGATCAGCGGCACCGGTCGATCGGGTGCACACTGTCCGTCGACCAGACTTCCCGCGACGACCGCGACCGCTGCCACCTGTGCATCGAGCTCGCACGCGGCATGGTAGGCCATCCGCGCCCCATCCGAGAAGCCGGCCACGTAGATGCGCCGCCGGTCCACCGGCATCTCGCGCGCGAGCGCATGCACGAGCGTGCGCAGGAAGCCGACGTCGTCCACCTGCCCGTCGTGCGCGGCGCCGCAGCACTCGCCGGCGTTCCAGTCGGCACCGAGGCCGAGCGCGCCGGTCGTGGCATCCGGATACGCCACGAGGAACTGCGCCGAATCCGAAATGGCGTTCATCCCCGTCATCCCGGGCATCGTGCCGCCGTTCGCGCCGCTGCCGTGGAGCACGATGACGAGCGGATAGCTCGTGGCCAGGCCGAAGCGCCGCGGCCGGCTCGGCGGGATGTGCAGGAGGAAGGTGCGCATCAGCTCGCCCGATTCCACACGATACTGTCGCGTCCCCGGTGTCTCCACCACCGTGGCGGGCGGCTCGATCCCGCGGCCGAGGCAGGTGACGAGCAGCAGCGCGACGGCGAGCGCCCAGAGGGGGCGGCGCCGCCGGCGAGGCAGGTGCAGGCGAGGAGTCTGGAATCGCACGCGGCGAGTCAGGAACACCAGCCCGGTGATTCAAGTAGCATGCTTGGCAGTCGAGTACACCGTCCGGCGTTCCACGAGCCTTCATGCTGCCTAGAGCCATTCTCGCCCTGCTGTTGGTCGTCCCCGTGCTTGCCCTTGCGCAGGGGGTCACGCCGCCTGCCCTGCCCGACGTGCACGACCTCCCGCTCGTGGAATTGCGCGCGAGGGGCCCGTCGAACACGCTGGCCATCGTGCTCAGCGGCGACGGCGGCTGGGCCGACATCGACCGCCAGATCGGCCAGACGCTCGCCGAGCGCGGCGTGGATGTGATCGGCTTCGATGACCGGGCCTACCTTCGATCCGGCAAGCGCGACGCGAATGGCGTTGGCGCGGACATCGATCGCGTGGCGGCGCACTACATGTCGGCATGGAGCGACCAGCGCCTGATCCTCGTCGGCTACTCGCGCGGCGCGGCGTTCGCGCCCTTCGCCGCGACGCGGCTCTCACCCGACCTGCGGCGCCGGCTCGCGCTCGTCGCGATGCTCGGCCTCCCCGAGCACGCGGGATTCAAGTATCGCTTCTCGGACCTGTGGGCCACGCGGTCCAACCCGAAGGACACGCCAATCCTCCCCGAGCTGGAGCGGCTGCGCGGCACGAACATGCTCTGCGTGTACGGCACGAAGGAGGACGAGTCCCTCTGCCGCGAGGTGGATCCCGCCCTCGTGTACCGCGTTTCGCGCGAGGGCGGGCATCACTTCGACGGGGATTATCGGTCGCTGACGGAGCT
>DASURL010000155.1:0-3352 GCA_036280075.1 Gemmatimonadaceae bacterium | reverse complement strand
TGCGCATCCGGCTGGACGCACGCCACGCGCTCACCACCGCGTTGCCGAGCACCGCGACCACGACGAGACCCCCGAGCACGACACCGACCCGCAGCAGCGCGCGCCGCTGGCGCGCCCGCGCGAGCTCACGCTCCTCCAGCCGGCAGCGCAGGCAGACGGAGGTTCCGGGTCCGATGTCGTGTGGGCAGGGTGGGCGCGTAGCGGGCGACAACGCAATTCCTCGGCAGAATGGTCGGGTCAACCCAGTGACGACTCGGCCCCCCATACAGAAACAGGCTCGGCATTTTGCCGAGCCTGTCCCCGTTCACGAGTGTGCGCTGGATCGCAAAGAGGCCCTGCTCACACCGGGAACAGCATCTCCCGGTACTTGGGGAGCGGCCAGAGCTCGTCGGCCACCTTCAGCTCCAGCGCATCGCAGCAGGAGCGCACGGCCGCCATGGCGTCGGCGCCCTTGCTCGTGAGCAGCTTCGCCTGCTTCGGCAGGTCATCGTGCATCCCCTCGGCCTTGTCGAGCACGGCCTGCAGCTCGCGCTGGTTGGCGGTCAGGGTCTCAATCATCCGGCCGACCTCGTTCGCCGCCTCCACCTGCGGCACGACCTTGATCCCTGCCTGCACGGCCTGCGAGGCTGCGGCCGCGAGCGTGCCGGCGTAGGAGTACGACGCCGGCAGCACGAGCGTGTCCACCATCTCCTTCAGGGTGTACATCTCGATCAGCATGTCCTTCACGTAACGCTCGAGCCGCACGTGGTAGCGCGACTCCAGCTCCTCCTTCGTGAAGATGCCGAGCTTCGTGAGCAGCGCGCGCGACTGCTTCGTGTTGAGCTGGTCGAGCGCCTCCGGCGTGCGGCGCAGGTTCGGCAGGCCGCGCTTGTCCGCCTCGTGGACCCACTCCTCGGAATAGTTGTTTCCCTCGAAGCGGATGGGCGCCGTCTCCTTGAACACCTCGCGCACCACGGCGAGCACCACGTCGTCCACCGACTTGCCCTTCTTCAGGCTGGCGCGGATCTGCTCCGTGATCTCGCCGAGCGTCTCGGCCACGGCCGCATTGAGCAGCACGATGGGGAAGGCGATCGACGCCGACGACCCCACGGCGCGGAACTCGAACTTGTTCCCCGTGAAGGCGAAGGGCGACGTGCGGTTGCGATCGGTGGGATCCTTCTCGATCTCCGGAAGGCGCGCGACGCCGAGCTTGAGCATCGCCTGGCTCGCGTTCGCCGTGCCCTTCCCCGCGGCGATGGACTCGATCACGTGCGTGAGCATGGAGCCCATGAACACCGAGATGATGGCCGGCGGCGCCTCGTTGGCGCCGAGCCGGTGCTCGTTGCCGCTCGACGCGATGCCGGCGCGCAGCAGGCCGGCGTGGCGATGCACCGCCTTCAGGATGGCGGCGAGGAAGACGAGGAAGCGCAGGTTCTGGTGCGGCGTCTTCCCGGGCTTGAGCAGGTTGGTGCCGTCCAGCTCCGGATTCTCGGCAGCGATGGAGAGCGACCAGTTGCAGTGCTTGCCGGAGCCGTTGATGCCGGCGAAGGGCTTCTCGTGCAGCAGCGCCTGCAGGTCGTGGCGCAGCGCGACCTTCCGCAGGGTGGCCATGACGAGCTGGTTGTGATCCACCGAGATGTCGGTCTCCTCGAACATCGGCGCCATCTCGAACTGCGACGGCGCCACCTCGTTGTGCCGCGTCACGATGGGTACGCCGAGCTTGTACAGCTCGTGCTCCACCTCGCTGATGCACGCCTGGATGCGCTCGGGAATGCCCCCGAAGTAGTGATCCTCGAGCTGCTGCCCGCGCGGCGGCGGCGCGCCGACGAGCGACCGGCCCGCCATCACGAGGTCCGGGCGCAGCGCGAAATGGCTGCGATCGATGAGGAAGTACTCCTGCTCCGCACCGAGGGTGGTGTAGACTCGCTGCACCCCCGTGTCGCCGAGGAGCTCGAGCAGGGCGATCGCCTTCTCACTGAGGACGTCCGAGCTGCGGAGCAGCGGCGTCATCTCGTCGAGCGCCTCCCCGTTGTAGCCGATGAACACCGACGGGATGCACAGCGTGCGGCAGTCGCTCGACTCGACGATGAATACCGGGCTGGCGGGATTCCATGCGGTGTAGCCGCGCGCTTCCCAGGTGGCGCGCAAACCGCCGCTCGGGAAGCTCGATGCGTCAGGCTCGCTCTGGATGAGCTGCGACGCGGTGAACGACTCCACCGGCTGGCGCTTGTCGTCGAACGTCAGGAAGGCGTCGTGCTTTTCGGCGGTGAGGCCGGTCTGCGGCTGGAACCAGTGCGTGAAGTGCGTCACGCCGCGGCTGATCGCCCACTCCTTGATGACCTGCGCCACCGCGGGGGCGACGTCGAGGTCGAGCTTGCGGCCGAAGCGCACGGAGGCGGCGAGCTTGTCGTAGACGTCCTTCGGCAGCTTGTCGCGCATCTGGCGCACGCCGAAGGTGTTGCTGCCGAAGTAGGCCGAGGTGGGGAGGGTCGGGTGCTGCGCGTCGCCGTCGCTGCCGTTGTGCGGTCGCGGGACGCGCGTCAGCCGGTCGAAGATGGTGGTCCTGCGGGGCGAAGTCGGGGCGGTCATGGGTCGGATCCTTGGCGGAAGCTCGGCGAACTGGAAGAGGCGGCGGACGACGAAATATGCACGAAATGCACTTCCGCGCCAGCAAAATGTCAAAAATCAGGTCAAAAAGTGCAAAATGATGCCACAAACGTGCATTTCAGGCACTTGCGAGCCTCCCAAGCTGCCGGAGACGGGGGACCAGCCTGGCCGTGAGGCCCACCACGACGAGCGCCGAGACACCGCCGAGCACCACGGCTGGAACCATCCCGAGCAGCTTGGCCGCCACGCCGGACTCGAAGGCACCCAGCTCGTTCGATGAGCCGATGAAGACGGAGTTCACTGCCGACACGCGCCCCAGCATCTCCGGCGGCGTGAGGATCTGGAGCAGCGTGGAGCGGATGACCACGCTCACGTTGTCGGCCATGCCGCTGATGCCGAGCAGGAGGAGAGAGAGCCCGAAGCTGCGCGAGAGGCCGAAGCCGATGATGCAGACGGCGAACACGGCGACTGCCAGCAGCATCGCCCGTCCGGCCCGCTCGATCGGGCCGCGATGCGCGAGGTACACACTCATGATCACCGCTCCCACCGCCGGTGCCGCACGAAGGATGCCCAGTCCTTGTGGTCCGACCTTCAGGATCTCGTCAGCGAACACAGGCAGGAGCGCTTCCGCGCCGCCCAGAAAGACGGAGAAGAGGTCGAGCGAGAGGGCACCGAGGATCACGTGCTCCTGGCGCACGAAGCGGAGCCCGGTGACGAGGCTGGCGAACATCGACACCTGCTCGGGGGCGCGCTCGTCGGGCGCGTA
>DASURL010000154.1:0-2214 GCA_036280075.1 Gemmatimonadaceae bacterium | reverse complement strand
TTCGCCGAGCGGGCGCAGAGCGGCTACTACCTGGACATCGACATCGACCGTGCCGCCGCGGCGCGCTACGGCGTGAACGTGGGCGACGTGCAGACGGTGATCGCCACGGCGATCGGCGGGATGACGATCACGCAGGTGGTGGAGGGGCGTGAGCGCTACGGCGTGCGGGTGCGCTATCCGCAGGAGCTGCGCGACACGCCGGAGCGGCTCGCGTCGGTCCTCGTGCCGGTGAACCAGGAAGGCGAAGCGCAGGTGCCGCTCGGGCAGCTGGCGACGATCAGGCAGGTGGCCGGCCCGATGGTCGTGCGCACCGAGGGCGCGATGCCCACGGCGTGGGTGTACGTGGACGTCGCCGGCCGCGACATCGGCAGCTACGTGCGGGACGCGCAGCGGATGGTGAACGGGATGGTGACGCTCCAGCCCGGGTACAGCATCGCGTGGAGCGGGCAGTACGAGTACATGCAGCGGGCGCAGGAGCGGATGCGGCTCGTCATCCCGGCCACGCTGGCGATCATCTTCCTGCTCCTCTACTTCAATTTCCGGAGCGTGGGCGAGACGCTCATCGTCATGGCGTCACTCCCCTTCGCGCTCGTCGGCGGGATCTGGCTGCTCTGGGCGCTCGGCTACGACTGGTCGGTGCCGGTGGCCATCGGGTTCATCGCCCTCGCCGGCGTGGCGGCGGAAACGGGGGTCGTGATGCTCATCTATCTCGACCACGCGTGGGACGCGGCACGTGCGCGCACCGGCAACCCGACGGCGAAGGACCTGTACGAGGCGGTGGTGGAAGGCGCGGTGGAGCGGGTGCGGCCGAAGATGATGACCGTGACGGCGATCATGGCCGGCCTGCTGCCGATCCTCTGGGGGAACGGCACCGGCGCCAGCGTCATGAAGCGCATCGCCGCGCCGATGGTGGGGGGGATGGTCTCCAGCACGGTGCTGACGCTGGTCGTCATCCCCGCCGTGTATGCGGCGTGGAAGGAGTGGGGGATGCGACGGGCGGCAAGCGCTCGCGTGTCCGGCGCACCCGTCGCACCAGCCGGGTTAGATTACACCCTCTGACACCTCAACCCGATTTCCCGCTGTGGCCCCACAGTTCATCTATGTAATGAAGGCCCTGCGAAAGGTCGTCCCACCTTCGCGGGTCATTCTCGACGATATCTGGCTCTCCTTCTATCCCGGCGCGAAGATCGGCGTCCTCGGCGCCAACGGCGCGGGGAAGTCGTCGCTGCTGCGCATCATGGCCGGCGTCGACCAGGACTTCCAGGGAGAAGCCTGGGCGGCCAAGGGGACGAAGATCGGCTACCTCCCGCAGGAGCCGCAGCTCGATCCCACGAAGAACGTGCGCGAGAACGTGGAGCTCGCCGTCGCCGACCAGCGCAAGCTGCTCGACCGGTTCAACGAGATCAGCGCGGCGTTCGCCGATCCCGACGCCGACTTCGACAAGCTGATGGAGGAGCAGGCGAAGGTGCAGGAGCGCATCGACACGCTCGACCTGTGGAACCTCGACAACAAGATCGAGATCGCCATGGACGCGCTGCGCCTCCCGCCCGACGACGCCGACGTGACGAAGCTCTCCGGCGGCGAGAAGCGCCGCGTGGCGCTGTGCCGCGTGCTGCTCGAGCAGCCGGACATGCTGCTGCTCGACGAACCGACGAACCACCTGGACGCCGAGAGCGTGGAGTGGCTGGAGCGCTTCCTCGCCGAGTTCCCGGGTACGGTGGTGGCGGTGACCCACGACCGGTACTTCCTGGACAACGTGGCGAAGTGGATCCTCGAGCTGGATCGCGGCAAGGGGATCCCGTGGGAGGGGAACTACAGCAGCTGGCTCGACCAGAAGAAGAATCGCCTCGCGCAGGAGGAGAAGTCGGAGAGCGCGCGTCAGCGCTCGCTGCAGCGCGAGCTGGAGTGGGTGCGCATGGCACCGCGCGCGCGACAGGCCAAGAGCAAGGCGCGCATCCAGAAGTTCGAGGAGCTCCAGGCGCAGGATACGGGCGACAAGGTGCTGCAGCACGAGATCACCATCCCGCCGCCACCCCGGCTCGGCAATGACGTCGTGATCGCGAAGAGCGTGAAGAAGTCGTTCGGCGACAAGGTGCTGTTCGACGACCTGTCGTTCTCGCTGCCGCGCGGCGGCATCGTCGGCGTGATCGGCCCGAACGGCGCGGGCAAGACGACCCTGTTCCGGATGATCGTCGGCGAGGAGAAGCCGGACGG
>DASURL010000153.1:0-10026 GCA_036280075.1 Gemmatimonadaceae bacterium | reverse complement strand
CTCCCGAAGGAGCGCGTCACCGACATGATCTCGCGGCGGCTCATCACGGGGGACGGGATGATGCTCGCGCACGTGTACCTCAAGAAGGATGCAGTGGTGCCGCAGCACTCGCACCACAACGAGCAGCTCACCTACATCCTCGAAGGCGCGCTCAAGTTCTGGATCGGCGCCGACAAGGCGGAGGAGGTGATCGTGCATGCCGGCGAGGTGCTGCACATCCCGTCCAACGTTCCGCATGAAGCGCTCGCGCTGGAGGACACGCTGGACGTGGACATCTTCAACCCGCCGCGCCAGGACTGGCTGGACGGCACGGACAGCTACTTCCACCGGACGAAGTGACCATGGACCTCGGACTGCGCGGGAAGGTCGCCCTCGTTGCGGCGTCGAGCGCGGGGCTCGGGCGCGCCGTGGCGGAAGAGCTGGCGCGCGAAGGCGCGGACCTCGTGCTGTGCGCGCGTGGCGAGGAGCGGCTCGCTGCCGTCGCGAAGGGAATTCGCGACGAGACCGGCGTGCGCGTGGAAGCCCTCGGTGCCGACCTCTCGCAGCTCGCCGACGTGCAGCGCGTCGCCGACACGGCGCTGCGCGCCTTCGGCCGGGTGGACGTTCTCGTCACCAATGCAGGTGGTCCCCCCGCCGGTTCCTTCGAGAGCCACTCGCACGACGCCTGGCAGGCCGCCGTGCGCCAGAACCTGGACAGCGTGGTGGAGCTCGTGCGCGTCGTGCTCCCCGGGATGAAGGAGCGCCGGTGGGGACGCATCATCAACGTCACGTCCATCGCCGTGAAGCAGCCGGTGGACGGGCTCATTCTCTCCAACAGCGTGCGCGCGGCGGTGACCGGCTTCGCGCGCACGCTCGCGAACGAAGTGGCGCCGTTCGGCGTGACGGTGAACAACGTCATGCCCGGCTACACGCGCACCCAGCGCGTGGAGGACCTCGCGGCGAAGAACGCGGCGATGCGCGACTCGAGCCCCGCCGCCGAGCTGGCGCTGTTCGAGCGGCAGATCCCGATGGGGCGGCTGGGCGAGCCAGCCGAGTTCGCGGCCATGGTCGCCTTCCTCGCCTCGGAACGTGCGAGCTACACCACGGGCGCGTCGATCCCCGTCGATGGAGGGTGGATCAGGGCGCTGGTCTGACTGCGGATGTGAGAAGGTCGGAAGGTCTGCAACGACCTTCCGACCTTCCGACCTTCCGACCTTCCGACCTTCCGCCGTTCACCGCTCCACGTCGGCGAAATGAATGGCCAGCGAGCGGGCGAGGGCGTCCTGGTAGACGGCGCGCCAGTGCTCGGCGGGGACCAGCGGCGGGCGCGGCGTGATGCGCCATGCGAGGCGCAGCGCGGCCACCATGCGTTCGGGGGGATGCTCCTGTTCGCGCGCTTCGGCGCACAGTCGCTCCACGGCGCTCGCGAGCGCGCCACTGCCGGCGTCGGCCTGCGTCGCCGCGACGAGCGCTTCCCGCAGGGCGGTCATCGTCTCGTCGCGGAAGGCGAGGCCCTCCTCCATGTCCACCGGCGTCAGTACCACATCGTCGTCGTCGCGCCCGGTGATCACGCGCCGCACCGACGCCAGGGCGCGCGTGTCCGTGCGGCGCTTCCGTTCGGCGATCGCGCGCGCCTTGGAGAGTCGCGCGTCGAAGCGCGTGCGCGCGTCCTCCGACGTCTGTGACTCGCGATAGCGCTCGAGGAGCAGCACCTCGTCGTCGTAGCGCTTGAGGGCGCGGTAGAGCGCAGCGAGCCGGCCGCAGAGCCAGCCCGGCAGCTCCGGCTTCATCCGCACGCACGACTCGAGGGTCAGCTCCAGCAGCCGAACCGCTTCGGCGGCGTCGCCTGCGCGCTGCAACACCTCGGCGTAGCGAACCTGGTCAGCCGCCGGGCCGTCGAACTCTTCTGGAAGTGCTTTGTATCCTGGCACGCCGTCTCGGAGCGAGGAACGGGGAACTCCAGGCAATCATATGCTCATGTCGTGCCCGGCGCGCAAGCAGATGCTCAGAACGGCAGGTCGTCGTCGTCGTGCGGCGGTGCGTCGTCGAACGGAGGCGGACCGTCCAGCGGCGCCTCGTCGAACCTTGGCGGCGCGCTCGGCGTGGAGCGGCGCGCGACCGGCGGCGGATAGGGGCTCGGCGAGCCGTCACGCGATGGCCAGACCACGCCTTCACAGCCCGGCCCGCCACGCTCGCGCGGCTTGTTGCGACACTTGAAGTCGGGTGCGCGCGGATTGCGCTTCGAGGCGCGGTCGTCCCACATCGGCCCGCCGCAGATGGGGCAGAGGGGCATTCCATTGGCGTCCACGCCACCGCCCTGCGGCGCAGCCTTCGTCGCGCGGTCGCTACCGCCGGCCGCGCCCGCGTTCCCTGCCGGCGTGGCGGCGGCCACGCGGCCATCACGCGGCGGCCAGATCACGCCGTCACAACCGCGGTCCTTGCACTTGAAGTCGGGCGCCTTCGGGTTGCGCTTGCCTTCGCGGTTGTCCCACATGGGCCCGTGGCACTTCGGGCAGGGGGGTGCGGCGGGTGCGTCGTGCTGCTGCGATTCGGACATGAAGAGGGGCGGGTCGTGGAAGGAGGCCCATGAAGATAGCATGCGCCGCCCGGCATGACGGCGGGCTCAGCCGCCCGCGGGGCGCAGGCAGTGGCTCGTGCCGACGGGCGCATCGGCCGGCTTCTTGCCTTTTTCCGTCGCCCAAACCGAGTCAACGGGAGAGAACGATGCGCTTCGGCGGTGGTGGACGCAGCTCGAATCTGGAAGATCGTCGCGGCTTCGGCGGACGTGCTGGACTGGGGATCGGCGGCACGGCCGTCGTGCTCATCCTGAGCCTGCTGTTCGGGCGGAATCTCTTCAACGACATCGGCGTTTCGCCGTCCGGCGCGGTGGCCACCTCGAACGGCGAGCTCAGCGCCGCCGATTCGGCTGCCCAGGAGCCGGAAGTGCTGCTCGTGTCGGGAGTGCTGGACGACGTGCAGCAGACATGGGCGACGATCCTGCCGAAGTACGGCACGCCGTACCAGGATGCGAAGCTCGTGCTTTTCCGGGACTACACCCCGACCGGGTGCGGCACGGGCCAGACGGCGATGGGTCCCTTCTACTGTCCGGTGGACCAGAAGGTGTACCTCGACCTCGGCTTCTTCGACGAGCTGCGGAACAAGTTCGGCGCCGCGGGCGACTTCGCGCAGGGTTACGTGATCGCTCACGAGCTTGGCCACCACGTGCAGAAGCTGCTCGGCACGGAGGCGGAGGTGCATCGCGCGCAGGAGCGCGACCCGGCGAACGCGAACCGGTATTCGGTGATGCTCGAGCTCCAGGCCGACTGCTACGCGGGCGTGTGGGGACACAGCGCGCAGCAGCGGGACAAGCTGGATCCGGGCGACATGCAGGAAGGGCTCGCGGCCGCGGCCTCGGTGGGTGACGACCGCATCCTGAAGCAGGCGGGGCGCAGCGCCAATGCCGACTCGTTCACCCACGGCTCGAGCGCGCAGCGCGAGAGCTGGTTCAAGCGGGGGTTCGACTCGGGGGACCCGGCGCAGTGTGACACCTTTGCCGGGCGCTGAGGCGCCCGCGTGAACCGTGAACCGTAAACCGAAACGGCACACCGGACTCAGGTCGGTGTGCCGTTGTCGTCAACGGATCACGGTTCACCGTTCACGGTCCATCAGACCGCGTCCGACAGTGACGTGAAGTTGAAGTCCCGCACCTTGATCGTCGGCATCACCACGTTGCCGCCGGACTCGGTGCCAGCGATGCGCTCGGCGCGGCCGATCGCCTCGAGGTTGTTCAGCATGAACAGCGGGCTCTCGTTGAAGCGGAAGTTCTTCACCGCCTTCGTGATCTTCCCGTTCTCGATCAGGAAGGTGCCGTCGCGCGTGAGGCCGGTGTAGAGCACCGTGCGCGGATCCACCTGGCGCAGGTACCACAGGCGCGTCACCAGGATGCCGCGCGGCGTGGAGGCGATCATCTGCTCCGTCGTCGTGTCGCCACCGACCATCTTCACCGCGCCAAGGCCGCCATTCGGGCGTGCGCCCTTCTTCTGGGCCCAGAAGCGGGAGTACTGGAGCTCCTTCAGCACGCCGTTCTCGATCCACACCTCGCGGCCAAGCGGCAGCCCTTCGCCGCTCCACGGCTGGCCGAGGAGCTGCGGGTCGGCCGGATCGCTGTAGATGGTGACGCGGGGATCGACGATCTTCTCGCCGATCTTGGTGCCGCCCCCCTGCCTGGAGAACGCCGAGCGTCCTTCGTCGGCGCTGCGCGCGTCGAGCGCAAAGGCGAGGAGCTGCACGAGGTCGCCCACCGCCTGCGGCTCGAGGATCACCGTGTAGCGGCCCGGCTCCACGGCCACGGGATTGCGCGACGCGCGCGCCTTGCTGATGGCGCGGTCGCTCACCGCCTTGAAGTCGATCTGCTTCCAGTCCGGATGATCGGCGCCCGCCCAGCCGGAACCAGTGCCGTCGGCAGTGCGCACGGTGAGCTGGTAGTTGGCGCTCGTGGCGGGAAAGTACGCGAACAGCCCCGTGCTCGAGGCCATCGCGCTGTAGCCGGCACCCTCGAGGATGAACCCGGCGGCGGCGAGATCCCCCGCCGCCTTCGCGGCATCGATGGCCGTGCGCGCCGCAGCGGCGCGTTCCTCGGGCGTGAGGTTGGCCGTCGAGTCGAAGAACGCATTGACGTCCTGGTACTGCTGCGGCGGCAGCAGGGGCATGTTCTCCGGATCATCCGGCGCCAGCTTCGCCACCGCCTCGCTCTGCCGTACGGCACGCTCGATTCCTTCCGGCGAGAAGTCGGACGTCGTGATCACGGCGTGCTTGGCGCCGTAGCCGCTCTGCACGGCGAGGGTGGAGTTGTTCACCCCGCCCGCGGTGGTGATGCGGTTGGCGGCGAAGCGGATGTTGCCCTGGTAGCCGCCGCCCACCTGCGCGATGATGGTGTCCGCCTTCGACAGCTTGACGGCGCGCTCGAGGAACGCCTGCGCCTCGCTCCGCGACAGCATCTCGCCGGCGGAGAGGGCGCTGCCCCGCGTGAAGAGGCTCTTCGGGGTGCTCATGCCTTTCTCCCGGTGTTGATGACGTTGATGTTGCGGAAGCGGCTCGGCACGCAGCCGTGGCTCACCGCGTTGACCTGGCCCGGCTGTCCCTTTCCATCGAAGAAGCTCGCGCCCATCTCGTAGCTCTTCTTCCCGCCGATCATGTCCATCGAGTTCCAGAAGTCGGGCGTGCGCATCTGATACGCGACGTCCTTCAGCATCCGGGTGATCTTGCCGCCCTTGATCTCGTAGAAGAGCTGGCCGCCGAACTGCGCATTGTAGCGTTGCTGGTCGATGGAGAAGCTGCCGTCGCCGACGATGCCGATGCCACGATCGGTCGCCGCGATGAGATCGTCCCAGCCGAGGTCCTTGTCGCCAGGGAGCAGCGACACGTTCGGCATGCGCTGGAAGGCGATGTCGCTCCAGCTGTCGGAGTGGGCGCAGCCGTGGGAGCGCACCGGCTTCCCCTGCTTCGCGTACCACCAGTCGAGCATCGGCGCCTGCTCGCGCGTCGTCTCGTAGTCGTTGACGATCCCCTCCTTGATGAGGAGGAAGGTGTCCGGTTTCACGCCGTCGTCGTCCCAGCCGATCGTCGAGCAGCCGCCTTCCTGCGAGCGGTCGCCCTGGATGTTCATGATCTTCGGCCCGTAGCGAAGCTGGCCGAGCGTCTTCTGCGGCGGCGCGACGAAGCTGGTGCCGGCGTAGTTGGCCTCGTAGCCGAGCGCGCGGTCGAGCTCCAGCGGGTGGCCGATGCTCTCGTGGATGGTGAGCCAGAGATGGGTGGGATGCAGCACGAGATCGTAGCGCCCCACCTCCACCGGCTTCGCCTTGAGCTTGGCCGCCGCTTCCTCGCCCCACTGCCGCGCGTGCTCCACCGGCTTCGCGGCGAGCAGGTACTCGTAGCCGCGCGCGGCCGGCTGCATGACGTTGGTGCGCGTCTGGAAGTCGGAGAAATCGGGCGCCACCGCGGTGGCGGCGAAGGGGAGCCAGCTCCGCAGCACCGTCTGCGTGGTGAAGGTGCCATCGGTGTTGGCGTAGTTCTTCTCTTCCTTCACGAAGAACATGCTGCTGTTGACGAACTTCACGCCGGGCACCTTGAGCGCCTCGGCATTTGCCTGGATCAGCAGGCCGGCCTTGTCCTCGATCGGCACCGTGAACGGATCGGTGGTGTGCGGGGTGACGTAGCGTCCGTCAGCCGTCGGCGTGGCCGGCGCGAGCCGCACGCGATCGGCGGCGGGCACTGCGTTCGCCTTCGCGATGCCGAGCGCTTCCTTCGTCGCGGCGACGACGCCGGCCTTCGTGAGGTCGCGCGACGCACCGAAACCCCACGTGCCGTTCACGAGCACACGAACGCCGACGCCGAGGGTGTCGGTGTCCACCACGTTGATGATCTGCTGCTCGCGGGTGATGACGAAGTTGTTCCGGTAGCGGCCGATGCGCGCGTCGGCGAACTCGGCGCCGCCCATCTTTGCGGCGTTGAGCGCCTCGGTGAGGAGCTCCTTCACCGCCGGGTCCATCGGCGGCAGCGCCGGCGCCGCCACTCGCGTGGCGAGCGACTCGGCCCGTGCGAGCGTCGGCAGGACGAGCGCCGCCGCACCCGCCGCGGTGCCGGCCTTCAGGAAGTCACGTCTGGTGGTCATGGGAGAGAGACTGGAATGGATGGACTGATGGACCGATGGACTGATGGACCGATGGACCGATGGACCGATGGACCGATGGACCGATGGACCGATGTTGTCGATTGGACATCACGTACCGTACGCAACGTTGTTTCACCGTCCGCGAGCGGGTCAGGCCGTCCGACCAGTATTCACTACGTTGATGTTCCTGAACCGGCTCGGCGGACAGCCGTGGCTCACAGCGTTCGCCTGGCCGGGCTGGCCCTTGCCGTCGTTGAACGTGCCGCCCAGCTCGTAGCTCTTCCTCCCGCCCAGCAGGTCGAGCGAGGCCCAGAAGTCGGGCGTGCGCATCTGATACGCCACATCCTTGAGCATGCCGGTGATCTTCCCACCCCTGATCTCGTAGAAGAGCTGCCCGCCGAACTGGGCGTTGTAGCGCTGCTGATCGATTGAATACGACCCGCGGCTGAAGATCGCGATCCCGCGGTCGGTCGCCGCGATGAGATCGTCCCAGCCGAGGTCCTTGTCGCCGGGGAGCAGCGAGACGTTCGGCATGCGCTGAAACTGGATGTCCGACCAGGTCTGCGCATACGAGCAGCCGTGCGACCGCGCGGGCACGCTGCGCTGCCTGTACCACCAGTCGAGCATCGGCGCCTGCTCGCGCGTCGTCTGGTAGTCCACCAGCGTCCCGCTGCGGATGATGTCGAACCGGTCGGGCTTCACCCCTTCGTCGTCCCAGCCGATGGCGGCGAGCGACCCGGGCTGCTCGCGATCGCCGACGATGTGCATCAGCGGCGAGCCCACCTTCAGCTTGCCCAGCACGCTGCGCGGGGGCGCCATGAAGCTGGTGCCGGCATAGTTGGCCTCGTAGCCGAGGGCACGATCGAGCTCGGTGGGATGCGCCACCGACTCGTGGATGGTGAGGAAGAGGTGGCTCGGGTGCAGCACGAGGTCGTACCGCCCCACCTGCACCGGCTTCGCGCCCAGCTTTTCCACCGCCTGCTCGGCCCAGTGCGGTGCGTTCTCCACCGGCTTCTGCTCGAGCAGGTAGTCGTAGCCGCGCCCCATCGGCGCGATCACTTCGCCGCGCGACTGGAAGTCGGTGCGGTCGGTGGAGACCGCCGTCGCGGTGAAGGGCAGCCAGCTCCGGATGGTGGTCTGCTGGGTGAAGGTGCCGTCGGTATTGGCGTAGCTCTTCTCGTCCTTCACGAAGAGCATGGAGCTGGTGACGAAGCTGACGCGCGGCACCTTGAGCGCGGCGGCGTTGGCGCGCAGCAGCAGGTCGGCCTTCTCCTCCACCGGGACGGTGAAGGGATCGATGGTGTGCGGCGTCTGCCAGCGGCCGTCCGGAACGACGGGGGCGGGAGCGAGACGCACCGGTTCGGCGCCGGCCACGCGGTTGGCACGTGCGACGGCCACGGCCTCGCGTGCTGCGGCGTTGGCGCCTGCCTTCGTGAGCTCGCGGCTCGCACCGAATCCCCAGCTGCCGCCGAGCAGGACGCGCACGCCGATGCCGATCGTATCGCCCTCCGACACGCCGATGATCCGCTGCTCGCGCGAGCGTACGGAGCTGGTGCGCGTGCGCGCGATTCGCGCGTCGGCGAACTCGGCGCCACCGCGTCGTGCCTCGTCGAGGGCCTCGAGCAGGAGCTCGCGCACCACCGGATCCATGGCGGGCGGTTCGACGGTGCGGGGGAGCGACGCGAGGCGCGCAGCGGCTGCCTCGACCGGATCCAGCGCGGCACCTGCGGCGACGAGCGCGGTGGCGCCGGCCGCATTCCTGAGGAACTCCCGGCGGTGCATACTCATTGGTGAGGACGGGTGAAGCGGTGCGGGCGGCGAGGTGGGCGACGACGAGCCCGCCTGGCACCAGGGCGGGCGGTTCGCCGTATCGTGCACACGTTGCGCACGCGGCGTGAAGTACGCAACCGTTCACATGTCCGGCGCGGCTTCGGCGATCTTCTTGCATTTGCTTTTTTGCGACATGCCCCGCCTCAGACCGTCTTCCATGGCCATCGCGCCAGGCACCACAACGACCGGCACCACGACGTCCGCCAACGACCTCGACCTGCAGGGCTCCGCGATGGCGCTCGAGCCCCCGCAGGGGGAGGCCATGTCGCCCGCCGCGCCGGCCCAGCGCCGTTCGCGGCAGCGGCGTGCCTCGCCCACCCCGGTGCGTGGCCACTCGCCGGCGTCGCCGCTCACGCGGCCCGACGGTTCCGCCGCGCCGGTCATCCACCTGGTGCCCGAGCTGTCGCCCTATGCGCGGACCGGCGGCCTGGGCGAGGCGGTGGCCAGCCTGGCGAAGCATCAGGCGGCGTCCGGCATCCCGGTCGCCGTGTTCCTCCCCCTCTACGGCGTGATCCGGGAGCGGACGGAGCTGCATCCGGTGGGACCGGCGTTCGCCGTGAACGTGGGCCCCCGCATCGAGACGGCGCGGCTGTACGAGCCTGCCGGTGCCCTCGCCCCCGGCTGCCCGCGCGTGATCTTCGTCGAAAGCGCCGAGTACTTCGACCGGCCCGGGCTGTACGGCGACGATGCAGGGGATTACCCCGACAACGCCCAGCGCTACGCCTTCTTCTCGCGCGCGGTGCTCGTGGCGCTGCCGCGCCTGTTCGCGCAGCCGCCGAGCATCCTGCACTCGCACGACTGGCAGACCGCGCTGGCCAGCGTGTACCTGAAGACCGACTTCCAGGCGAATCCCTACTACGAAGGGATTCGCACGGTGCTGTCCGTGCACAACGCCGGCTATCAGGGGCACTTCGCCGACTCCGTGCTGCCCGAGATCGGCCTGCCGTGGACGCTCTACAACGCGCGCCAGCTCGAGTGGTACGGTCGCGTGAACCTGCTCAAGGGCGGGCTCGTGTTCAGCGACCTCGTGATCACGGTGAGCCCAACGCATGCGCACGAGCTGCGCACGGAGAAGGGCGGTTTCGGGCTGGACGGCGTGTTCGTCGCCCTCAAGGACCGGCTCGTCGGCATCGTGAACGGCATCGACCAGGAGGTCTGGGATCCGACGATCGATCCGCTCATCCCGCGCCGCTTCGGGCCGGACAGCCTGGTTGGCAAGAAGCGCAACCGCGTCGCCCTGCAGCGCGCTACGGGACTCAGCCGCTGGCAGGCGCCGATCTTCGCCCTCACGGCGCGACTCGTCGCGCAGAAGGGGCTCGACCTCATCCTCGGCGACCCGGGCTACTTCGCCTTCGATGCGCAGTACGTCTTCCTCGGCCATGGCGAGGCACGCTACGAGGCGGCGCTCACCGAGCTCGCCGAACGTGCGCCGAGCCGCATCGCGGTGAAGCTGGATTTCACCGACGAGTTCGAGCACCTGCTGCTCGCCGGTGCCGACATGTGCCTGATGCCGTCGTTGTACGAGCCGTGCGGCCTCACACAGATGC
>DASURL010000152.1:0-10827 GCA_036280075.1 Gemmatimonadaceae bacterium | reverse complement strand
CCGAGCGCACGCGCCGTCCGTGTGTCGAGCGCGCCGAGGCCGGCGGCGTGGATGAGCAGTGAGTCGGCCTCCCCGGCCGATCCGATGGCGATGGCGATGAAGCGCAGAAACTCGCCGTCGCGCCCTCGACAGGCCCCTTCGGCCAGGTTGGTCGAAATGGAAAGTGCTGCGCGACGAAGCTGGTCGGCCAGCTCGCCATTGCCTCGCGCGAACTGACGCGACTCGCGATCGATACGAACTGCAAAGCGCTGGGCCCGCTGCCAGACCTGGAGATCCCGATAGTTTCCCATGATGCGGGGATGCTAGCTCGCGCTTGACGGAGCAGTGTCATCTATCGGCCGCACAGATGATCGATCTCGACCCCTCGAGCATCGACCACCGACCATCGAACATCGACCATCGACCCCAGACTACAGCCTCTCAGCCATCAGACCGGTCCTGATTGCCGAGAGAGCCGGTCTGATGGCTCGTGGTCTTTAGTCTGGAGTCCATGGTCGGCGGTCCTGGGACCACCGCGCCGCTCACGACCGTTTCGCCACGTCCGCCTGAAAGAACGCGTGGATCTCCCTCGTCGGCGCATTGCCCGCGAAGCCGTCGAAGCGGCCGTCGGCGAGCGATTTCGCCGCCGTGATGAAGCCACCCCATGCCGCGGCGGCGAGCGCCCCGCCCACGCTGACCCGGCGCACTCCCATGTCGCCCAGCTCCTGCAGGGTGAAATCGGAGGGCCACCCGACGAGCACGTTCACCGGCTTCGGGTCCACCGCGCGCACGATGGCCTCGATGTCGGCGCGCGTGCGAACGCCGGGCGCGTAGAGGCAGTCCGCTCCCGCTTCTGCGTAGGCGACGAGACGGCGGAGCGCCTCGTCGAGCGGCTGTTCGTGTCCGGTGAGGAAGCATTCGGCGCGCCCGACCAGCAGCACGTCCTGACCAGACGCATCGATCGCAGCACGTGCAGCACGCATCCGCGAGACGGACTGGGCGAACGGATAGAGTGGCTGCGAGGCATTCCCGGTGGAATCCTCGATCGACAGGCCGGCAACGCCCGTGGCGATGCAGCGCGCGACGTTCCGCGCCAGGTCGTCCTCGTTCGCGGCGTGGCCATCCTCGAAGTCGGCATTGACTGGCAGGTCGCATGCCTCGACGAGCCCGCGCAGGTGCGCGAGCACGTCGTCGAGCGTCATGCCGCCATCGGGGCGTCCCTGCGTGAAGGCGGAGCCGGAGCTCGTCGATGCGAGCGCGGCAAAGCCGAGCGACTGGAGGTAGCGCGCCGAACCGACGTCGAACGGGTTCGGGATGAGGAAGCATCCCGCCTCGTGGAGCTGGCGGAAGCGGGCGCGCCGTTCGGCAATGGATGGGCGGGTAACGGCCATGTGGTACGCTCCTTCGTCAGAGCTGAACGTCTTCTTCCTCGGTCACGAAGAACTGCGACGCCGCCAGGTCGGCGAAGACCATCTCGTCGGGCCGCACGGTCGCGAGATAGTCCGGGTCGGAATAGAAGGCGTCCTTGTCGGCTACCGAGTCGAACCAGAGCTCGGCCGTTCCATCGAACGCGGGCTCGCCGCCAGCGTATTCGCCGTCCAGGGTGTGCGCCTGCACGTAGCGACGCACGTATTTCCGCGTCGCGGCCAGGGCGCGAACCTTCCGGGCGTGGGTGGTACGCCAGTACGCGTGGAATTCCGCCGGCGACATGGCGCGATTCCGTCTCACGGCAACTATGAGCTTGATCATGGGGGCCTGGTGGGGGAGGTAGCCTCGAGGCGTCCACCCGTCGCGACCCGACGTGCGGACGCCTCGCGGGGAATATAGGCGCAGCCCTGGCCGCTGGAGCCGGGTGCCCTCCCCGTCAGCCATTGCCCGACGGCACCCCGCCCGGACCAACCCGACATTCCACGAAAGGATCGCCGGCGCGGCGCCGCACCGGGCGATCGACGCGCACGCCATCGGCGCTCATCGGGAGGACACCATGCGTTTCCATGCTGTTGTACCCGCCGCACTCCTGCTTGGGGTCGCCGTGGCCGGTGGCTGCCGGCAATCCGAACAGTCGAGAACCCAGGCGACCGCGACCACGACGCCGGCCGCCGTTGGCACGTCGCACGCCGAGACGACCCTTTCCGCGGGCGCCATCGGCAAGCGCTCGGAGGCCCAGGACCACTTCGATCGCTCCCGCGCCGCGTTCCTGAAGAAGGACATGAAGACTGCGTCCACCGAGCTGCATGACGCCGCCGTCTTCATGCGCGAGCACGCCGATAGCGCCACCGGTTTCGCGAAGGCGCTCTCGGCCCGTTCGTCGCGCGAGCTCGATTCGCTGGCCACGAAAGTTGGCGCGAGCTCGGTGACGTCGGCGGCCAGCCTCGACCACGTGTTCGCGCACGCGAATCGCGCCGAGGCGGAGCGCCACTATGAGCTCGCCACGCGCGCGTGGAAGCAGCGTCAGACGACCCGCACCGGCGAGGAGCTCACGATGGCGATGGACCATCTCGAGCGGGCGGCGAAGGATGCCCACATCGCGCTCGACAGCGCGGCGACCCGCGCGATGGATCGCTCGCGGGCCGTGGCTGACAGCCTCCTCCAGGGCGGCACGGCGCCGAACGGGGTAGACGACGCGCTGAAGGACCTCGAGCTGCAGCTCCGGCGCTTCGGGGCGCGGTTGGAGAACCAGCGGATGTGACGCAGCGATTCTTGCGTGAATGCGGAGGCTACGCCATCGGAGCATCATGATGCGGCTCGCTACCCGTCTCGGCTGGGCCTGGTTTCTCGCTGCTGCACTCATCGGCAACGCTGACACGGCCTCCGCACAGCAACGCCCAGGCACGCCCGCGTCGGCCTGGACCGCCGTCGACCAGGCACTCGGGCGCGCGGGCGCGCTGCAGCCGGGCGAGGTGATGAAGTACAGCTTCCCTCGCGGCGATCTGCACGTCACGGTGGACGGCGTGCCGCTCCGCCCTGCCCTCGCGCTCGGCTCCTGGGTGGCATTCAGGAAGATGGACGCCGCGAATGCGATGGTCATGGGCGACCTGGTGCTGAGCGAGGACGAAGTCGGTCCGGTGATGCGCGCCCTCCAGCAGGGCGGCGTGGAGCAGACGGCGCTCCACAACCACCTGCTGCACGAGTCGCCACGCGTGATGTACATGCACGTCTTCGCGCAGGGCAACGCGGCCAGGGTCGCAGAGGCCATTCACACCGCGCTCGCGACGACGGCGACGCCCCTCGGTGCTCCAGCCGCCCCCGCGCCCGCGCCGGCGCTCGCTCTCGACACGGCGGCCGTCGCGCGCGCACTCGGTGCCGCCGGCAAGGCGAATGGCGGCGTGCTGCAGTTCAGCGTCCCGCGCCGCGAGACGATCCGTGCGGGAACGATGGAGATTCCCCCCGCCATGGGCGTCGCCACGTCGATCAACTTCCAGCCGACTGGGAGCGGTCGCGCCGCGGTCACCGGCGACTTCGTGATGCGCGGCGGTGAGGTGAACAAGGTGATCCGCGCGCTTCAGCAGGGCGGGATCAGCGTGACGGCGCTGCACAGCCACATGCTGGACGAGACTCCGCGCCTGTTCTTCATGCATTTCTGGGGGAACAGCGACGCCATCGCCCTCGCCCGCACCTTGCGCGCCGCGCTCGATCAGACACAATCGAAGCTCGCGGCGCGCTGAGGGCGGCGAAAAAGGGGCGGCCCACCAGGAGTCCGGCCGTGGAGACCGGCGAGGTGAATCGCGCTCGGTACCGCTAGAACATGACGCGGTACACGAGCGCGAAGTTCCGTCCCGGATTGAACGCGAACGACTTGATGCGACTCGTCGCATCCACGTAGCGCTCGTCGAACAGGTTGTCCACGCGCAGGGTGATCGAGTGTACCTGCCGATCCCGGATCAGGTTGTAGCCTGCGGTGAGATTGACCAGGTCGTATGCGTCGCCCGGCATGCCTGCCGGGTCGCTCTCCGACACGGCTGGCGGCACCCGGCGCTGCGCGAAGGCGTGGCGGTATTCGACGCCGCCAGAGACCGTGCCATCGTCCCAGCGCAGCAGGGAGCCGAGTCGCGCCGCCGGCATGTATGGCAGCGGCACCTCCGTCGAACGAAACTCCCCTCGCACCATGTCGCCCATGGCGCCGAGCACCACGTGCGGCATGACCTCCGCTTCGATCCGCCCCTCCGCCCCCCGCATGCGTGCGTCCGCCTGCGACACGCGATTGAGCGGCACGGACACCGCTCCCGCCTCGCCGACGATGACGGTATCCCCGACGACGTTCGGCGTAATGTAGTTGCGGATCACGTTGGCGAAGACACTGAACGAGCCGTTGACGCGGCGCGACTGCACTCGCAGGATGGCCTCTGCTCCCTCGTTGACCTCGGACTCCAGCGACGGATTGCCGACATCGAAGGTGCCGGTCGCCTCGTGGAAGGCATTTGACGCGAGCTCCTCCACCGAGGGCGCGCGGAAGGCGCGCGCGGCGCTCGCCGCAGCGGTCAGGTGACTGCCCAGCGGCACGTTCATGCCGACGGAACCGGAGAGCTGCGCGTACCGATGCCGTCCGGCGAAGGCGTCGAACTTCGGCTCGCCTCGTGGGATGTCGATCCGGTACGAGTCCACTCGTCCCCCCACCTGGAGCCTGGGCACGCGTGCATCGGGATCGCCAGCCGTCGCCCGGAGCGGCAGCTCCTGGAAGATGAACAGCCCGATCCCCGTGCTGTTCGCTGCCGGCGTGAGCGCTTCCTCCCCCCGCGCCGCGTACTGCCTGAACAACCCCGAGGCGCCAACGGCGCCGGACACCGGGCCGACCAGCGTCCGGCCGAGGAGATCCAGCGTCTGGGTCATCAGGTGGAAGCTGGTGTTCGTCGCCCCGGTGGCCGCATTCACTTCGGCGTGGGAGTACCACTGCGCCGTGGCGCTGGCGCGCAGCGAGCCGATCACCCCGATCTCCGTCGCGAGCTCGGCACGTCCGGCGAGCTCGTGACGGCGTCCGTCGATCCTCGCGCGCTCTTCGTCGGCCGATGGGAGCCCGTAGTCGAATCGGTAGCCGCGATAGACGACGCCGCCCGTCAACCGGTCGCTCCCGAAGCCGATGCCGCCCACGCCGTAGTAGTTGTGATACCAGGAGTTCGCGAGCGTGCTCCCCCCTCCCTCGCGCAGCAGCCCCGTGCGGCGCGCGCCGCCGCGGGCCACCAGCGCGAGCGACGCACCGAGTGGCACCGTCATGCCACCGGCCACGCCGCCACCTGGATTCACCGACTCGGCATTCGTGGCGACGTACCCGTCCACGTGCGTGGGGATGGACGTCGGGATGTCATTGGAGATGACGTTGACCACGCCGCCCAGCGCCTGATTGCCGTACAGCAGCGAGGCCGGCCCGCGCACCACTTCGATGCGCTCGGCGGCGAGCGGATCAATGGAGACGCCGTGATCGGGCGCCGACGACGAAAGATCCCCGGCGCGATTGCCGTCCTGCAGGACGAGGACGCGCTCGCCCTGCAGTCCACGGATCACCGGCGCCGTGGCGGCAGGACCATTGAAGCGCACCGTCATGCCGGGTTCGCTGGCGAGCGTCTGTGCGAGCGACGACGCCATCCGGCGCGACAGGTCGGGTCCGTCGAGCGAGCTGACCGCCTGCGGCACGTCGCGCGGGTCGGCACCGATCGGCGTCGCGGTGACTTCGACCCCGGTGAGCTGCACGGCGGCGCCATGCATGACCACCGTGACCTGCACGTCCGGCCCGCGCTCGGGAATGGTGACGTCCGCGTGCGCGGCGGCGAAACCGAGGCGGGTCACGGACAGGTGGTACGATCCCGCGGGAAGACCGGTGAACTGGAATCGTCCCGCGTCATTCGTGGTGGCGACGCGGTGCAGCTGCGTCACGATCACCTGCGCGTTGGCGATCGGCTGGCCGGCCTCGTCGTTGACCATCCCGGTCAGCCGTGGCGTCGGCGCCGTGGCCAGGGCAGGCGCGGGCGTGAGGAGCAGCCAGGCAGCGAAGGGAAGAAGCAGCGCGCGCGCCAGCCGGGCGGCTGGACGCGCGACACAGTGAGAGTCGCACATCGAGTCATTGCGTGAGCGGGGGATCTTCACGACGCGACAGCCGCCGGGAGGCGTCCCGGACGGTGCGCGGCGCGCGAGCGCTCGCACGTGGGTGCGTAGCGCGCGGCAGGAATCTCGGGTGACGCCGGTCAGTCCGGCGTCAGCTCACGGTGCGGGAGGGGCGCGCTGGGAGGGCGCGCGGCGCGCGGGGGCGAGTGATTCGGCGCCCTCGTGCCGCGGCAGCGACGTGTCGACGAGCTGCAGCGTCGTCGGCAGGAATTCGGGCGCCTCGGCCGGCGCTGCGGCGCCGGAGATGACGCGGCACACCGCGCAATCCGCCGCGTGCACGGGTGCACAGCGGTTGCTGCCCTGCCCCTCCACGTGCGCGTGCACGCCACGTTCCGACGCCGCCTCGGCGCGCGCGTCCGCGACCGACGCGAAGGTCGGGAACAGGAGCTGGAAGACGGCCGTGAAGACGAGGCCGACGTGATAGAGGCGGGTGCGGCGCATCGAGTGGACGATAAGCAGGGCACGTGGCGTGGACAACCGCACCGGACCATCGACGATGGGCTCCAGACCATGGACCACGCGCTGCCAGACCGACTCCAGGCGCAGAGGGAGCCGGTCTGGTGGCGCATGGACTGTCGTCTATTGTCTGGTGGTCGCTGGTCCGGAGGTGTCCATTCGCCCATCCAGCACCGCGCGCACCTGCCGCAGCAGCTCCGTGGGAGTGAATGGCTTCTGCAGGAACTCCGTGTCCGTGGCGAGCACGCCGCGGCGCACCACGTCGTCATCGGTGTATCCGGACATGTAGAGCACCTTCAGTCCGGGTTTCTGCTGCACCAGCAGCTCGGCGACCGTGCGTCCCGTCATCTGCGGCATCACGACGTCGGTCAGCAGGAGATCCACCGTCCCCTCGTGATGCGTGCCGGCGAGCACGGCTTCCGTGGGGGTCATGGGCGCGAGCACCTCGTAGCCCGCGTCGCGCAGCACGCGCGCCGTGAGCTGGCGGAGCGATGCGTCGTCCTCCACGAGCAGGATCGTCTCCGTGCCCGCGAGCGACACCCTGGGCACCGGCATCTCCCGCGTGTGGCGCATCTCCCTTTCCTCCGCGCGCGGGAAGTAGATGCGGAACGAGGTGCCGCGGCCAAGCTCCGAGCGGACGTGGATGTCGCCCCCCGACTGCTTCACGATGCCGTACACGGTGGAGAGGCCGAGTCCCGTGCCGACTCCGGCGCCCTTCGTGGTGAAGAAGGGCTCGAACAGGTTCGCCTGCGTCGCCTCGCTCATGCCGGTGCCGGTGTCCGTCACCGAGAGGAGCACGTACTCCCCCGCCGGCCGTCCGAGCTCCGTCATCGAGAGCTCGGTGGAGAATGCCACGTTCGACGTCTCGATCACGAGGTGGCCGCCGTTCGGCATCGCGTCGCGCGCGTTGACGACGAGGTTCATGATCACCTGCTCCACCTGTCCAGGGTCGGCGCAGATGATGCCGAGCTCCGGTTCCAGCTTCAGCTCGAGCGTCACGTCCTCACCGATGAGCCGCTGCAGCATGCGCTCCATGTCCCGTGCCATGCTCGTCAGGTCGAGCATCTCCGGCCGCATCACCTGCTTGCGGCTGAACGCCAGCAGCTGGCGCGTCAGCCGCGCCGCGCGCTCCGCCGCGCCGCGGATCTCCTTCATGTCGGCGTGCAGCGGGTCGTCCACGCGCAGCGACTCGAGGGCCATCGAGCTGTACGACGCAATGACGGTGAGCAGGTTGTTGAAGTCGTGCGCGATGCCGCCGGCGAGCCGCCCCACTGCCTCCATCTTCTGCGCCTGGAGGAACTGGGCCTCCAGCGCCTTCTTCTCCGACTCGGCGAGGGTGATCTCGTGCCGCGCCTTCGTCGCCTCCTCCAGCGTCTCGCTCAGCTCCTGGTTGGACAGCTCAAGCTCGTGCGCCAGGTCCTGCGCCTGCTGGGCGTGCTGCTCCAGCTCCACGGCCTGGTCCTGCAGCTCCGCGTGCGCGTGCTCCACCTCGGCGGCCATCCGGTTGAACGCCTGCACCAGCACGCCCAGCTCGTCACGCCGGTCGCTCCGCACGCGACGACGGTAATTTCCCTGCGCGATGTCTCCCGCCGCGTCGGTGAGGTCGACCAGCGGCGCGGTGACGTGGCGGCTCACCAGCCACGCGCCGGTGACAGCGAGCAGCAGCGCCGTCAGCGCGATGGCGCCCAGATCACGCAGCGACTGCAACGCCGGCTGCACCACGTGCGCGTACGGCTGCTGCACCCACACCGTCCACGGCGCGAAGGGGACGTCGCGCGACACGCCGAACTGGCGCGTGGCCGTGGCGTCGAGCCACTCGAACCGGGCGCGGTGGTTCGCCGGCAGCGACGGCCCATCCACGCGTCGGGTCAGGTCCGTCCACACGGCGGGCCCGGAGGCATTGCCGAGCATGAATGCCACGTCGCGGCCGATCAGCCGGCCCACCACCTTGCCCGACTCGTTCGCGCGCAGCCTCCGCGTCGTCTGCAGGTAACCGATCGTGTCTCCCGACGCCGAGAGGACGGGAGCGATCACGTCGTAGCTGACCGTATCTCCCTGCACGACGAATGGCTGGACCCACCCGCCGGCGCCGCCGCTGCGCTCCACGGGGAGCGGGCGGGCTCGAGACGTGGGGCAATCGCGCTCGGCCGAGCGCGGCACACCCTCGCCCACGGTGAGGACGGGTTCGCACTCGCGCGACCAGAGCGTCCGGACCAGTCGCTCGCGGGCGGCAGTCTGGCGGGAGAGGATTGGGCGCGCGGCCGCCAGCGATCCAGCATCGCGGCGCTCGACCGCACGGACGACCACGGCATCCGTGGCGATGGCGACCGCCTCGCTCCGCACCTGCGCGAGCGACGTCTGCAGGAGGCCGACGATCTGTGCGCTGGCGCCGGAGAGGCGGTCGCCCGCAGCCTGCTCGAGCGCCGCCGTGAGGTGCCGATACGACGACCACCCGAGCGCGACGATGACGAGGCTCAGCAGCGCGAGGATGAGCAGAGGCAGGCGCAAGGTGATCGAGCGGCCTGCGGGCATGGGGAACTGCTGTCGGGGCGACGATTCCGTCACGATGCGGGAGACTGGTCCGGATGCCGAGGCGGTGCCTAGAAGCTGATGCCGAGCGCGCGGAGCTCGGCGGCGAGCCGTTCCAGCTTCGAGTCGGCGAGCCGTTCCTGCTGCTCGACGCTGGCGGAGGAACCCGCCGGGCTCGTGAACTCCGGCTCCGACTGAGGCGTCGGGCGAACACGAAGGAGCAGTGTCCAGTCGTGCTTCCCGGTCGACTTCATCCTGATCTGCATGTGGGCGAGTGGAAGACGGTCCTCGCCGCGCTGGACGCAGCTCCCCTCGGGCCCGCGCGCGGCATCGTCCGGAGTATCGACCGCTGCACCCCGATCGCTGCGGAGGGGACTTTCTGTCACCTCGCCAGCCGCCGACGGACTACCAGCGCGGATCGCGCTCCAGCAGCTGCTCCATCTCGCCTGCCGGCACGGGGCGCGAGAACAGGTAGCCCTGCGCCGACTCGCAACCGAGCCCCCGCAGCTCGGCGAGCTGCTGGGTCGTCTCCACCCCTTCGGCGATCACCGTCACCCCGATGTTCCGCGCCAGGTTCCGCACGGTGTGCACGAGCTGCCAGTGCATCGGGCCCTCGGTCATGCGCATCACGAAGCTGCGGTCGATCTTGATCGCGTCGAGCGACAGCCGGTGGAGCTGGCCGAGCGAGGAGTAGCCGGTGCCGAAGTCATCGAGGTACATGCGCACGCCGAGGTCGCGCAGCTCGTCGAGCATGCCGCGCGTGCGCTCCGGATCGTCGATCGCGATGCTCTCCGTGATCTCCAGCTTGAGGCAGCGCGGATCGAGACCACTCGTGCGCACGATGCCCACCATGTGCGCCACGAAATCCGGCTGCGCGATCTGCTTCACGGACAGGTTCACGCTGAGCGTGAGCGGCTCCTCGCGCGGGAAGCGCTGCTGCCATTCGCGCACCTGCCGGCAGGCGTCGGCCAGCACCCAGCTTCCGATCGGCACGATGAGCCCCGTCTCCTCCGCGAGGGGGATGAACTCGAGCGGGGGCACGATGCCGCGCGTCGGGTGCCGCCAGCGAAGCAGCGCCTCCAGCTCGGTGACGCGGCCGCTCTCGAGATGTACCATCGGCTGGTAATAGAGCTCGAACTCGCTGCGCTCCACGGCCGTGCGGAGGTCGGTCTCCATGCGCAGCCGCGCCATCGCGCGCGCCTGCATGGCACGGTCGAACATCTCGTACCGCCCGCGTCCCTTCGCCTTGGCGCGCGACATCGCCACGCCCGCCTGCTGGAGCAGCCGGACGTGGGCGTCGTCGCCGGCCTCGAGGCCAGAGGAGCTGAGCACGATGCCGATGCTGGCCGTGGAAAACACCGTGCCCTCGCGCGTGTCCACCGGCGCGGCGAGCGAGCGCAGCATGCGCTCGGCCACGCGTCCAGCGTCGGCGTCATCGGCGAGGCTCTCGAGGAGGATCGCGAACTCGTCACCGCTCAGGCGCGCCACCATGTCCTCGCCGCGCACGCACTGTTCCAGCCGACGCGCGTGGTCCACGATCACCTCGTCGCCGACACGCACGCCGAGGCTGTCGTTGACCGTCTTGAACCGGTCGAGGTCGAGCGACAGCACCGCGAAGCGAAACTCCTTGTGTCGCCGGCCTCGCTCCACGGCGTGGGCGAGGCGGTCGAGGAAGAGCACCCGGTTGGGCAGCCCTGTCAACGCATCGTGCGTGGCGTCGTGCCGCAGCGCTTCCTGGGCCGCCTGGCATTCCGCGAGGGCGGCCCGGAG
>DASURL010000151.1:0-8377 GCA_036280075.1 Gemmatimonadaceae bacterium | reverse complement strand
CCAACGTCACCTGGCAACACTCCCAGGACTTCACGCGCAACAGCTCCCTGCGCATGAACCTGAATTACTCGAGCAACGATCGCGTGCATCGCGCGACGACGGTGAACCCGTACTCGGTGCTCTCCACCATCCACTCGTCGGCGACGTACAACCAGAAGGTCGGGCCGCTCAACTTCACCCTCGGTGGCACCCGCAGCCAGTCGCCGGGACGCACCCAGGTGGATCAGTCGTTCCCCACCTTCAGCATGACCACGAGCCCGTTGAACCTCGCGAGCTGGCTCGTCTGGACGCCGAACCTGAGCTACACCTCGCATCAGGTCACGGGCATCGACCAGCCATCGTCGCTCGGCCTCCTGCGGCGGCTCGGGCAGACGGCGGCCGGCCAGGACACGATCTTCGGAGACACCCTCCGGCGCAACTCGTACGACAGCAACCTGTCGTTCAGCACTCCGTTGCAGATCTTCGGCTACAGCCTGGGGAACAACTTCACCATCGCGTCGCGCCGCAACGACTACCCGGAAAGCGCGATCGTGACCGACGTCCAGACGGGGGTGCAGACCCAGCGCATCTATGCCACGACGTACAGCACGACCGTGGACTGGACGCCGGTGTTCACGCTGCCCCCCCTGTTCCGCAACCGGTTCAACCTCAGCCCGTCGGTGGCATTCTCGAACGTGGATGGCGGGCCGTTCTGGGTGCGGAACGAGCGTACGGGCGGGGAGTGGGTCCACCAGTCCAAGCGTGCGACGTTCGGCGTGTCTGCGTCGCCAACGCTGTTCGGACGGTTCGGCGGGTTCGGGCCGTTCGCGGCCATCCGACATTCGATCTCGCCGACGATCAGCTACTCGTATGCGCCGTCGGCCGACGTGAGCGACGAGTATCTCGCGGCGCGCGGCTATTCGCGGGTCAGCCCGAACGGCGGGCTGGGGTACCTGGGCGGACTGCGCCAGAACGCCCTCACCTTCGGCTTGAGCACGAACGTCGAGGCGAAGACCAAGGCGGTGAACGACTCCAGCCCCGAAGGGGGGGACAAGCTCAAGCTGCTGTCGCTGAACTTCGACGCGCTCAGCTACGACTTCGAGCGAGCGCACCAGACCCATTCCCCGATCCGCGGGCTGACCACGTCGTCGTTCGGCTACACCGTGCGCTCGGACCTGCTTCCGGGGTTCGACCTTGGCGTGCGCTACTCCCTGTTCCAGGGCTCCACGATCAGCGACACGGCGAAGTTCAGCCCGTTCCGCGAAGGGGTCACGGCATCGTTCTCGTTCAGCAACACGGCGAATCCCTTTGCCGTCTTCCAGCGGCTGTTCGGCAAGGCGGTGCCGCTCTCGACGCCCGGGCAGGGGCAGCTGGAGGAGACGCCCGACGACCGCTACGCCCGGCAGATCGCCTCGCAGCCCGTGGCGGGACGCTCGTCTCGCACCGCTGCCTTCCTGCCGACCGTGACGAAGGGCTGGCAGGTCTCGCTGAACTTCACCTCGCAGCGGCAGCGGCCGATCAGCGGTGCGAACGTGCTGGACTACGATCCGACGGTGCTCTGCCAGACGTTCAACACGCCCGCGCTGCGCCTGCAGTACGAGCAGTGCGTGGCCCAGGCCCGCACGAACCCCCGTTACGCCGTATCCGACACGTCGGGCCTGCCTGGCTCTCCCGTCTACCGCGTGCCCAACACGACGACACTGGGCGGGCAGATGAGCTTCAACATCACCGACCACTGGGCCGCGAGCTGGCAGACGCAGTACGACTTCGAGCACCGCGACTTCGCGACGCAGATCGTCTCGCTGCAGCGCGATCTGCACGACTGGCGCGCGATCTTCGCCTTCACCCAGTCACCAACGGGCAGCTTCGCCTTCAACTTCCTGATCTCGCTCAAGGCCGAGCCGGACCTGAAGTTCGATTACCGCAAGCAGACGTACAAGAGCGAGGGATTCTAGGGGCGTCGAGAGGCGTGCGCGCCTGGTCGGTGTCCGGGCAGGGCCGTCGTGCGTCACGTGAGCAACCCTTGATCTCCCCCCGTGCACGCTCGACATTCATCGAATGCCGAGCGTCGTCGTCATCGATGGTCAATCGCTCTCGCTCGACGACGTCGTCGCCGTCGCGGTGCGGGGCGCACGGGTGGAGCTCGCGCCGGCGGCGCGGGCGCGGATGGAGCGGGCGAACGACGTCGTCACCGGCCTCGTGAACCGCAATGCCGTGGCCTACGGGGTCACGACCGGATTCGGGAAGCTCTCGGACGTCGCGATCCCGCGCGACCGGCTCGAGGAGCTGCAGGTGAACCTCGTGCGCAGCCACGCCGCCGGCGTCGGGCCGCTGCTCTCCGAGCGCGAGACGCGGGCGATGATGCTGCTGCGCGCCAACGTCATCGCGCGCGGCTACTCGGGTGCCCGGCCCGTCCTCGTGGACACGCTGCTCGCCATGCTGAACGCCGGCCTGTATCCGCCGGTGCCGGAGCAGGGGAGCGTCGGCGCGAGCGGTGACCTCGCGCCGCTGGCGCACCTCGCGCTGGCGCTCATCGGCGAGGGGGAGCTGTTCCAGCACGGCGAGCGGGCGCCGGCGTCATCGCGGCTCGCCGCCGCCCGAGTCGCGCCCGTGCGGCTCGGGCCGAAGGAGGGAATCACCCTCATCAACGGCACGCAGGCGCACACGGCCGTCGCCTCGCTCGCCGTGGTGGAGGCACACCGCCTGTGGCGCATCGCGCACCTCGCGGGCGCGATGTCGCTCGAGGCGCTGATGGGCACGCCGGTCGCCTTCGACCCGCGGATCCAGGAGGCACGCGGCCAGCTCGGCCAGGCGGCGAGCGCCGCGCTGCTCCGCGAGCTGCTGCGCGACAGCGAGATCCGTGAATCGCACCGCGACGGCGACCCGCGCGTGCAGGACGCCTATGCCCTGCGCTGCATGCCACAGGTGCATGGCCCGGTGCTCGACGCGATCGACTTCTGCTCGGGCCTCATCAGCCGCGAGCTCAACGCGTCCACCGACAATCCGCTCGTCTTCGCCGATACGGGGGAGCTGCTGAGTGGGGGCAACTTCCACGGCCAGGCGGTGGCGCTCGCGCTCGACGTGCTCGCGATCGTGATGACGAACCTCGCGACGATGTCGGAGCGGCGGATCGACCGGCTCGTGCACCCCGACCTCAACCAGGGGCTGCCGCCGTTCCTCAGTCCCGATGCCGGCGTCAACTCGGGCTTCATGATGGCGCAGGTCACGGCCGCGTCGCTGGCCAGCGAATGCAAGGTGCTGTCGCATCCGGCGAGCGTGGACACGATCCCCACCGACGGGAGCAAGGAGGACGTGGTCCCGATGGCGATGGGGGCGGCGTGGAAGCTGCGTCGCGTCGTGCAGAACGTGCGCCACGTGCTCGCCATCGAGCTGATGTGCGCCGCGCAGGGGCTCGACTATCGGGCGCCGCTGCGGCCGGGCCGTGGAGCCGCGCGTGGGCACGCGCTGGTGCGCAAGGTCATCCCGCGGCTGGAGCAGGACCGCGTGCTGGCGCCCGACATCGCCGCGCTCGCCGAGGCGATCGAGCACGGGCACTTCTCGCTGGAGGACCAGAGATCGTGACCGCCATCGCACCGCCCGTCTCCGGCCCGCGTCCCGTGCGCGCGCCGCGCGGCACGCAACTCTCCTGCAAGGGCTGGCAGCAGGAGGCCGCCCTGCGGATGCTGATGAACAACCTCGATCCGGAGGTGGCCGAGCGTCCCGATGACCTGGTCGTGTATGGAGGCACCGGGAAGGCGGCGCGGAGCTGGGCGGCGTTCGACGCCATCGTCGCCGCGCTCCGCGCGCTCGAGAACGACGAGACGCTCCTCGTGCAGAGCGGAAAGCCGGTCGGCGTCTTCCGCACGCACGCGTCGGCGCCGCGCGTCCTGATCGCCAACTCCAACCTCGTGGGGCGGTGGGCCACCTGGACGCACTTCCGCGAGCTGGAGCGGAAGGGTCTGATGATGTACGGACAGATGACCGCGGGCTCGTGGATCTACATCGGCTCGCAGGGCATCGTGCAGGGGACGTACGAGACCTTCGGCGCGGTCGCGCGGCGGCACTTCGGCGGGTCGCTCGCCGGCCGTCTCGTCGTCACGGCAGGCCTGGGCGGCATGGGTGGCGCGCAGCCGCTCGCCGCCACGATGCAGGGCGCGGCGATCCTCGGCTTCGACGTGGACGAAGCACGCATCGACAAGCGGCTCGCCACTCGCTACCTCGACGCGAAGGCGTCGACGCTCGAGGAGGGATTGGCGCTCGTGGAGGCAGCGCGCCGCGAGGGACGCGCACTCTCGGTGGGCGTCGTGATGAATGCGGCGCCCGCCCTCGAGGAGCTCCTGCGCCGGAACGTGCCGGTGGACGTGCTCACCGACCAGACGAGCGCGCACGACATGCTGCGCGGCTACGTGCCCGACGGCATGTCGCTCGCCCAGGCGCTGGCGCTGCGCGAGCGTGATCCCGATGCCTACGTGCGCGCGAGCACCGCCACCGCGGTGCGCCACGTGCAGGCGATGCGCGAGCTGCAGCGTCGAGGCGCGATCACCTTCGACTACGGCAACAACATCCGCACCGTCGCCTTCGACGCCGGCGTGGCCGATGCGTTCGAGATCCCCGGTTTCATCCCCGAATACATCCGCCCGCTGTTCTGCGAGGGCAAGGGCCCGTTCCGCTGGGCCGCGCTCTCCGGCGATCCGAAGGACATCGAGCGCACGGACGCACTGGTGCTCGAGCTCTTTCCCCGCGACGAGCACCTCCGGCGCTGGATCACCCTCGCGCGCGAGCGCATCCAGTTCCAGGGGCTGCCGGCCCGCATCTGCTGGCTCGGGCAGGGCGACCGCGCGACGTTCGGCGTCGCGCTCAACGACCTCGTGGCGCGTGGCGAGCTCTCGGCGCCGATTGCCATCGGGCGCGACCACCTCGACACCGGCAGCGTCGCCTCTCCCTTCCGCGAGACGGAAGCGATGAAGGACGGCACCGACGCCGTGGCCGACTGGCCGATCCTCAATGCGCTGCTGAACGTGGCGAGCGGGGCGAGCTGGGTGTCGTTCCACCACGGCGGCGGCGTCGGCATCGGCAACTCGCTGCACGCAGGGCAGGTGATCGTCGCCGACGGCACCCCGGAGATGCGCGTGCGGCTGGAGCGCGTGCTGACGAACGATCCAGGCATCGGCGTGGCGCGCCATGCCGACGCCGGCTACGAGGAAGCGCACGCCGCCGCCGAGCGCACGGGCATCGTGATCCCGATGGGGCGCTGACGTGCTGACCTCGCGCTTCAAGCCGTATCACGTGCCGATGTTCATCGCGAAGCACCTCTGGTACGTCGCGCGTCGGCGCCCCGTGCTCGTGCACTTCGAGGTCACCGAGCGCTGCAACGCGCGCTGCGCCTTCTGCGATTACTGGAAGACGCCCGCCTCGGCGAAGCAGTACGAGCTCGATTCCTTCGCCGACGCCGCGCGGTTCTTCAAGCCGATGCTCGTCACGTGGACGGGGGGCGAGCCGCTCCTCCGCCGCGACCTCGAGGAGCTGGTGGCGGCGGTGGACCGCGTGCCCGGCCTCAAGTACACCACGCTCATCACGCACGGCGCCATGCTCACGCCGGAGCGCGCGGCGTCGCTGTGGGAGGCGGGCATCCACCAGTTCAACATCTCGCTCGACTACCTCGATGGCCGACACGATGCCGCGCGCGGCATTCCCGGTCTCACCGCGAAGATCTTCGCCGCCATCGACGGCATGCGCGCGCGCGGCATCGACAACATCCGCTTCAATACCGTCATCAAGGACGACAACCTCGACCAGCTCCTCCCGATCGTGCACCGGGCGGAGTCGCTCGGCTGCGGGGTGAACTTCAGCGTCTACACCGACGCGAAGAACGGCAATCGCGACCATCTCCTGAACGACGCGCACTTTCGCGCCGTGGACGACGTGATCGCCCAGCTGCTCGCCTACAAGCGCCGCCGCCGCGGCGTGATCACGAGCTCGGACATGTACCTGCGGGAGATCCCGCGCTACGTCCGCGGCGAGCTCACGGAGCCGTGCCGCTCCGGCATGCGCACCATTCACCTGGACCCGACCGGTCACGTGAAGCGGTGCCCGGACTTTCCGGCGGACTTCCACTGGCGCGACTTCAGGAAGTACGAGCCGATCGCCTGCAACAAGTGCTTCTACGCCTGCCGCGGTGAGGCGCAGGCGCCACTGGAGTGGTCGCGCGTGCAGGACGTCATGGGCCGCCCGCGCGCCGCCATGTGATGGGCGAGCGGCTCCTGTTCGTCAACGCGGGCCAGGTGGTGACCTGCGCCGGTCCCGCGCGCCCGCGGCGCGGCGCCGAGATGGGCGACGCCGCCGTGCGGCGCGGCGTCGCGGTGCTCGTCGAGGGAGAGCGGATCGCCGCCGTGGCCGAGGAAGCCGCGCTTCGCCGATCGGCGCCTGACGCCGAGGTCGTCGACTGCCAGCGAGGCCTCCTCACGCCCGGCTTCGTGGACTCGCACACCCACGCCATCTTCGGCCGCGCGCGCTACGAGGAGCAGGAGCTGCGCGCCACCGGCGTCCCGTACATGGAGATCGCGCGACGCGGCGGCGGCATCCACGCGTCCGTGCGCGACCTGCGTACGCGCGGTGCGGACGACCTGTTCGCGCTCGCCGAGCCGAGGCTTCGTGCGCTGGCCGCGCACGGCGTCACGACGGTGGAAGTGAAGTCGGGGTACGGCCTCACCCTCGAGGACGAGCTCAAGGCGCTGCGCGTGATCGCGCGCCTCGCGACCGCCCTGCCGATGCGCGTGCGCGCCACCTGGCTCGGCGCGCACGAGATCCCGCTCGAGTTCCGCGAGCGCGCCGACGGCCGCCGCGCATACATCGACCTGCTCGTCCACGAGATGCTGCCCGTGATCGCGCGCGAGACGCTCGCCTCGTACGCCGACGTGTTCTGCGAGCCCGGCGTGTTCACGGTGGACGAATCGCGTGAGATCCTGCGTGCGGCGCGGGCCGGCGGCCTGCAGCTGAAGCTCCACGCGGACGAGCTCACGGCCGGCGGCGGCGCCGAGCTCGCGGGAGAGCTCGGCGCCCTCTCCGCGGACCACCTCGCGGCGGTGAGCGACGCCGGTATCGCCGCGCTCGCGCGCGCGGGCACCGTGGCCACGTTACTTCCGGGCACCATGCTCTTCCTCGGAAAGCGGGATCACGCGCCGGCCCGCCGGCTGATCGAGCAGGGTGTGCCCGTCGCCCTGGCGACCGACTTCAATCCCGGCACCTCACCGACGATGAACTTCCCGCTGATCCTGACGCTCGGCGTCAGCCAGCTCCACCTCTCCGCCAGCGAGGCGATGGTGGCGGGAACGGTGAACGGGGCAGGGGCGCTGGGAATGTCGGATCGCGTGGGACAGCTCGCGCCGGGCTTTTCCGCCGACCTGGCACTGTGGGACCTCGAGGATGTGCGCGAGCTGCCATACTGGTACGGCGCGGGCCGCTGTCGAGCCTCGTGGGCGCGCGGCAAACCTTGTCACGTCCACCACTTAGCGCTAACTTTTCCCCGCTGAGCCCCCCTCCTGCGCGAGGCCGGGCACGCCCTTCGCGGACCCCGCCCCTCGCCGATGCCTGATGTCGCCAAGCTGAAAAAAAAGGCAGCCGAGCTCGAGCTGAAGAAACAGTTCGACAAGGCGCTGGCGGTCTACGCGGAAATTCTCGAGAGCTTTCGGGGCTCCGACCAGGAGGTGGACGTCGCCCTGTTCAACCGGGTGGGAGATCTCCACCTGAAGCAGGGCAACGTCGCCGACGCAGTGGACTGCTACGAGAGGGCCGTGGACCACTACGTGGACACGGGCTTCTACAACAACGCCATCGCGCTCTGCAACAAGATCCTCCGCAGCTCGCCGGGCCGCGCGTCCATCTACTACAAGCTCGGCAAGATCAGCGCGCACAAGGGCTTCAAGAGCGACGCCAAGGCCAACTTCCTGGAGTACGCCGACCGGATGCAGAAGTCCGGCAAGACGACCGAGGCGTTCCGCGCGCTGAAGGAGTTCGCCGACCTCTGTCCTGACCAGGACGACATCCGCCTCATGCTCGCCGATCAGCTCACGAAGCAGAATCGGCGTGACGAGGCCGTGGAGCAGTTGCAGCTGCTCTACGAGCGCTACAAGCACGAGGGTCGCGAGACAGAGGCGCAGGCCACGATCGCGCGGATGAAGGCCATCGACCCGTCGGCCGAGCCGCGGGAGCCCGGTTCCTCCGGCCCGAACCGGCCCACAGGCGATCTCGTCTTCCTCGACCTGAACGACAGCGCGGCGGCGAACCGTCGCTCGACGATCGCCAGGCGCGCCACCCAGGGGCTCGACCTCCTTGCCACCGGCGAGCAGGATTCGGTGCCCGCGCCCGCGAAGCCGGCGCCCCCGCCCGCGGCTCCCGCTCC
>DASURL010000150.1:0-20214 GCA_036280075.1 Gemmatimonadaceae bacterium | reverse complement strand
CCGCACTTCTGGGCGCTCGCGCTCAACAAGCAGCGCGACTACGGCAATGCGCGCGTGCCGATGGCGCCGCTGGTGTGGGGCGAGCGGGAGACGATGCGCAACATGCTCTGGTACACGCTCATCCTGCTGCCGCTCACCCTGCTGCCGGTGGCGTTCGGGGCGCTCGGCTTCCCCTACCTCGTCATGGCGGCCGCGCTCGGCGGCTGGCTGCTGTGGGGGGTGATCAAGGTGATGCGCGCCGCGGACTTCGTGAAGCCGGCGTGGTCGGTGTACAAGTACTCCCTGCTCTACCTCGCGCTGCTGTTCGCGGCGATGGTGGTGGACCGGGCGGTCGCGTGAGCGACGCGCCGCGCGAGCTGCCGCTGCTCATGGGGCCCGCCCACGGCGACCCCGAGCGGCTGCTGCTCATCGGGGCGCCCGACGCTCGCGACATGGTGCAGGTGCGCATCTGGACGTCGGAGGACTGGAGCCAGCCGCCGCGCACGCGCGTGGAGCCGCGCGAGGCGTTCCTCGAGTGGATCGAGACCATGGCGCGCGCCGGCCATTCGCTCAACCAATCATTGACCACGGTGCGCCACTGGCTGCGCGGCCCGGGAGCAGCGACCCACTGACGTGACCGATCCCGCCGTCGCCGTTCCCGCCGCGAAGTCGCGCCGCCCCGTCGCTCCCACCGCACTGAAGGCACTCGTCCCCCGCGTCCGCCCCTACCGCGGCCGGATCCTCGTGTGCGCGGTGTGCCTCGTCGTCGCCGCCGCGGTGGGGCTCGCCTTTCCCGCCGTGGTGCAGCGCCTGCTCGACGCGGCATTCCAGAAGCACGACCGTGCGCTGCTCGACCGCATCGCGCTCTTCCTGATCGGCGCCTTCGCGCTGCAGGGCGTGATGAACTTCGTGCAGGTGTACCTGCTCACCGGCACGGCGGAGCGGGTGGTGGCGAAGCTGCGCGAGGACGTGTTCGCCCACCTCGTGCGCCTCTCGCCGGGATTCTTCACCGAGCGTCGCTCCGGCGAGCTGACGAGCCGCATCTCGTCCGACCTCGCCGTGCTGCAGACGCTGATGGCGACGTGGATCTCCGAGCTGTCCCGGCAGTCGCTCTTCCTGGTGGGCGGGATCATCCTGCTCACCCTCACCCACCCGCGTCTCACGACGACGACGCTCGCCGTGGTGCCGGTGGTGGTAGGGTCGGCGTTCTTCTTCGGGCGCCGGCTGCGCCGCGCGAGCACCGGCGTGCAGGACAAGGTGGCGGAAGCGATGGGTACCGCCGACGAGGCGTTCTCGCAGATCCGCACCGTGCAGAGCTTCGTGCGCGAGGACGAGGAGGTCACGCGCTACAGTGGGCTGTTGAGCGAGGTGGTGGACCGCGCGGTGGAGCGGGCGAAGCACCGCGCGCTGCTCTTCGGCGTGGTGGGCTTCGTCGCCTTCGCCGGCGTGGTCGCCGTGCTCTGGCAGGGAGGGCAGCTCGTGCTGGAGGGCGCGCTCACGCCCGGCGCGCTGGTGAAGTTCCTCCTCTACGCCATCACCGTGGCTGCCGCCGTGGGATCGCTGGCCTCGCTGTTCGGCAGCTACCAGGAAGCGGTGGGCGCGGCCCAGCGCGTGTTCGACCTCCTGCAGACGCAGCCCACCGTGGCCGAGCCCGCGGTGGTGACGCCGCTCGCGCGCCCGGTGCGCGGGGCGGTGTCGCTCCAGCACGTGGACTTCCGCTACACCCCGGAGCTGCCGCTCGCGCTCGAGGACGTGACGTTCGACATCGCGCCGGGCGAGGTGGTGGCGCTGGTCGGTCCCTCCGGTGCGGGGAAGACGACGATCGCGTCGCTCATCCCGCGCTTCTGGGACGTGACGTCGGGCCGGATCACGCTGGATGGCGTGGACATCCGCGACCTGAGCTTCGCCGACCTGCGCGGTTCCATCGGCCTCGTGCCGCAGGAGCCGGCGCTGTTCAGCGGCTCGGTGCGCGACAACATCGCCTACGCGCGCCCCGACGCGAGCGAGGCCGACGTGCTGCAGGCGGCCCGTGCCGCGCACGCGATGGAGTTCGTCGAGCGCCTGCCGGGAGGGTTGAACACGCTGGTGGGCGAGCGCGGCGTGAAGCTCTCCGGCGGCCAGCGGCAGCGTATCGCCCTCGCGCGGGTGTTCCTCAAGGATCCCGCGGTGGTGGTGCTCGACGAGGCGACCAGCAGCCTCGATAACGAGAGCGAGCGCCTCGTGGAGGAAGCGATGGAAGAGCTCCTCACCGGCCGCAGCACCCTGATCATCGCTCACCGGCTGCGCACGGTCCGCCGCGCGGATCGCGTCCTCGTGCTGGAACGCGGCCGCATCGTGGAATCAGGCACGCACGAAACGCTGTCGCTGGGCGGGGGAATCTACGAGAAGCTCTATCGGGCGGAGCTCCGGTAACTGCTCGTGAACCGTGAACGGTGAACCGTCAACGACAAAAAAGGGGCACCTGGGAGAAAAGATCAGAAAGAACGGAAACGGCAGGATTCTTCAATGAGAATCCTGCCGTTTCCGCTTTCTCAGCCGTGTCCTATCCGATGCAGTCACGGTTCACGGTTCACCGGCTATTTCCCGTCCAGCACCACGTCCGCCTTCACCGTCCCACCCGCCGTCACCTCGATCGGCTGCTCGTGCTTGCCGGTGCGCTCGTGCCAGGTGGCGAGGGTGTACTTGCCGGGCGGGAGTCCCTCGATGGTGAACTTTCCATCGGGGCCCGTCACGGCGAAGTAGGGATGGTCGAACACCGCGATGTACGCGCGCGGCCACGAATGGTCGGCGTCGTGCACGATCACCAGCCCGGATGACGCGAAAGGCAGATTGGTGGGGATCACCTGCTCGTCGCGGCCGAGGAGGACCATCGTGCGCGCGGCGGTGTCGCCAGCGGCAATGAAGCGGAGGTGCTGCCGGAACTCGTCGTGGCCGAGGACGTTGAGTCCGCTCCCCGTCACGGCGCCCTGCACCCGCGGATCGAGGCGGCAGTTCAGGCTCTCCAGCTCCAGGCGCCGCTCGATCGGGAGCGCCTTGCCGCTCCGCACCCCCTCGATCCACACCACCACGTTGCCGAGCCCGGTGCTGTCCTTCGCGATCACCGAGCTGTCGGCGATGCTGGGGCCGCAGATCGCACTGTCGGCGCCGGTGGCGACCGGCGCCAGCGGCTGCAGCGGCGCCTTGAGCCGCACCGTGCCGCTCACCGTGGCTGGCGAGGCCACGCTCACCGCCTTGTAGGCCGCGTCCGGCTTGTCGATCACCACCGGCCCGGTCGCCTCTTCGTCCACGTCACCCTTCGCCGATCCCTTCCGGTTGCGTGCGCCAGCCCCGCCGGCGTCGCCGCAGGCGGTCAGGAGGAGCGAAGAGAGGACGAGAATGGCGGGAAGGCGAAGCGCGGCGGCGCGCGTTGCGGCAGCGGTCACGATGTCTGGATGAGCGTTCGGGATGTGGCGTCCCAAAGGGCAAGGCGCGAGCCAGCGCGCCTGCCCCTACAGCACGATCAGCTCGCGCTGGTACTCGGCCGGCGTGATCACGGCGCGGCCGGGGTGGATGAACGCGTTCACCTCGCTCCGTACGCCGAGCTCGCCGGGGATGTAGATGCCGGGCTCGATGGAGAAGCCCACCCCCGGAATCAGCAGCCGTTCCTCGCGCGACTCGAGGTTGTCCAGGTGCGGGCCGGCGCCATGCAGCGAGCGTGCGTCGATGGAGTGGCCGGTGCGGTGGGTGAAGTACTCGCCGAAGCCGCGCGACTCGATCACCTCGCGGGCGGCGTCATCCACGTCGGCGCCACGCAGCGGCTCGTTCGCCTTCGCCTTGTCCAGCACGAGCGCGATGGCCGCGTCGCGTGCGTCCCGCACCGCGGTCCAGATCTCCGCCGTGCGTGCCGACGGCTCGCCGAGCGTCGCCATCCACGTCTGGTCGGCGTAGATGCCGCCCGGCTCGGTGGCCCACAGGTCGATGAGCAGCACGTCACCGCGGACGATCTCGCGCGGGTGGTCCGCCGACGGCTCGTAGTGCGGGTTCGCCGCATTGGTGCCGGCTGACACGTTGGGTCCGTGGTCGGTGACGAGCCCCGCCTGCGTGAAGCGGTCGCGCATCCACAGCATGAGCTCGTGCTCGGTGATGGGCCGCTGCGTGTGCGACCGCTGGCCGGCGAGCGCGAACGCGTCCAGCGCGACCTGGCGGATGACCTCCGCCGCCCGCATGTGCGAGGCGAGCTGCTCGTCCGTCCACGCCGCGAAAAAGCGCGACACGAGCTCCCCCGAGCTGACGATCTCCTTGACGCCCGCCGCGCGGATCATGTCGAGCACCCCGCCCGGGACGCGGTCCAGGTACGGCACCGCGTCGCCCGGCGAGTATTCCATCGCCACGCGACGCTCGCGCACCACCTTCCCCACCGACTCCTCGAGCTGGCGCCACGAGCTGTAGATGCTCAGCGGCCACTCCTTCGGCCACTTCCGCCACGGGCCCGACTCGATCGCGTGCCCGAGCCCACTCGGCACGCCCTCGGCGGGGATCCAGGCGAAGATGCGGCGCGTCACCATTCCCTCGATGCCGAGCATCCCGCCCGCCACCGGGTTCGTCCCCTGGAAGTCGAACAGGAGCCAGCCATCGATGTCGGCCTCGGCCAGCGCGCGCTGGATCGCCGGGAGGGTGTCGCGATTCAGCATGGACGAACCTCTGGAAGGAGAATCACGCAGGGCTTACGCGGTGGCGCCGCGCCAGTCGGCGCGCCACTCGCACGAACCTTCACCGCGCCCCTCGCACCGCGTGTGCTCCACGGCGCCCGTGTCGCCGACGAGCAGCTTGAGCAGCTCGCGCAGCGTGGACTCGTAGAACGCGCAGCCGATGCCGCCCGGCGCCACGCCGAGCGTGATGGAGCGCGGAACCTCGAGCAGGATGTAGGTGCCGACGCGGCGGATGTTCGCGTTGAGGTAGCGCTTCGCGATCTTCCGCACGCGGCGCAGCGCCATCGGCCGCGCGACGAACGCGGGGAGGACGTGCATCATCGTTCGGCTCACCGACGGCACGGTCATGTACGCCTCGTGCGCCAGGTAGCGACCGGCGGCGCGCAGCACCGCCTCGGCATCGGGGCGGCGGCCGATGAGGCGCGCGAGCGCGACGACTTCCTCCTGCGCCGGCCGATGGTTGCGGCGGACGGCGTCGGAATAGCGCTTGATCTGTGTGTAGACCGTGTCGCTGAGCCCGAACCGCTTGTTGCGCAGCTCGTCCACGAACTCGGTTTCCAGCACTCCATCCGGAGTATCTACGTCGCGGACGGCTTCGAGAAGGCTGAGCGGGAGGAGGGCGTCGACCGTGGCGAGCATGGAGCGGTTATGGGAGGCAGGAATGGAAGGTAGCGGTTCGGGGGGGTGGGACTCAATGGGGACGGAACGCTGTCGTGCTGTCCCGACCCCACACGGGCCGCCCAGCACGGAAAACGGAGCACGGGGTTGCCTGATCTCGAGCAACCAGCCGAGTTTCTCCCCGAGGATGGACTGAGCACCGATTACTCAGCACTCGCCACCGCCCGGAATGCTCCTCGCCCTCTTCGTCGCCCTGCCCATCGCCGCCCTCGCCCTCGCCGCCGGCGCGCTGACGCTGGCCGGTGCGGTCGCCGCAGTCGTGATCGGGGCGCTGTGCATCCTGGCCGGCTGGGGATGGGCGGCCCTGCTCATCGTCTATTTCGTCGTCGCCGTCGCCTTCTCGAAGCTCGGCGCCGAGGCGAAGGCACGACGCACGGGCAGCGTGGTGGCCAAGGCCGGCGGCCGCGACGCGATCCAGGTGCTGGCGAACGGTGGCGTGTTCGCCGTCGTCGCGTTCCTCTCCGCGCACGCCTCACCCACGAGCGCACCGGTGCTCGCCGCCGCGGCGGCTGGCGCCCTCGCCGCCTCCGCCGCCGATACGCTCGCCACCGAAGTGGGCACCCTCGTCGGCGGCGAGCCGCGGTCCGTCACGCACTGGCGCACCGTGCCCGCCGGCACGTCGGGCGGTGTCACCCTCGCCGGCTCGCTCTCGATGATCGGCGGCGCGCTGCTCATCGCCGTCGCCGCGCTCGGCATGGGGCTCACGCCGCACGTCGCGGCGGCCTCGCTCGGCGGGATCACCGGGGCCATCGCCGACTCCCTGCTCGGTGCGCTCGTGCAGGAACGACGGCGATGCCCTCGCTGTGAGGTCGCGACCGAGCGTCGGGTCCACGATTGCGGCACCGTGACCGAACATGCCGGCGGCATCGACCGGCTGGACAACGATCTCGTGAACCTGTGTGCCACCGTCGTCGGTGCAGCGGTGGCCGCAGCGCTCGCCGTCGTCTAGCCTTCGGTGGTGGAGACGACGCGCAATCCCACGGCGTACGACGTGATCGTGGTCGGTGGCGGGCCGGCGGGCGCCTCGTCGGCGTTCGCCCTCGCGCGCGCCGGCGCCCGCGTGCTGCTGCTCGACCGCGCGCGCTTCCCGCGCGCCAAGCCGTGCGCCGAGTACCTGAGCCCGCAGGCGTCGCGACTGCTGCACGACATGGGCGCGCTCGACGCGGTGGAGGCGGCCGGTGCCGCACACCTCGCCGGCATGGTGGTGCGCGCCCCGAACGGCGCGCTCATCCGTGGCGACTTCGCCGCCTCGCACGGCTTTCCCGCCTTCCGCGACCGCGGACTCGCGCTGCGCCGCACCCTGCTCGACCCCATCCTGCTCGACGTCGCACGCCGCGCCGGCGCCGTGGTGCGCGAGCGGGTGCGCGTGACGGGCCTGATCCACAGCGCGGACGGCCGCGTGAGCGGGGTGCACGTGCTCGACGACGACGGCGTCTCGCGCGACCTCGGCGCGTCGCTCGTCGTCGGCGCCGACGGCCTGCGCTCCGTGGTCGCACGGCGGCTCGGCCTCGCGCGGCGGCGTCGCTGGCCGCGCCGGCTCGCGCTCGTGGCACACTACGAGGGCTTCGGCGACGTAGGCGCGTGGGGCGAGATGCATGTGGAGCGCGGCGTGGGATACGTCGGCCTCGCCGCGGTGGACCACGGGCTCACCAACGTGGCGATGGTCGTCCCCGCGAGCGCCGCGCGGCAGGTGAGCCTCGATCGCACCGCGTTCTACGAGCGCTGGCTGCGCGAGCGCCCGCAGCTCGCGCCACGAGTCGCCTCGGCGCGGCGCGTGTCGCCGGTGATGGCCACCGGCCCCTTCGCGTCGCATGCGCGCCGCGCCTGGGCGCCCGGAGCGGCGCTCGTGGGGGACGCGGCCGACTTCTTCGATCCCTTCACCGGCGAGGGGATCCACGCCGCGCTGCGCGGTGGCGAGCTGCTCGCGCCCTTCGCCCTGCGCGCGCTCGGTGCGACGTCGCGCCGCGACGCCGACGACGCGCTGCGCGCCTATGACGCCGCGCGCCACGCCGAGTTCCGCGACAAGTGGACGGTGGAGCGGCTGATCGGCTCGGCGATCGGCTTCGCGCCGGCCATCAACTATTTCGCGCGCGTGCTCGAGGCGCGGAAGGAGATGGCCGACCTGCTCGTCGGCGTGACGGGCGACTTCGTGCCCGCGCGCGAGGTGTTGCGCCCCGGCTACCTGCTGAATCTCTTTCGCCATCCGGGACCGCGACGTCCCGAAACCAGCCACGACGCATGACGCTCGACCCAGACACCTTCCGCAGCGTGCTCGGCCGCTTCGCCTCCGGCATCACCGTCGTCACCACGCGCGACGCCGATGGCCGCGACGCCGGCCTCACCGTGAGCGCCTTCTGTTCCGTGAGCCTGCATCCACCACTCGTCCAGGTGTGCGTGGACCAGTCCGCATCGGTGTATCCGGTGATCGCCGCCTCGAAGGCGTTCGGCGTGAGCGTCCTTGCCGCCGACCAGGAGGCGCTGTCGCGCCGCTTCTCCACCGTGGAGTCCATGCACCGCTTCGAGGGGATCGGCTTCTCGCGCGGGGAGAGTGGCGTAGTGCTGCTGGACGATGCGCTCGCCCACCTGGAATGCCGCACCTGCGCCAGCCATCCCGCCGGCGACCACACCATCTTCATCGGCGAGGTGGAGCGTGCCTCCACGCGCGCCGCACGCCCCCTGCTCTACTACCGGGGCGGATACGCCCAGCTCGAGCGCTGATCCTTCCGTGCTCGTGCCCCGTCGCCGGCGCGGCTTCGAGCACCTGGACGATCCCCGCGTCGCGCCGGAGCTGCGCGAGCGCTCGCTCCGCGACGTGCGGCGCTCCAACACCCTGCTCGGCGGCACGCACGCGGTGGTCGCCGAGCTGTCGCGCCTCCTTCCCGCACTCGGCGCGCACGCCACGCTGCTCGACGTCGGCACCGGGCTGGCCGACATCCCGTTTCGTGCCGCCAGGCGCACGCGCCGTTCCGGCGTCGCGCTCACGACGTTCGGCGTCGACGAGGCCGCGTCGCTGCTCGTCGCCGCTCGGTCGCGCCTCGACGCCGGCACCTGCGCCGACGCCCGCCGGCTTCCCTTTGCCGACGCGAGCGTGGATGTGGTCACCTGTTCGCAGGTGCTGCATCATTTCCCCGACGACGAGATTCCCGGCGTGCTCCGGGAACTGCAACGCGTGGCGCGACGGTACGTAGTGGTGAGCGACCTTCGCCGGAGCTGGCTGGCGGCGCTCGGGTTCTGGATGGTGAGCTGGCCCCTCGGCTTTCATCCGGTCACCCGTCACGACGGCTTCACCTCGGTGCTGCGCGGCTTTACCGCGAGGGAACTGGCTCGACACGTGCGTCATGCCACGGGGAGCGCGCCCGATGTCCGCCGGCACCCCGGATTCCGCATCACCGCAACCTGGAGGACGGACAGATGAGCGCAGGGATTCCGCTGGAGCTGGGCCCCATGCCCGCGTCCGCCGAGATGCGAACGGTGGACGAGCGGATGGTGAACGCGCCCCTGAGCCGGATCTTCCACCTGGCGGCCGACGTCGAGCGCTGGCCGGCGCTGCTCCCGCATTACCGCTACGTGCGCTTCGTGGACCGTCGCGCCGATGGCGGCGGCGTGGTGGACATGAGCGCCAACCGCCCCTTCGGCGTGGTGCAGTGGCCCACCTGGTGGCAGTCGCGCATGGCGGTGAATGCGCCCGGGGGTCCGAGGTCGCCCAGCATCCGCTACACCCACGTGGCCGGTGTGACCCGCGGAATGGAAGTGGAGTGGACGTTCGAGGAGATGGCCGGGCTGACGCGAGTCCGGATCGTGCACATGTGGGATGGGCCGTCGTCGGTGCCGGGCGTGGGCGGGCTGGCGGCAACGCTGGTGATCGGGCCCGTCTTCGTGCATGGTATCGCCAGCCGCACGCTGACCGGCCTTGCCGATGTGGCGGAACAGGCGCGACTGACGGGATGATGGGGAGAGGCGGATTTCACGAGGGCTGACCGGGAGAGTGGGTGTGGCAGAGCGCAGACGTGTGGCGGTGACGGGGATCGGGGCAGTGACGCCCATCGGCAATGGGCGCGAGCGGCTGTGGGACGGCCTGCGTGCCCAGCGCTCGGCGGTGCGCACGGTGACCCGGTTCGACCCCTCGATGTGGCGCAGCCACAACGCCGCCGAAGTGAACGATTTCGAGCCGACCGACTACTTCGAGCGCAAGAAGGCCAAGCGGCTCGATCGCTTCGGCTGCTTTTCCGTCGCCAGCGCGATGCAGGCGATAGACGACGCCGGCATTCGCCTCGAGGCGGAGAATCGTGAGCGCATCGGCACGATGATGGGCTCGGCGCTCGGCGGCGTCCGCTTCGCCGAGGAGCAGCTCGAGGTGTTCCTCACCCAGGGCGTGAAGGCGGTGGATCCCACCCTCGCGCTGGTGGTGTTCGGCGGCGCGGCGAGCTGCAACATCGCCATCGAGCTTGGCGTGCAGGGACCCAACAGCACCAACGGGATGAGCTGCGCGTCGGGGACGATCGCCATCGGCGAGGCGTTCCGCGCCATCCGTGACGACTATGCCGACGTGATGCTCGCCGGCGCCGCGGAGGCGCCGCTGGCGCCGCTGTGCTTCGGGGCATTCGCCCTCATCCGCGCCATGTCCACGCGCAACGACGAGCCCGAAGCCGCATCACGCCCGTTCGATCGGGATCGCGACGGCTTCGTGATGGGCGAAGGCGCGGCGGTGCTCGTGCTCGAGGAGCTCGAGCGTGCGAAGGCGCGCGGCGCGCACATCTACGCCGAGGTGGTCGGCTACGGAACGTCGAACGACGCGCACCACATGACGGCCCCGCGGCCCGACGGCTCGCAGGCCGCGCGTTCGATGCGGCTGGCGCTCCAGGACGCGCACCTGGATCCCGGCGAGATTGCGTACGTGAATGCGCACGGCAGCTCGACTCCGCTCAACGACCCCACCGAGACGACGGCCATCCGGACCACCTTCGGCGAGCATGCCAACCGGCTGCAGGTGAGCAGCACGAAAGCCTATTACGGCCATGCGCTCGGTGCGTCGGGTGCCATCGAGGCGGCGATCACCGCGCTCGCGCTCGAGCGGAAGTGGCTCCCGCCCACGCTCAACCATCACGTGTCGGCGGACGGCTGCGACCTCGACTACATCCCGCGCGAGGGCCGCTGCGCCGACGTGGAGTACGCGTTGAGCAACAGCTTCGGCTTCGGGGGGATCAACGCGGCGGTGGTGATGAAGCGGCACGAGGGAACCTGAAGGTCGGGAGGTCGGGAGGTCGGGAGGTCGGGAGGTCGGGAGGTCGGGAGGTCGGGAGGTCGGAAGGTCGGAAGGTCGGAAGGGCGGGAGGTCGGGAGGCCGGGACAGGCGGCTCTTACTGGGCGGGACGTGGAGCAGTAGCGTAGAGGCACGCTCCCGGGTCTCCACACTTCGCCAAGGTGACCGCGATGAAAGCTCTTGCCCTCATGGCGCTGCTGCTCGCCTCCGCCGCCCAGGCACAGCAGACCGTCGTCTTCAGCACCAACGCGCCGGACGGCCGACTCGGGATGGCCTCACGACCGGGCGGAGCGGGGATCTCGGCCCGGGAGGCCGCCGATGATTTCGTGCTCCAGGAGGCCACCGCCATCACCGGCGCGTCGTTCTACGGCTTGCTGCCGACCGGCGCGAGCGCCCTCGACATCACCCAGGTGAGCGTCGAGATCTACCGGATATTTCCACTCGACTCGAGCGACCCGCCATCGGGCAACGTGCCGACGCGCCTCAACTCGCCGTCGGACGTCGCCTTCGACACTCGCACCTCGGGCAGCGGGCTCACCTGGTCCGCCACGTCGCTCGGTGGGTTCTCCGTCACCAACTCCGTGGTCGACGGCATCCATCCGTCGCCGAACAACATGACGGGCGGCGATGGGTTCGCGACGGGCAACCAGTTCCTCTTCGCGGTGGACTTGCTCACGCCGTTCGTGCTTCCGGCCAACCACTACTTCTTCGTGCCGCAGGTGGGTCTGTCGAATGGCACCTTCCTCTGGCTCTCCGCCCAGCGCCCCATCGTGTCGCCCGGCACCCCCTTCCCGCCGATGACGACTGATCTCCAGGCCTGGATCCGCAGCGCCGAGCTCGAGCCCGACTGGCTGCGCGTCGGTACCGACATCATCGGGGGCGGACAGACGTTCAACGGGGCGTTCTCGCTGTCGACGACCGTGATCGCGACGCCGGAGCCGACGACGCTCGTGCTGGTGGCGAGTGGCCTGCTGCTGATCGTCGTCGCCGCGCGCCGCATCGGTTGGTCCGCACGCGACCTTCCTCGGCGGAGTGACGTGCAGTAGCGTTGTTCCGACTCCTGACATCCCGACCTTCCGACCTTCCGATCTCCTGCCCATGCGCGACAGCTGGCGACACTTCGTGGCCGAGTTCATCGGCATCTTCGCTCTCGTCTTCGTCGGCGGTGCCGCGATCATGGTGGCGGTGCAGACCCAGGCCCCCAACGCGCTGCTCGACGTGGCCGTGGCGCACGGGCTCATCCTCGCCCTCATGGTGACGGCGACGATGCGCATCTCGGGGCACCTCAATCCCGCGGTGACGATCGGATTCCTGGCCGCGCGGCGCATCGAGCCGATGATGGCCGTCGTCTACATCATCGCGCAGCTCCTCGGCGCGGCGCTCGCCGCGTACGCACTCAAGGCCATCTTCCCCGCTGCCATCGCGGACACGACACGACTCGGTGGCCAGAGCGTGGCCGCGGAGCTCTCGACCGGGCAGGCGATCTTCGCCGAGGCGATCGCGACCTTCTTCCTGACGTTCGTCGTGTTCGGGACCGCCGTGGACCCGAAGGCGCCGAAGGTGGGTGGCTTCGCGATCGGCCTCGTGGTCACGGCGGACATCCTCGCCATCGGTCCGCTCACGGGGGCGAGCATGAACCCCGCGCGGTCGTTCGGGCCGGCGGTCGTGAGTGGCGTGCTCGAGGGGCAGATGATCTACTGGGTGGGACCGATCATCGGCTCGATCATCGCCGCGGTGCTGTACGACCAGCTCTTCCTGCGCCGCGGGATCGAGCCGGTGGAACACGGGGCCGTGCGACCGCGCGACAAGGCGTAAGGCTCGTCAACCCGGAAACGCTTGCTGGAGGGCTGCCGCATGCGTGCGCTCGCCTGGATCCTCGCGCTGTTCCTGCTCGTCGCCGGCATCTGGGGCTTCTTCAGCCCCGTGGTGTTCATGTTCTTCACCACGAACTTCGTGCACGCCTGCATCGAGGTCCTACTCGGCCTCATCGGGCTCGCGGCGGCGCGCCGGCACGCCCGCGGCTACCTGCTGTGGGTGGGCGCGCTGCTGCTCCTCGTCGGCATCGTCTACTTCGTGCCCGTCGCCTCGCTGTACGTCACCGGACTGCTGGCAGTGAATACCTATCTGGCGGCGTTCAACATCATCGTCGGCGGGATCTGCATGATCGTCGCGCTCTCGGAGCGGCGCGAGCCGGCGCCGGTACGGTAGCAGCCGCGCCCGCTCGGGCGCCTACTTCCTCCCGTACCTCTCCGCGTACCGCTCGATCGACTGCGTCACGATCTTCACCGCTTCGTCGCTCTTCCCCCACCCGAGGATCTCGACGCGCTTTCCCTCGAGATCCTTGTAGGTGCGGAAGAAGTGCTCGACCTCCTTCAGCAGGTGCTGCGGGATGTCGGCGATGTCGAAGAACTCCTGGTGATACGGGTCGTGCAGCGGCACGCCGAGGATCTTGTCGTCCGGCTCGCCACGGTCGAGCATCTTCAGCACGCCGATCGGGCGCACGTCGATCTGGCAGCCGGGGAAGGTTTCCTCCTGCACCAGCACGAGGACGTCGATCGGGTCGCCGTCCTCGTGCAGCGTGCGGGGGACGAAGCCGTAGTCGCCCGGATAGTGCACCGCGCTGAAAAGCACGCGATCGAGCTTCAGCATGCCGCTCGCCTTGTCCAGCTCGTACTTGTTGCGGCTCCCCGACGGAATCTCGATCACCGCCGTCAGCGTCTCCGGGGGATTCTCTCCCGGCGGGAGGTCGTGCCAGAGGTTCAGCATCAGGCGCTCTTCGCCATGGATGCCACCGGTCGCTGCGCCGGGTTGCGCGCCTCCTGCAGGTCGCTGTTCGCACCCGCCTCACGCGTCATCGCGCCCTTGTACTTCATCGGCTCCTCGGCCACGCCGAAGTTCGTCGCATCCAGCGCCTCCACGCGCGTCATCTGCTCGGGCGTGAGGCCGGGGAGATCGCTGGCGTCGGCGAACTCGGCGAGCTGCTCGTCATCGTAGATGTTCGGCAGCGTGGTCACCACGCGCGGCTCGGCGAGCAGCCACTTGAGCGACGCCTGGCCGAGGGTCATCCCCCGTGTCAGGAAGTCGAGCGTCTTCACCTTCTCCACGCCGTTGACGAGCCACGAGCGCGGGCGGTGGCGACGGTGGTCGTTCTCGGGGAACACCGTGTCCGCCGTGTATTTCCCCTCCAGCATCCCGCTGGCGTGGGTGACGCGGATGTTGAAGCAGCAGTTCGGCGCGTGCCGACGCGCCGCCTCGATCATCGCCGAGCCCGGGTGCTGCTCGAGCACGTTCCAGATCACCTGCATCGTGTTGATGTCCGGCTCGCGCTCCAGCAGCTCGACCGACTCGTACAGCCAGCCGATCGCCGGCCCGAACGCTGCGCCCCACGCGCGGATCTTCCCTTCCTGCTTCAGCTCGCGCAGCGTGGCCCAGATCTCCGGGTTGCGCACGTGCTCCATCTTCGCGTTGTGGAACTGGATCACGTCGATGTAATCCGTCTCGAGCCGCTCGAGGCAGCGGTCCACCGCGGTGCGGAGGAAGGCGGGATCGGTGCGGATCGGCAGCTCCTGCTGGCCGCGGCGCGCAGCGGCGGCGGCTTCATCGTAGATGTCGTAGCCGATCTTGGTGGCGAGCACGACCTCACTGCGCCGCCCGCGGAAGGCCTCGGCGAGCTGGCGCTCGGCGCGGCCATTCCCGTAGGCGTCGGCGGCGTCGAAGAAGGTGACGCCGTGATCGTCCAGCGCGCGACGCAGCATGTCCACCGCCTGCGCGTCGGTCTTGTCGCCCCACCAGCCGGTGGAGATGGTCCACGTACCGAACCCGACCTCGCTGACGCTGATGTCGGTGCCGGGAAAGACGCGATACTTCATGATTGTGTTCCTGGGAGAATTCAGCGCAGCAGTCGCGCTGCTTCAATGGCGAAATACGTGATGATCACGTCCGCCCCCGCGCGGCGAATGCCGAGGAGGCTCTCCATCATCACGCGCTCGCGGTCGATCCAGCCGCGTTCGGCCGCTGCCTGAATCATAGCGAACTCACCGCTCACCTGGTACGCGGCGAGCGGATACCCGGTCTCCGCCTTCACGCGCGCGATCACGTCGAGATAGGGGCCAGCGGGCTTCACCATCACGATGTCCGCGCCCTCCTCGATGTCGAGCCACGTCTCGCGCAGCGCTTCCTCGGCGTTCGCGGCGTCCATCTGGTAGCCGCGCCGGTCACCCGACTGCGGCGTGCTCTCGGCGGCATCGCGGAATGGACCGTAGAAGGCGCCGGCGAACTTGGCGCTGTAGCTCATCACCGCCGTGTTCGTGAAGCCGGCGCCGTCCAGCGCGTCGCGAATCGCGCCCACGCGGCCGTCCATCATGTCGCTCGGCGCCACGATGTCCGCGCCGGCACGGGCGTGGGACAGCGCCTCGCGCGACAGGAGCGCCAGCGTGGCGTCGTTGTCCACGTCGCCGTTCACCAGCACGCCGCAGTGCCCGTGCGAGGTGTACTCGCACATGCACACGTCGGTGATGACCACGAGCTGCGGTACCCCCTTCTTGAGCGCGCGAACGGCGCGCTGCACCGGGCCCGCGTCGTCCCACGCGCTCGTGCCCTGCTCGTCCTTGTGCTCGGGGATGCCGAACAGCAGCACGCCACCCACGCCGGCGTCGGCAGCGGCGCGCGCGTCGTTCACCAGCTCGTCCACCGACGTCTGGTGCACGCCGGGCATGCTCTCCACCGGCTGGCGCACCCCCTGGCCCGGCCGCGCGAACAGCGGCAGGACGAGCTGCGACGGCGACAGGCGCGTCTCGCGCACGAGCGCACGGAGCGCCTCGGTGCGACGGAGGCGGCGGGGGCGATATCGGGGGAACTCAGGCATCGTGATTGATTGAATCCGCGCTCACCGGCGCGCGTTCACTCCGGCTGCGGCGACGGCACCCGGTCGGCGCGGCGGAGCCCCTCGAGGATTTCCGTCGCGCCCTCGCCGCGCAGGCGATTGGCGAGCCGGATGCCGCTGAGTGCCGGGTCGGCGTGGTCGAGCTCGATGCTGCCACGCACCACACGGCTGCCGTCGATGGAGGCAATCATGCCGTGCAGCATGCCGCTCCCATCGGCGTTCACGGTTGCGAGCGCGCCGATCGGCACCTGGCATCCCCCCTCGAGCGCGCCGAGGAACGCACGCTCGGCGGCGATGGCGTGCATCGTCGGCTCGTGGTTCATCGCGTCGGCGAGCGCCTTCGTGTCCAGGTCGCCCGCGCGGATCTGCACGGCGATCGCCCCCTGCCCCGCGGCGGGGAGCCACGCCGGCGCGTCCAGATAGCAGGTGATGTGCTGGTGCACCCCGAGCCGATGCAGCCCCGCCGCCGCGAGGATGGCGGCGTGCACGCGCCCTTCATCCACCTTCTTGATGCGCGTCGGCACGTTGCCGCGCAGCTCGGCGACCTCCAGGTCGGGGCGCGTGGCGAGCAGCTGCGCACGGCGACGGAGGCTGGAGGTCCCGATCCGCGAGCCGCGCGGCAGGTCGTCGAGCGAGGCGGCGAGGATGCGCCCGTTGACGACGAGCGCATCTCGCGGGTCCTCGCGCTCCAGCACCGCCGCGACCACGAGGTCTTCCGGCGCGTCCGTCGGCAGATCCTTGAGCGAGTGCACGGCGATCTGCGTCTTGCCGCGCTCGAGGTCGTGTTCCAGCTCGCGCGTGAACAGCCCCTTCGCGCCGATGGAGCTGAGCGGCTCGTCGAGCCGCTTGTCACCGACGGTGCGGTACGTGACCAGCTCACTCTCCACCCCCTGCGCGGCGAGCGCCGCCTGCACCAGGCGCGCCTGGCGAAGTGCGAGCTCGGAGGAGCGCGTGCCGATCTTGAGGGGAGTGGTCACGAGGGAAAGCTAGTAACGGGAAGGTCAGAAGGTCAGAAGGTCAGAAGGTCGGAAGGTCGGAAGGTCGGAAGGTCGGAAGGTCAGCGGGTCGTTCCCGACCTTCTGACATCCCGACCGTCCGACCCACCGCCGTCCACAGTCGTCGCTGCTTCAACCAGCCCTTCCACCGACGCTTCCTTCGCCTCGGCGACGACGTCGATGCCCGCCGCGCGCAACGCGTCGCTGGTGATGGGACCGATCGAGACCGCCGGCACCCGGCGCGCCAGCTCCGCGCCCACCGCCTCCACGTAGCCACGCACGGCGGACGCCGAGGCGAACGTCGCGAGATCCACCTCGCCGCGCTCGAGGGCGTCGCGCAGCTCGGCCGCCCCTTCGCCCGTGGACACGCTGCGATACGCAGTCACCACGTCCACGGTGCATCCCAGCGCGCGCAGCCCGCCGGGCAGCACGTCGCGTGCGCCTTCGGCGGCCACGTACAGCACGCGCGCGCCGCGCACGTCGTCGCGCTTCGACATCTCCTCCAGCACCCCTTCGGCCACGAACCGCGGCGGCATCACGTCGGCGGCGAGGCCGTGCTGGAGCAGCGCGGCGGCGGTGGAGCGCCCGACACAGGCGAGGCGAACGCCCGCGAGCGTGCGCGCATCGCGGCCGGTCTCGCGCATCACGTCCCACAGGATCGCCACCGCGTTCTGGCTGGTGAGCACGAGCCAGTCGTAGTCCGCAATGCCATCGAGCGCGACCCGCAGCGGGGCCGGATCCATGGGCTCGATGCGCAGCGCCGGGACGTCCAGCACCTGCGCACCCAGCTCGGCGAGCCGCGTCCGCAAGCCACCCGCCTGCGCCGACGCGCGCGTCACGACGATGCGCCTGCCGAACAGTGGCCGCGTCTCGAACCAGCCGACCTCCTCTCGCAGCGACACGACGTCGCCGATGATCGTGATGACCGGCGCGCTCAATCCCTCGCGCGCCACGGCGTCGGCGAGCGTGGCGATGGTGGCCGACACGGTGCGCTGCCGGGCGTGCGTCCCCCACTGCACCGCTGCCGCCGGCGTGTCGGGCGACATCCCGCCCCGCATCAGCGCGCCGGCGATGCGCGGCAGCGTCTTCACGCCCATGTAGAGCACGATCGACCCGCCGGCGCGCGCGAGGGCGCTCCAGTCGGTCTGGGTCTCCGGCTTGGAGGGATCCTCGTGGCCGGTGACGAAGGTGACCGACGTCGCCACGCCTCGATGCGTGACGGGAATCCCCGCGTACGCCGGTGCAGCCACACCCGCCGTCACGCCGGGCACGATCTCGAACGCCACGCCGGCCTTCGCGAGTGCCTGCGCCTCCTCGCTGCCGCGACCGAACACGAGCGGATCGCCCCCCTTGAGCCGCACGACACGCTTTCCCTCGCGGCCGAGCCGCACGAGCAGCGCGTTGATGTCATCCTGGCTCGCCGAGCGCTCGCTGCCGCCGCGCTTCCCCACGTCGAGCACGTCCACATCCGGGTTCGCGGCGCGGGCCGCCGCCACGATCTCCGGGTTGGCCAGCGCGTCGGTGGCGATCACGTCGCACGAGGCGAGCAGGTCGCGCGCGCGCACGGTGAGCAGCCCGGGATCACCCGGGCCGGCGCCCGCGAGGTAGACGATGCCGCGCGCCTTCGACTGCTCCTCCGCCATCAGCGTCCCGCGCCGCGCTCGAGGGCGTCGAGGCGCTGCTGCACGCGCCGACGACGCACGACGAGGCTCAGCGTGTACAGCACGTAGAGCGCGCCGGCCACGATGTACGCGGCGTGGTAGTATCCCGCAGTCTGGGCCATCTCAGCGTCCTCCCTCGAGCGAGGCCTCGAGCTCGGCCACGCGCGCGCGGTCGACGCCAAGGCGGTAGCGCGCGCGCACCAGCGCGAGATACACGAGCACGAACGCGGCGAAGCTGAACACCAACGTGTGCAGCATCTCCGGCGGCAGCGACGGGCGGTCGGGCTTGAGCACGATCGGCATCGGGTGCAGCGTGCGGAACAGGTACACGCTCATGTGGATGAACGGGATCAGCAGCGCGCCAAGGATGCCGAGCACCGCCGAGTACCGCGCGCGCAGCGACGGCTCGACGATGGCGCCACGCAACACGAGGTATCCCGCGTAGATGAACCACAGGAAGAGCGTGAGGGTGAGCCGCGCATCCCACGTCCACCACGTGCCCCAGATCGGCTTTCCCCAGATCGGACCGGTGGTGAGCACCACGGTGGTGAACAGCAGCCCTACCTCGGCAGACGCCTCGGCAACCCGATCAGCGCGCTCCTCATGCAGCCACAGGTAGACGATGGACGTCACGAACACCACGCCGAACGCGAGGTACGCATTGAGCGCCGCCGGCAGGTGCAGGTAGTAGATCTTCTGCGCCAGCCCCTGCGTCGCTTCGGCGGGCGTGAACCAGATCACCCGCACGTACGCCGCGACCACGGCGATCGCGGCGAGGATGATCCACGCGTCGATGAGCGGGCGCCTTCCCTGGATCGTCGTCACCGTGGCGGAGCCAGGGCCCACTCCTGCCACGTTCGCGGGCGCGCCGCGACCGGTGGTTGGTGTCGTCATTCGTCGAGTGTGTAGGGAAAAGCGATCGCGCACGCCAGCACGAACACGAGGTCGAAGCCGAGCAGGATGCGCAGCCACGGCCACGCCTCCGCCTCTGGCCTGCCGGCCAGCAGGCGCGAGGTCGTCTGCGCCGCCGTCATCACGACCGGCACGAAGAAGGGGAGCGACAGCATCGGCAGCAGCAGCTCGGCGAGGCGCGTGTTCACCGCCATCGCGCTGAACAGCGTCCCCACGGCCACGATCCCCAGCGCCGCCAGCAGGGCGATCCCCGTGAGCGCGAGCCAGATGTTGCCAAGCGGCACGTTGTAGAACAGCGCCACGGCGGGAATGGCGATCACCTGCACGCCGGCGACGAACAGGAAGTTCGCCACCGCCTTGCCGAGATAGATCGCCTCGCGCTCCACCGGTGCGGCCAGCAGGGCGTCCATCGCGCGGTCCGCCTGCTCCACGCCGAAGGAGCGCTGCAGCCCGAGCAGTCCGCTGAAGGTGAAGATCACCCACAGCACGCCCGGCGCGAGGTCGATCGCCGCCACGGCCGTCGGGTCCCAGGCGAAGTAGAAGATCGTGAGCCCGAGCAGCGCGAACACGAGCGCCGAGAAGAACGCCGTGCGCGTGCGGAACTCGATCGCGAGGTCCTTCCGCGCCACGAGCCAGGTGGCGCGCAGCAGCCCGGGCAGCTCGGGCGCGCCGTCCGTCGCGAGCCGCCGGGCGAGCGTGGACTCAGACATCGGCCGTCACCAGCTCGCGATACGCCGACGCGTACGACGCACCGTCCACCTCCCCGCGCTCCTCGAACCGCACGAAGCGTCCGCGGCGCATGATCGCGGCGTGTGTCGCGAGGGCGAGCCCCTCCGAGAGGTTGTGCGTCACCAGCAGCAGCGCCGCCCCATGCGCGCGGCGCTCCCCGAGCGCGGCGGTCAGCGCGGCGCTGCCCACTTCGTCCAACCCGGTATATGGCTCGTCGCACAGCAGGAGCAGCGGCTGGTGCACGATGGCGCGCGCGATGCTCACCCGCTGCTGCAGCCCGCGGCTCAGGGCGCGCACCGGCGTCTCCGCCCGGTCGGCGACGCGCATCGCCTGCAGCGCCCGCAGTGCGGCGTCCGCGGGACGACGGAGCCCGTACATCCTTGCCGAAAACTCCACGTTCTCGCGCGCCGTGAGCGCCGAGTAGAGCATG
>DASURL010000149.1:0-4497 GCA_036280075.1 Gemmatimonadaceae bacterium | reverse complement strand
GCCGAGGGGAAGAAGATGTCGAAGAGCCGCGGGAACATCGTGGAGCCGTGGGGGGTGCTGGAGCGCCACGGGGCCGATGCGACGCGTCTGTTCCTGGTGAGCAGCAGCAAGGTGTGGGAGGAGCGGCGCTTCGACGAAGCGGTGATCCGCCAGGGCGCGGGGCGCTTCCTGATCACGCTGCGCAACATCTACAGCGGCATGTTCGCGCAGTACGCGAACTTCGGCTGGACGCCATCGGACCAGGATCCGGCGCCGGCGGATCGTCCGGTGCTCGATCGCTGGATCCTCTCGCGGCTCGCGACGGTGGAGCGCGCGGTGGACGAGGCGATGACGTCGTACGACGCCACCGCGGCGAGCCGCACGCTCATGGAGTTCGTGGACGACGACGTGGCGAACTGGTACGTGCGCCAGTCGCGGAAGCGCTTCTACGACGTGGACTCGGCGGACAGCCGCGCGGCGTTCGCCACGCTGCACGAGGTGCTCGTGGTCTCGTGCCGGCTGCTGGCGCCGGTGGCACCGTTCATCACCGACTGGATGCACCGGGAGCTCACCGGCGAGTCGGTGCACCTCGCGTCGTACGTCCGCGAGGGGAGCGGGCAGCGACGCGACGAGGCGCTGGAGCGCACGATGGCTGCCCTGCGTGAGCTGGCGCGCCTCGGTCGCGGCGCGCGCGAGCAGGCGGGGATCCCCGTGCGGCAGCCGCTGCCACGCATGGTGTGCGTGGCGCCGGGCGAGGATGTAGCGTCGCTCGAGCCGCTGCTGCCGATCCTCGCCGCGGAGCTCAACGTGAAGGCGATCGAGCTCGCGTCGAGCGGCGATGCGCTCGTCACCCTGGAGGCGAAGCCGAACTTCCGCGCCCTCGGCAAGAAGTTCGGGAAGAAGACGCCGCTCGCCGCCGAGGCGGTGACGAAGTTCACGAGCGAGCACCTGCGTGCCTTCGAGCACGGGGAACCGCTCGTGGTGACGGTGGATGGCGAGACCCACGAGCTCGTCGCGGACGACCTGACGATCCTTCGTCGGGCGTCGGGCGAGCTGGTGGTGCAGGAGGAGCACGGCTTCTTCGCCGCGCTCGACGTGACGGTCACCCCGGAGTTGCGACTGGAAGGGGTGGCACGTGAGGTGATCAGCAGGGTACAGCGTATGCGCAGGGATGCGGGGCTCGCCGTGAGCGATCGCATCCATCTCCACCTCTCGGGCGACGCGCTCGTGCTCGAGGCAGCCGAGGCGCATCGCGGCTGGATCGCCGACGAGGTACTCGCCACCGACCTCACCATCGGTGGCGAGCTGCAGGAACACATGCTGGCGAGGCAGACGGTGGATCTCGACGGGATCCGCGCTGACCTTGCCCTAACCAGGGACGAGTAGCGATGGCCACGTCAGAGAACGCGACCACCAAGACCGGCAAGTCCAAGCCGATGCCGAAGAAGCAGCTCCAGCACTTCGAGAAGCGGTTGCTCGAGGAGCGGAAGCGCGTGCTGAAGGAGCTGGGGAAATACGATGAAGCCTTCGGCGCCACGTCCCAGGAGTCCGACGGGGACCTGAGCAGCTATTCGTTTCACATGGCCGACCAGGGCACCGACGCGATGGAGCGCGAGAAGGCGTTCCTGTTTGCGAGCAAGGACGGCCGCTTCCTCTGGCACATCGACGAGGCGCTCCGCCGCCTGTACCGCGCGCCGGAGACCTTCGGCAAGTGCCACAACTGCGGCAACGACATCGCATTCGACCGGCTGGACGCGCTCCCGCACGCCCGCTACTGCATCGAGTGCAAGCAGCGGGAGGAAGATGCGAAGGGGAAGTAACGCCCTGCTGTTCTGGCCGGTGGTCGCCATCGTCACGGTGCTCGACATCGTGACGAAGGCGATCGCCGTCCGGTCGCTGGTGCCGCAGCGCGTGCCGCACGAGGTGGTGGGCGAGTATCTCCGCTTCACGCTCGTCTACAATCCTGGCGCGGCGTTCGGGCTCAACCTCGGCCCGCAGTCGCGGTGGATCTTCACCGTGCTCACGCTCGTCGCGCTCGCCATCCTGTGGCGGCTCTACCGGAGCTCGCGCGAGGGTGACCTGGTCCGGGTGCTCTCGCTCTCGCTCGTGTGCGCGGGAGCGGTCGGCAACCTCATCGACCGGCTGCGGTCGGACCTGGGCGTGGTGGATTTCCTCGACGTCGGGGTCGGCGCCACGCGGTGGCCCACGTTCAACGTGGCCGACATGGCGGTGAGCGTGGGGGCGGTGCTGCTGGCGTGGGTGCTCTGGCAGGAGGACCGCGCGATCGCGTCGGTAGCGGTGCCGGCCGAGCAGGGAGAGGCCGTCTGAGCGATTCCTTCTCCCCACCCCGCGCCTCGGCGCGGCTGTTCTGGGGCACGGCCGCGACGGTCATCGTGGTGGACTTCGTCACCAAGCTGCTCGCCGAGCACTTCCTGGTGCCGCGCTACGTGCCGCATCGCGTGATCGGCGAGGTGGTGCGGTTCACCCTGGCGTACAATCCGGGGGCGGCGTTCAGCATGTCGCTCGGGCAGTATTCGCGCGTGATCTTCGGCGGCTTCGCCGTGATCGCGCTGATCGTGCTGTGGCGGCTCTACCGGATGACCGGCGCCGGCGCCCGAGCGGGAGACCGGCTGCGCGTGCTGGCGCTGGGGCTCGCCTTCGGGGGCGCGGCCGGCAACCTGGTGGACCGGTTCCGCTCGCCGCAGGGCGTGGTGGACTTCATCGACATCGGATTCGGTGACGTCCGCTTCTGGACGTTCAACGTGGCCGATTCGGCGGTGACGATCGGTGCGCTGCTGCTCGCCTGGTCGCTGTCGCACGAGGAGCGTGACCACGCGACGCCGCGCACCGCGCCGGCGCGGCGCGACGACGTGCCCTCCGGGGCACCGGGGCCGGACGCGTGAGTGGGGCCGGCGCCGGCGGCGGCGCTGGCCAACCCGCGGACGGCGCGACGCGTCATGAGCTGACCGCAGCGGCGGACGCGCAGCGGCTCGATCTGTACGTCGCCGCTGCGCTGGACCTCTCCCGCACCCAGGCCGCGACCCTGATTGCCAACGGGCGTGTCACGGTGGAGGGCCGCGCCGAGCGGGCCAGCTACCGGCCCGTGGCGGGGGAGCGGGTCCTGGTGGAGATCCCGCCGCCCGTCGCACGCCCCGTCGTGGCCGAAGCGATCCCCCTCACCATCGTGTACGAGGACGACGAGGTGCTGGTGGTGGACAAGCCGGCCGGGATGGTGGTGCATCCCGCGCCTGGCAACTGGTCGGGCACCCTCGTCAACGCGCTCAAGGGGCGTGGCGGTGAGCTCTCGGCACTGGGGGGAGAGGACCGCGAAGGGATCGTCCACCGGCTGGACAAGGAGACGTCGGGGCTCCTGCTGGTGGCGAAGACCGACCGGGCGCACCGGGTGCTCGGTGCGGCGATGGCCCGCCGCGAGATCGTCCGGCGGTACGCCGTGCTGTCGTGGGGACACCTCGATGCCGACCGGATCACGGTGGAGAAGCCGATCGCGCGCGATCCGCGAGACCGAAAGCGCATGGCAATCGTCAGTACCGGGCGAGCGGCGCGAACGGACTTCGTGCGGCTCGCCCGGTTCGACGTGGTGGACCTGCTGCGCGCGCACCTGCACACCGGGCGCACGCACCAGATCCGTGTGCACCTCGCGTCGGTCGGGCATCCGGTGGTGGGCGACGATACGTATGGCGGTGGCGGCGGACGGCGGCTGATCAGGCTTCCTCCGAAGCGGCACTTCCTCCATGCAGCGTGGCTGCGCTTCCGGCACCCGGCCACGGGGGCGCCGCTGGAGCTGCGCTCGCTCCTGCCGCCCGAGCTGGTATCGGCCCTCGCGAGCGCGGCGGGGGAGGACGCGAGCAGCTTCGGCCCCGACCCGCTGGATCACCTTGGCTTCTTCCGAGACGACGATCGCTGACCCGTCGCTGGCGACGCGGACCTTGCTGTTCCGCGTCGGTCCGCGGGTGTACGGGTGCGACATCGACTGCGTGCGCGAGATCATTCCCTGGCGCCGCGCCACGCGGCTGCCTGGCGCACCGGCCCACGTGCAGGGGCTGGTGAACCTCCGGGGCACGATCGTCACCGTGCTGGATCTCGCGGCACGGCTGGAGCCGGGGGCGGCGCTGCCCGAGGAGGGGAGCGCCGCCCGCTCGATCATCCTCGTCGAACATGGCACCCGGGTGGTCGGGGCAGCGGTGGACGAGGTGATGGACGTCCAGCGCGTCGCGCCGGAACCGGTGGAGGAGGCGTCGGGTGGCGCGCGCGGGGGACTCGTGCGCGGCCTTGGACACCTCGAGGGTGAGGTAGTCGTCCTACTGGACATTCACATGCTGATCACGCAGGTCCTGCTCTAGGGGGGCAACGAGTGAGTCATACGGTTCTCATCTGCGACGACGCCATCTTCATGCGCACGATGGTCGGCGACATCCTGCAGCAGGCGGGGTTCGAGGTCGTCGGCGAAGCGGAGACGGGCGTGCAGGCGGTCGAGAAGTTCAAGCAGCTCAGGCCCGA
>DASURL010000148.1:0-2512 GCA_036280075.1 Gemmatimonadaceae bacterium | reverse complement strand
TGCACGCGCTGCTTCCAGCAGGTGCGCATGCGCCACGAAGCCGAGCTTCGGCAGCGGCGAGAAGATCTTCTGGTAGCCGGCGGTCATCGTGATGATGGTGATCCACGCCAGCGGCACCAGGGTCACGAACGCGTACCGCGCCTTGCCCATGCGGATGATGATCGTGGTCGCGACACAGAGTGCCACCGCTGCCAGCAGCTGATTCGAGATCCCGAACAGCGGCCACAGCGAGTTGATGCCGCCCAGCGGATCGATCACCCCCTGCCAGAGGAAGTGGCCCCACATCAGCACGAAGAGCGCGCTCGAGAGCGCGATGGCCGGCGGCCATGACAGCACGCCGAACTTCGGCCACAGGTGCTTACCGACGTCCTGAAGCATGAACCGCCCGACGCGCGTGCCGGCGTCGAGGGTGGTGAGGATGAACAGCGCCTCGAACATGATGGCGAAGTGGTACCACAAGGCGAGGGCGCCCTCGCCCCCGAGGGCGCGTGTAAAGATGTGCGCCATCCCCACCGCCAGGCTCGGCGCGCCGCCCGTGCGCGAGAGCAGCGACGTCTCGCCCACCTGGCGCGCCAGCGACTCCAGCTCCTGCGGCGTGACGACGAACCCCCACTGCGCCACCGCCGCGGCCGCGCTCTGCGCCGTGGTGCCGAGCGCCGAGACGGGGGCATTGATGGCGAAGTACACACCCGGCGTGAGCGCGCAGGCGGCGATGAGCGCCATCACGGCGACGAACGACTCCATGAGCATGCCGCCGTAGCCGATCATCCGTGCGTCGGTCTCCCTCGCCACCAGCTTGGGGGTGGTACCCGAGGCGATGAGCGCGTGAAAGCCCGAGATGGAGCCGCACGCGATGGTGATGAACGCGAACGGGAAGAGCGCGCCCGCGAACACGGGGCCCGTACCGTCGGTGAAGCGGGTGAGCGCCGGCATCTGCATCGGCGGCAGGGCGATGAGGATCCCAGCCGCGAGCGCTACCACGACGCCGATCTTCACGAACGCGGACAGGTAGTCGCGCGGCGCGAGCAGCAGCCACACCGGCATCACCGACGCCGCGAAGCCGTACACCATGACGAGGATGGCCAGCGACTTCCCGCTCAGCGTGAACAGCGGCGCCAGCGCGGGATCGGCCGCCACCCAGCGGCCGGCGTACAAGGCGACGACCAGCAGTGCGACGCCGATGACTGTCGCCTCGAGCACGCGTCCCGGCCGCAGCCAGCGCATGTGCACGCCCATGAGCAGCGCGATCGGGATCGTCAGCCCGATCGTCACCGTGCCCCACGGGCTCGAGCGCAGCGCGTTCACCACCACGAGGCCGAGCACGGCGATGAGCACCACCATGATGCCGAGCACCGCCACCGTGGCCGTCACGCCGGCGATGGGGCCGATCTCCTCGCGCGCCATCTGGCCGAGGGTCTTGCCGTCGCGGCGCATGGAGGCGCAGAGGACCACGAAGTCCTGCACCGCCCCGCCGAGCACCACGCCGACGACGATCCAGAGGACGCCGGGCAGGTAGCCGAACTGCGCGGCGAGGGTGGGACCGACCAGCGGTCCCGGTCCGGCGATGGCGGCGAAGTGGTGGCCGAAGACCACCCACTTGTTCGTCGGCACGTAGTCGCGCCCGTCGGACAGACGCTCGGCCGGGGTGGGGCGGGCGTCGTCGAGGGCGAAGATCTTCGCCGCGATGAAGGCGCCGTAGAAGCGGTAGCCGATGGCCCAGGTGCAGAGCGCGGCGACGAGGAGCCACGCGGCGCTCACCGGCTCGCCGCGTGAGAGGGCGAGCCATCCGAGGGCGAAGGCGCCGAGCAGCGCCACGGCGGTCCAGGCGAGGAGGCTGAGGGCGCGGCGCGGCGGCCGCGCCAGGGCGGCAGAGGCTGGCATGGGCGCCAACATGCCCCGGGCGAGGGAGATGGTCAATGCGTCGCCCGGGCTGGGTTCGCCGTTTAGGTTACGATCACACCCTCGCCCCGCACCGTGCGATCGACATCCTCACTTCTCTGCGCCCTTTCGCTTGCCCTCGGCGCGTGCGCCAGGCCGGCGCCCACGCCGGCGGCGCCACCGGCCCCCGCCCGGCCGCTCACCGCGCTGCAGTCGCAGCAGGTGGTCGTGGCCCCGACCCAGATGCTCCGCGAGACCGATGCCCTGGGCTGGGCGGCGCAGGTTCCACGGTCGCGTGAGCTGCTGCGCGCACTGGACGATTCCATTCGCGCCGAGCTCGCTGCGCGCGGCGTGGACAAGCAGTGGGTCTTCCCGGAGGCGCTCGAGCGGGCCTCGAAGCTCAACCCGACCTACGCCGTCGATCCGTACAGGCTGGACGCGCGCGGGCTCGCCAGTCCCAAGGTGGTGGCGGGCGATCGCGTGGGTGGGGCGTTGGCCACGCAGCTCCGCACGATGGTGGCGCTGCAGGAGTCGGCGCGCGCCGTGCTGCTGCCGGCGGAGCTGCGCTTCGACCGGCTGCCCTCGGGCGAAGGAGCCGCCGTCCTCCATGTCGCCGTCATCGACGCGCGCATGG
>DASURL010000147.1:0-73039 GCA_036280075.1 Gemmatimonadaceae bacterium | reverse complement strand
CTTGGAGGTGTCGGCGACGACGCTCCCCTTGAATCGCGCGTTGAGGTACTCGAGCGACTGCGTGTGCCCATCCGACATGACGCCGTGGCCGAGGTCCTGCCCGGTGGTGAGGCAGAATCCGTAGCGCGCTTCCACGTCCGTGAAGCAGGCGATGGCGAAGTCGAGCATCTCGAAGTCGCGCGGCTGGCCGACGCGTGAGTCCGGAGTGGGATGCAGCACGCACTTGCCGCCGACGATGCGCCCCCGGTCGCGCAGCGCGAGGGGGCCGCCGACGTGGATGAGCCGCGACCAGTAGACCTTCTCCTCCATCCCGATCGCGAGGCCGATCGCCTCCTTGTCGCTGTCAAAGCCGGGCGCGGACGTGCGTGCCTCCGGCGCGATGCGGAAGCCACCGAGCGAGAGCTTGTCCGACCCCGGTTCCGCGTGCGTCGCGATGCTCAACCGCCAGCCGGCAGTCGGATGCTCGTACCGATACACCCAGACCTTCGGGTGCTCGGTGGTCGTCAGCTCGGGAACGAGCGTCGCCGCCTGGGCGGGCTCGATGACAGTCGGTGCGGCGATCCTGCTGCCACCGGCACGTGGGGGAGAGGCAGTCACGTCAGCTCGTCGGCGGATTGAAGGCGTCGTGCTGGCCGTCGAGCCAGCTGCGATGGTATGACGGGTCCTCGATGTCGAGCGCCTGCTTCGCGACCTTCAGCGGGCGGAAGGTGTCCATCATCACCGCCAGCTCGTCGGTGCTCTTCGCGCCAATGGACGCTTCGGCTCGTCCGGGATGCGGGCCGTGCGGGATGCCGTCGGGGTGATGCGTGATGGAGCCGAACTCGATCCCCTTGCGGCTCATGAACTCGCTCGACGCGTAGTACAACACCTCGTCGGAGTCCACGTTGCTGTGGTTATAGGGCGCCGGGATCGCCTCGGGATGAAAGTCGTACGGGCGCGGGCAGAAGGAGCAGATCACGAAGCCGTCGCCCTGGAACGTCTGGTGCACCGGCGGCGGCTGATGCACCCGGCCGACGATAGGCTCGAAGTCCCGGATGTTGAACGCCCACGGATAGAACTGCCCGTCCCAGCCGATGACGTCGAGCGGGTGATGGTCGAGGATGATCTCGTTGATCCCGTCGTACTGCTTGACGAGGATGCGGAAGTCACCCTTCTCGTCGTAGGTCTTCAGCTCGCGCGGAATGCGGATGTCGCGCTCCGAGTACGGTGCGCCTTCCACGAGCTGGCCGAACTCGTTCCGGTAGCGCTTGGGGGGACGCACGTGCCCGCGCCCTTCCATGATCAGCAGCTTGGCCGGCTCCGACGTGTCGAACCGGTAGCGGTGCATGATGCCGCGATGGATGACGAGGTAGTCACCCTCCCCGAAGGGCAGGTCGCCGTACTGGGTCTCGAGGTTCCCCTTCCCCTTCGCGACGTACACCACCTCGTCCGCCTGGGCGTTGCGGTAGAAGTGCTCGTCCACCTGGTCGGGCTCCACGTACAGCATCGCCACGTCGTCGTTGAACAGCAGCGGCGTGCGGTCCATGGTGGGACTGCCCCCTTTCTTCGCCTGCGCGGTCCGGAAGTGACGGTGTCGCAGGGTACTGTCCTGGTCCGACTCGTACTTCATTTCCTTCAGCCGCTTCACCGACTTCACGGTCGTGGGCGGATGGACGTGATAGAGCAGCGCCGAGGTCCCGGTGAACCCTTCATGCCCGACGAGCTGCTCCGCGTACAATCCGCCATCGGGCTTCCGGAAGGCGATGTGGCGCTTCTTCGGGATCTTGCCCAGGGTGTGGTAGTATGGCATCAGTGCGTCACCGATCTGGCTTCGTCAGCGTTCACAAGAGCGGTTGGAACGGATTTGCCGGATGAGAACTGAAACTGCCGGATGAGAGCATGAGTGCCCTGCGCTGATCCGGCCTTTTCCGTCCCATCCGGCCTTCTCCGTTCCTCACGCTTTTCAGTCACCGTCAGCGATCAGAGATTCCCCCGCAGCTCCTGCTCGCGCTCGATCGCCTCGAACAGGGCCTTGAAGTTCCCGGCGCCGAAGCTCTTGGCGCCCTTGCGCTGGATGATCTCGTAGAAGACGGTCGGGCGATCCTCGACCGGCTTGGTGAAGATCTGCAGCAGGTAGCCGTCCGGATCGCGGTCGATGAGGATGCCGAGCTTCGCCAGCTCGCCCACCGGTTCGTCGATCTTCCCGACGCGCTTCTGCAGGTCGTCGTAGTACGTGGTCGGCACGGAGAGGAACTGTACCCCGCGATCCTTCAGCTCGGTCACCGTGCGGATGATGTCATCGGTGGCCAGCGCCATGTGCTGCACGCCCGGCCCCTGGTAGAACTCCAGGTACTCGTCGATCTGCGACTTCTTCTTCCCCTGCGCCGGCTCGTTGATCGGGAACTTGATCCGGTCGTTCCCGTTCGCCATCACCTTGCTCATCAGCGAGGAGTACTCGGTGCTGATGGTCTTGTCGTCGAAGGTGAGCAGGTTCCGGAAGCCCATGACGTGCGAGTAGAACTCCACCCATTCGTTCATCTTGCCCAGCTCGACATTCCCGACGCAGTGGTCCACGTACTTGAGGCCCACCCCCGTCGGGTTGTAGTGCGGGTGCACGGGAACGAAGCCGGGCATGAACAGGCCGCGGTAGTTCCTGCGCTCCACGAGCGAGTGGATGGTGTCGCCGTAAATCCTGATGGCGGCGACGACGATCTCGCCCTGGTCGTCGTGGAACACCACCGGCTCGTGCACGGGCTCGGCGCCGCGCTCGGTGGCCTTCTCGAAGGCGTCGCGTGCGTCGTCCACCCAGAGGGCAAGGTCGCGCACGCCATCGCCGTGCTTGTGCACGTGCTCGGCGATCTGTTCCGCTTCCCTGCTCAGGTCGGGGCGGATGGCCGTCGTGAGGAGGAAGCGGATCTTGTCCTGCTGGAGGAGGTAGCTGGCGCGATCGCGCTGCCCAGTCTCCGGCCCGCGGTAGGCGACGAGCTGGAAGCCGAAGGCCGACTGGTAGAAGTGGGCCGCCTGCTTCGCGTTCCCCACGTAGAACTCGATGTAGTCTGTCCCATTGATCGGGAAGGTGTCGTGCACCTCAGCCGCCCGCTCGACCATCGTGGCCATGATTCGACTCCCTGATTGGTGACTGCCTGAAGTTAACTGCCAGCGCGGGCCATCACTACCGCGCAGCGCCTCCGCCGCGCTCAGGAGGCCAGTTCGGGAAGGTCGCGGAACAGCGCCAGCGCCTCCGGATTCGCCAGGGCGTCCACGTTCCTGACCGGGCGGCCATGCACCACGTCGCGCACGGCGAGCTCGGTGATCTTCCCGCTGATCGTGCGCGGAATGTCGGACACCTGGACGATGCGCGCCGGCACGTGATGCGGTGTGGCGTGCTCGCGGATGTGCCGCCGGATTCGCTCGCGCAACAGGTCGTCGAGCCCCACCCCCTTCGCCAGCCGGACGAACAGCACCACGCGTTCCTCCAGTCCATCCGAGCCGGGCACCCGCTGCCCGATGACGAGGCTCTCCACCACCTCCGGAAGCTGCTCCACCTGCCGGTAGATCTCCGCCGTGCCGATGCGAACGCCACCCGGGTTGAGCGTCGCGTCGCTGCGGCCGTAGATCACCAGTCCGCCGTGTGCGGTCAGCTCCGCCCAGTCGCCGTGGCGCCACGCATTCGGATAGACGTCGAAGTATGCCGCCTGATACCGCGCGCCATCGGGGTCGTTCCAGAACCGCACCGGCATGCTCGGGAATGGCGCCGTGCACACGAGCTCGCCCTGCTGCCCGACGACGCTGTGTCCCCCCGCATCGAAGATCTCGACACGCATCCCGTAGCCGCGCGTCTGCAGCTCGCCACGGTAGACCGGCAGCGTGGGCTCGCCGAGCGCGAAGCAGGAGATGATGTCCGTGCCGCCGCTGATGCTGCTCAACCGGACGTCGCACTTCACGTCGCGGTACACGTAATCGAAGCCGGGCTCGGCGAGCGGGCTTCCTGTGGAGAGGATCGCCCGCAGCGCCGAGAGCTCGTGCGTCGTGCGCGGCGTGCTCCCCGCCTTCTCGGAGAGCGACAGCCATTTCGCGCTCGTCCCGAAGACGTTCACCCGCTCGCGCGCCACCACGTCCCAGAGCACGGGCCGCCCGTCCCGCATCGGCGCACCGTCGTACAGCACGACCGTCGCCCCGACCGCGAGGCTGGACACGAGCCAGTTCCACATCATCCACCCCGTGGTGGTGAAGTAGAGGATGCGGTCGCCGGCGCGGAGATCGGTGTGCAGCACCAGCTCCTTCAGGTGCTGGATCAGGGTGCCGCCGGCTCCGTGCACCATGCACTTGGGGAGCCCGGTCGTCCCCGACGAGTACATCACGTACAGGGGATGGTCGAATGGCAGCCGCTCGAAGCTGGGCTCGCCTTCCGACGCGTGCGAGGCCAGCACCTCGTCCCACCAGATCGCATTCGGCACGTCGGGGCATGTGCGCTCCCGTTCACGCGAGAGGTGCGGCACGACGACGACGCGCCGCACGCCCGGCAGCTGGGCCACGAACTGCCGAACGCGCTCGAGCGAATCGTGCGCCCTGCCGCCGTAGCGGTAGCCGTCGGCCGTGACGATCAGCCTCGGCTCGATCTGCCCGAAGCGATCGAGCACGCCCGCGACGCCGAAGTCTGGCGAGCAGGAGCTCCAGACGGCGCCGATGGACGCCGCCGCGAGCATGGCCACCACGGCCTCGGGAATGTTCGGGATGAATCCGGCCACGCGATCCCCGGCGCCGATGCCTTCCTCGCGCAGGAACGCGGCGAAGCGCGCCACGTCGCGTGCCAGCTCGGCGAAGGTCAGGGTGCGCCCGCGTCCTTCCTCGGTCCACAGCACGAGCGCGGCGGCATCGTCCCTCCGACGGAGCAGGTTCTCGGCAAAGTTGAGCCGCGCGCCGGTGAACCAGCGTGGGCCGAGCACCGGATCGGGTGGAGCAACCCGCTCGCCGCCGACGAGCACCTCCTCCCACTGCCGCCCCGGCACGGCGTCATCCGCGACGATGCCGCAGAATCGCCAGACCGCGGGCCAGAACTGCTCGGGGTTGGCGATGGACCAGGCGTAGAGCGAATGGGCGTCGTGCACTTGGCCCGCGTCCGCGTCCAGCGGATTCACCGCCTCGCGGATGAACCGCGTCACGTTCGCCTGTGCGACCTGGGAAGAGTCGGGAATCCAGAGCGGCTTCGTCACGCGGGAAGAATATCGCGGCGGCGCGGGTTGCGCTTCTCCTCCCGCATGAGCGAAGCCCTGGGTGTCACCTCAGAAGTTCACCGCCAGCCTCGTCCAGACGAAGCGCCCGTTGAACCCGAAGGGCGAGATGCCGTTGTACGGGAAGATCCCGTAGTTGGAGTTGCCGCCATTCTCGCCGGGCGGATTGAGGTAGCTGCCGTTGTTGTTGTTCCGGTCGGGATAGACGTCGAACACGTTGTCGGCGCCGAGGGTCAGGGTGAAGCGCTGGAAGGTGTACGACCCGCTCACGTCGGTGATCCACTTGGGCGAGAAGACCTGGTCGAGCGGGCCGTAGGCGTTGGTGGGGGTGGAACCGTACGAGGTCACCTGCCCGAAGCGCTGCGTGCGCACCATCACGCCGATGCCGCGCAGGTCATAGTTGCCGGAGAGGATCAGGTTGTTCTCCGGATTTCCCTCCTCGATGCGCCCCTTCTCCACGCGGTCGAACAACGAGCTCTTCAGCCCCGCCAGGTTCGTCGGCAGCGTGTCGACACGCGTGACCCTGGTGCGGTTGTGGTTGTACGCCGCCGACAGTCGCAGCACGCCGCTCGTCCCCATGGACAGGCCGTAGTTCGCGATGACGTCGAGGCCGTGCGTCTTCGTGTCGATGGCGTTGGTGAAGTAGCGGCCGCCCTGGACGCCGGTGATGCCGATTCGCTGGAGCGCCGCCGCCGCCGAGTCGCCGGTGAAGTTGTTGGAGAGCACGATGCGGTCGTCGATCGCCACGTAGTAGTAGTCCGTGGTGAGCGACAGGCCCGGCAGCGGCTCGGCGGCGAAGCCGACGCCGTAGTTGCGCGACTTCTCCGCCTTCAGTGGCGACGAGCCGAGTGCTCCCGCCTCGGGAGAGCTGGCCGGAAAGGTCTTGATGTCGTACGGGATGCCGCCGACGAAGTTGGTTGCCGTCGAGGAAAAGAACTCCTGCATCAACGAAGGCGCGCGGAAGCCGGTGCTCGCCGCCCCGCGCAGGGCGAGTCCCTTCACCACCTGGTACCGCGCCGAGAGCTTGCCGGTGGTCGTCGAGCCGAAGTCGCTGTAGTGCTCGTAGCGGCCGGCCACGTCCACGAGGAGCTTCGTCGTCAGGTCGGACGAGAGGTCGGTGTAGACGCCGACGTTGTTTCGGCTGTGCGAGCCGGCGTCGCCCTTCTTGCCGCCGCTGTCGGCCTTGAAGCCGGGGAAGACCTGCGAGCCCGGCGCGCCAGGCCGGCTCGTCGGGTTTCCGTTCGCGTCGAGCACGTGGAACCCGCCGTTGCGCCATGAATCGTACTCGCCGGCGACGATGGCGTAGTTGTCGGCACGGAACTCGGCGCCTGCCGCCACGTTGAACGGCACCGGAAGCACGTCGTGGAAGCTGCGGTTGACGTCGAAGGTGGTGGTGCTCTGCCTGAACCGCAGCTTGCCGGCGTCGAACTGCGTGGGCGAGGTGGGGCCGAGCGAGACGTTCGCCGAATTCTTGATGGTGAAGGCGAACTGGTTGCCGCCATAGACGCTGCCGAGGTCCCAATTCCAGCCGCCGGCGACGCCGGTGAGGCCCGCGGCGCCGGAGGCATCGTCGATGTCGCCATGGATCATCGGCAGGAAGCCGTTCGGATAGATGTTGCGCAGCGTCCGATCGTCATTGGGGCGACGCCAGAAGCCGGGCGCCTCGGACCGGCGCACCGAGACGCCACCGAAGGTGTAGAACTCGACGCCGCCGAGCGGACCGCCGGCGTTCCAGAATCCCTGCACGTCGTGCGTCGCCGCATCGCCCTGGCGGTGATCGATGCGACCGGGGACGGGGAGGCTGGGGTCGTTCTCGCGGGGATCACCCGGGAAGTACTGCACGCGCAGGTCGGGGAGGGTGCGGTTGGTGAAGCCGCGGTCGCGCAGCTCGCCGCCGAGGTGCAGGTAGCCATCCTGCGCGAAGGTCCAGCCGTGGTCGAGCGACGTCTGAAAGACGCGTCCGTCGCGCGCGTCGCGATCGCCCACCTGCCCCGGGAATGGCGCGAGGTTGTCGGGGCGATTGTAGGTGGTGACGTCCTCGCCCACCGTCGTCGTCGAGGAGCCGGGCGTCCCCTTCTTGAGCACGATGTTCATCACGCCGGCGATGGCGTCGGAGCCGTACTGCGCGGCGGCGCCGTCGCGCAGGATCTCGACGTGGTCGATCATGCTCGCCGGAATGGCGTTGAGGTCCACCGGCGCCGAGCCGCGGCCGACGAACCCGTTCACGTTGACGAGCGCGCTGTTGTGGCGGCGCTTCCCGTTCACGAGGACGAGGGTCTGGTCGGGCGCGAGGCCGCGCAGCGTGGCCGGCCGCACGGCGTCGGTGCCGTCGCCGATGGAGGTGCGCGGAAAGTTGAAGCTGGGCGCGATGGCCTGGATCATCTGCGCCGTCTCGGTGCGGCCGGTCTCCTTGATCTCGGCCGCCGACAGCACGTCGATCGGCACCGGCGCATCGATTACGGTGCGTGCTTCACCACGCGTGCCGAGGGTGGACACCGCTTCCAGCGTGGCGACCTGGGTGGAGAGCGCGAAGTCGAGCGTCGTCACGGCACCAGCCGTGATCGCCGCCGGCTGGGTGAGCGTGACGAAGCCCAGCGCTCGCACGCGCACCTGGTAGCTGCCGGCGGGCAGGGTGATCCGGTAGCTGCCATCGTTGCGCGTGACGACGGAACGTCCTGGCGCTGCGGAGACGGTGGCACCAACCACGGCAGCGCCATTCGAGGTGACGTGACCTGTGAGCGTGCCGGTGGCCTGTGCGCCAGCCAGGTGGGGGAGGAGTGCCATGGCGAGCGTGGCACCCAGTGCGCGCAGCGCGCGCGGGAGCGATGACTTCATGCGGCGTACCTCCGGATTGCGGCCCGCGGGCCAACAGGAGTTCACCAGGGAAGTGCTCTCGGCGCTAGCATACCGCTCGTTCCCGGAGGGGGCCAGAGCCCTCCGCCAGGGGAGCAACCGGGTCGTCGCACCCCGAAGCGAGCGCCCGGCGGGTGCGGCCCCTGGCCGCACCTGAACGATGACGCTGCGCTACCCGATCCGCACCACGACGAGCTGGAGGTGCGATCCGCTGGCGCGCGACGCGCCGCCGAGCGTGAGGGTGGCGGTGCCACCGCTCGGTACCGAGAAGCGATAGTACGCCGCCCCTCCCGCCACGATGCTGCCCGAGTAGGTCGTGCCCTCGACGATGGAGGGGAGCTGCAGCGGATACCCGCCGAACAGCGAGGAGTAGATGCTGTGCCAGTTCCAGCTCGACTCCTGCAGCTCGGCGGTCGTGGCGGCGACGTCGTCCACCGCGTGGCTCGTCGCCCAGTCACGAACCTTCGTGGGCACGTCCTTGCCGAAGACGTTCTGCAGGTTCGCCATCCCCACCGCCGGTCCATTGGCGAGGCGGAAGAAGATGTCCCCGTCGGTGCTGGCCGTGCGGTCCGCGAGGTACCGGAGGAGGTTCCACGCGGCGCCGCGGGTGTTGAGGGAATCATCCGCCGCGTACGGGGAGGATCGCGACGGGTTGAACAGGTAGCCGCGATAGCGCGTGGTATTGCCGCCCCCCGTCATGTCGAGGTTGAACGCCGTCCTCCGCTGCTGGGTCGCCTGGATGTCCTCGATGGCGAGGTTCGCGCGCGGCGCGAGGCCCGCCTCGTGGTAGAACAGCAGCTCCTCGGCAACGTGCGCCAGCCCCTCGTCGAGCCACTTCTCCTCGAACTGCGGCGCGTTGTTGACGTACAGCCGGCGCGACGCGTTGATGAGGTGCTGGAACTCGTGGGCGATCACTGCCGTGGTGTTCGTGTCCACGAACCCGGCCGTGCGCCGATTGCCGTTCACGAGGCCCAGGGGATCGGGCGTCATCAGGTAGAAGAACTCCCCCTCGTTGCTCGTCGGGCACGCCTCGGCGCGGCTGGATTGCGTCACGGGAAACAGGTCCCGCGAGAAGGTGAACCCACCGATGTACATCGGGCTGCCCGTGGGGGTGAGCCGGTTCACCTCGAGGGTGAAGATCAGGCCGATCCGCCCATTCCCGTCGATGTCCGTCGGCGCGCCGAAGGCGCCGACGTCGAGCGGATACACTAGCGAATCGAAGCGTGCCGCGTAGCGGGCGTAGTCGGCATCGGTGAAGCCGCCGGTGGGGTTGAGGGAATCGGCGAGGACGATGGCATGCGTGCTGATGGCCGCCACGCGCGCGCGGTGATAGATGGCGTTCGTGCAGTTCTGCGTCCCGTTCACGTTCACCGTCACCATATCCCCCAGCTTCACGGTGGCGGGGAGCGCGGAACGCCGCGGCTCAGGCGCTGCGCCGGTGGCGGACGCGGATCTCCGCGCCTGCATCACCTGCCGGGCGGCGGCGATGCGCGGCGTCAGCCCGGCACGCTCGCGGTCGCGCAGCCGGCTCTCGAAGGCGACGTCGCGAGTTGGCGCGACGGGCACCTGCGCACGCGTGGCACGCGCCGCAGACGCGGGGACCAGTGCAGCCACGGCCGGATTGAGGACGCCGCTGGCGCGCAGCGAATAGCTCTCCTCCGCCCCGGCGGTGGTGGAGGTGTTGACGAGCACGGCCACGTAGTCGCCGCCGCGCTCCCCGGGCTCGAGCTTGACGCGCTGCGCGCCCGTGACCGCGAACGACTCGCCGACATCGATCCCGCTGTCGGGCGGGGTCACGCCGTCGTGACAGGCGACGACGAGACCCAGCAGGGACATCACGGTCCAGCGGCGACGACGAATTGGCATGGCAGCGATGGGATAGGCGCGATGCGCGGTGTTTCCTCCTGACTCGAACCGCGCCCTCGCGGTCACGCCCCGGGCCGCTCTATCTTGTCCAGTGATGCCCATCTCCAGCCGTTACGACGACCCGATCCTCGAGCAGGTCGCCCGCGACACCTTCGCGCTCTTCCCGCACTGCCATCGTTGCGGGAGGAAGATCGAACGGTTCGAGGACGCGGACATCAGGATCCTCGTGCAGAGGGTGGTACATCGGGGCGGATGCCCGGAGGGCGGAGACGGATCAGAGGATGCCGGGATGTCGGAAGGTCAGGAGCACGATTCCGATCGCCCGACATCCTGACCTTCCGACCTTCTACATTCTCGCCGCCTGCAGCACCCCCGGCAGCGCGCCCACCAGCCAGACGATCACGGCGGCGATGGCCGCCTTCGAGCGCGGGATCCGCCCGGTGACCGAGAGGCCGATCGCCAGCAGGACGGTCACCCAGATCGTGAACAGGTCCAGTCGCCCGAACAGCGCGAGGAGCATCGGCGACGCGGTCGCGGGATCGAGGAAGCGCCCGACGCCAAGCGAGATGCGATAGCGGCCATCGAGGGAGGCCGGATCCATCAGGAGAAGCTGGACGCCGTTCACGATGCTCTCCAGCACGCGCGGCATGTACGCGAATGCGGCCACCATGATCGCCGCGGCGAGCGTCTGCTTCGCGTCGAAGAACTTCCCGACGATCCAGAGCACGAGGCCCGTGAGGAACATCGCGATCGGGACGATGACGAAGGCGCCGACCTTCGCGAACGTCTCGCCGACCGAGCGCATCTTCTCCATCGCCTCGGGCGTGATCTGCGGGTTCTGCTTCATCGCCTGCGCGGCCCCACGAGCGAACTCGGCGTCCATGATCGGCTGCATGGCGCCGCTGTTGGCGATGAAGATCACGCCGACGAGCAGCGTCGCGACGACCATCGGGATCCCGAAGCCGGAGTTGCGGCGTCGCTCGTACACGCTGGACGGCGCGTAGAAGATGTCGATGAAGTCTTCCCAGCGGGACGCAGGCTTGCTGGGCGCGGGAGCGGCGTCGAGGCCGCTCCCCGACGTCGAGGCGGAGAGGTCGCTCATGACTCGTGGGGTGGAGGGAAACGACCCCACGAGTCTGGCGATTCCGCCGGCATTTTGCAAACGGTTGGGGATCAGGCGCCGATATTCACGTTGCTCGGGTCGAGCGCGCCGGTATAGTACGACATGAGCGCCTGCTGGAAGATCAGGCTGGAGCGCGCACTCACGACGGCGCTCTGCGCCTGGATGAGCGATGCCCGGGCGAGCGTCACCTCGACCAGCGTCGCGAGCCCCACCCGGTAGCGTGTCTGGGCGGCCTGCAGCGCCAGCGCCGCCGCGCGCTCCTGGGCGGTCGCGGTGGAGAACTGCTCGCCGGCGGAGACGTAGTCCAGGTACGCGCGCCGCACGTCGAGGGCGACGCTCTGCTCCAGGTCGCGCATCGTGAGCAGCTCGTTGTCGAGCTGCACCTGTGCGCGCTGCTTCGCGATGGACACGGCGCCGCGATCGAGGATCGGCACCGACACGTTCACTCCGACCGACCCGCCTCGCCGCTGGTTGAGCTGCGTGGCGAATCCCTGATCGGAGCCGCTGTTGTACCCGGTGCCGTATCCGGCGCTCCCGGACACGGTCGGCTTTCGCCCTCCCTCGGCAATGGCGATCTCAGTCTGCGCCGCCTGCACGCGCAGCGCCTGCGCGCGCAGGTCGACGCGCTGCTGGAAGGCCACGCTGATCAGGCTGTCCAGGTTGAACGCCTGCAATGGCGGGGCGGTGGTGTCCGCGGGCACGGGTGCGGTACTGTCCACCGGGGTGGCGAAGGTGTACTCGAGCCGCGGATCGAGGACGAGCTCCTGGATGAGGTTCACCTTGGCCACCTCGGTCCCACGCCGTGCATTCACCATCGCGAGGCGCGTGGAGGCGACGGCCGCCTGCTGCTGGTAGAGGTCACCGATGGGACGGGTGCCTCGGCGCACGAACTCCTGGAGCTGCGTCAGCTCCTGCTCCTGCGCCGTGAGGTTCTCCTGCTGCACGCGCAGCTGCTGCTGCTGCGTGATCAGGGCGAGGTAGTCCGACGCGACGGTGAACACGAGCGACTGTCGGGTCCGCACGACGTCCGCCGCGCCGGCCGCCGCATTGGTGCGCGCCTGGCGCAGGATGTTCCGGTTCTGGCCACCGTTGTAGATCGTCACGCCGCTCGACGCGCCGATGCTCGCCGAGAACGGGTTGTCCCCCGAGCCGTTGGCCACGTCCTGCGACGCCGAGCTGCTCGCCGACAGGTTGGGGAGGAAGGCGTTCCTCGCCTGCCGGATGGCGAGCGAGTCGAGGACGAGCGAGTTGCGGGCGAAGCGCACCTGGGTGTTCTGCGCCAGCGCGATGCGGATGGCGTCCTGCAGGGTGATCACGCCGCCGGGTGGGAGCTTGGTGCGCGTGGTATCCTGCGCGCCGACCATCGCCGGCAGCCCGACGGCGAGCGCAGCCGCGGCCGCGAGCGCGCGGGTCCCCCGCGCGCGACGGGGCGACCAACGCCGCACGGAAGAAAGTGCCATTCTCTCGTTCATTCGTAGCGCAGCGCCTGGATCGGGTTGAGCGCGGCCGCGCGGCGCGCCGGATAGTAGCCAAAGAAGACTCCCACCGCCGCCGAGAAGCCGACGGCGATCAGGACTGCCGAGGGAGGCACCACGGTGGCCCACCCCGTGAGGTGCCCGAGCAGCGCCGATCCGCCGTAGCCGACGGCCAGCCCCACGATGCCGCCGAGGAGGCTCATCACCACGCTCTCGACGAGGAATTGCGTGAGCACGTCCGAGCCACGCGCACCGATGGCCATGCGGATGCCGATCTCGCGCGTCCGCTCGGTGACCGACACGAGCATGATGTTCATGATGCCGATGCCACCGACGAGGAGCGACACCGACGCGATGGCTGCGAGCAATCCCGACATCACCGAGGTGGTGCTGGTGGCCGCCGCAGCGATCTCGCTCTGGTTGCGCACCGTGAAGTCGTCGGGCGTGTCGCCCTGGAGGTGGTGCGACTCACGCATGATCGCCGTGATCTCCCGCTGCGCGGCAGGGATGTCGCCCGGCGAGAAAGTGCTGGTCATGATCTGGAAGATGCGCGTGTTCCCTGACAGGCGCGTCTGCGCCGTGGTGTACGGCATCAGGATGATGTCATCCTGGTCGTTGCCGTTCGCGTTCTGCCCCTTCGGCGCCAGCACGCCACCGACGATGAACGGCACGTGGCCGATCTGGATCCGCTCACCGGTCGGATCGACCCCGGGGAACAGGTTATCGGCCACCGTCTTTCCGAGCAGCGCGACCTTCCGCATGGACCGCACGTCGGCGTCGGTGAACTGGTCGCCGTAGAGCGTGGGCCAGTCACGGATGGTGAAGTAATCCGCCGACACGCCGTTGATGGTCGTGCGCCAGTTGCCGCTCGGCCCGATCGCCACGAGGCGTGCGAAGATCACCGGCGACACGCCGGAGAGGGTCATCGCTTCGGCCTTCAGCTTCTGCGCGTCCTCCACCGTGATCCGGTTGAAGGTCTGCGCCCCCTGGCTCACCCCGCCCTGCTGCGACGAGCCGGGCGTGACGAGGATCAGGTTCGTGCCGAGGCTGTTGATCTGCGACTCGATCTGGGTCTGCGCGCCGTGGCCGACGGCGACCATGACGATCACCGCGCCAACACCGATCACGATGCCGAGCATCGTGAGCAGGGTGCGCATCTTGTTCTTGAGGATGCTCGTCCAGGCGAGCTTCAGCAACGTCTTCTGTTTCATGTGCCGACCGGTTCGAGCGGGTCCTCGATCTCCAGGCGCAGCAGGTCGTCGGCCGCGCGGCGGCGACCCTCCACCGGATGGTCGCGGAGGATGTGACCGTCGCGCACCTCGACGATCCGCTTCGCGTACTTCGCCACGTCCGGCTCGTGCGTGACGATCAGGATGGTGATGCCCTGGTCGTTCAGCTCCTGGAAGAGCGACATGACTTCCACCGTCATGTGGCTGTCCAGGTTGCCCGTGGGCTCGTCAGCGAGCAGCAGGGTGGGCTGCGTGACGAGGGCACGCGCGATGGCCACGCGCTGCTGCTGCCCACCGGACAGCTCGCTCGGCACGTGATCCAGTCGCTGCCCCAGGCCCACGCGCCCGAGCGCCTCGGCCGCGAGCGCGCGGGTGTTCGTCCAGCGGTGCGACCGGTCGTAGAGCAGCGGCAGCTCCACGTTGTCGAGCGCGGTGGTGCGCGCCAGCAGGTTGAAGCCCTGGAAGACGAAGCCGAGCTTCTGGTTGCGCAGGTCGGCGAGCGCATTGGCGCTCAGGCCGTCCACGCGTACGCCGTCCAGCACGTAGCTGCCCCCCGTCGGGACGTCGAGGCAGCCAAGGATGTTCATGAGGGTGGACTTGCCGGACCCGGACGATCCCATCACGGCGATCATGTCGCCGGGATAGACGTCGAGGTCCACGCCACGAAGGGCGTAGACTTTCGTCTCTCCCATCGTGTAGACCTTCGTCACGCCCCGCACCTGGATGACGGGACGTGCGTCCCGCGCCGAACCGTCGCTCATCAGAAGCCCCGCGGTCCGCCGCGCTGCGGCGTGAGCGGGCTGCGCGTGGGCGCGTCCTGGCCGGCCGTGCCGAGACTGCTGCCGATGATGACCTTCATCCCTTCCTTGAGCGCGGGGTTCTGGCTCATGACCTGGGTGCGCTGGCCATCGCTCAGCCCGGTGCGCACCCGGACTGGCGCGAGCTTGCCGGCGGCATCCTCCGTCCAGATGGTGCCGAACCCACCGGTGCGCGGACGCTGGCGTGCCTGTCCGCCCTGGCCGCCACCCTGGCCGCCGAAGCCACCACCGAAGCCCCCTTGCCCGCCCTGGCCGCCGCCCTGTGGGCGGCGCGCGGCGCCAGTGGACCCGCCCGCGCCGGGTCGGCGACGCGTCGTGTCCTGCCCGGCGTTCGCCGGCAATCCGGCCGCGGCCAGCTCCTCTTCCGTGGGCCGGAAGCGCAGCGACGCATTCGGCACGGTCAGCACGTCCTTGGCGCTCCCCGTCACGAACTCGACCGTCGCCGTCATGCCCGGGAGCAGCGTGCCGTCGGGATTCTGCACCGCGACCACGACGGAGTAGCTCACCACGTTGTCAGTGGTCTTCGACTGCAGCCGCACCTGGTCCACTGCGCCGGTGAAGGTGCGGTTGGGGTACGACTGCACGGTGAACTTCACTTCCTGCCCCTGCTTGATGCTGCTGATGTCACTCTCGTCCACCGCGGCGATGATCTGCATCTGCGACAGGTCCTGCGCGATGAGGAAGAGCTGCGGCGCCGAGAAGCTCGCCTGCACCGTCTGGCCGACGTCCACGTTGCGCTCGACGACGACGCCGTTGATCGGCGCGTAGATGTTGGTGTAGGAGAGATTCTGCTTCGCGCGATCGAGCGTGACCTGCGCGGACTTCACCTGTGCCTGCGCGACCGAGAGGTTCACCTGCACCGTGCCGAACTCGGACGCGCTGATGAACTTCTCCTGATAGAGCGGCAGGTTGCGGTTGTATTCGTCACGCGCCTGCGCGAGCTGCGCCTGGGCGCGCGCGAGCCCCGCCTGCGCATCCGTCACCGCCTGCTCCTGCAGCGTGGGATCGATGCGGGCGAGGAGCTGTCCCTGGGTCACATGGTCGTTGAAGTCCACGTAGAGCGCCACGACCTTGCCCGACACCTGCGTGCCCACCTGGACCGTCTTCACCGCGCTCAGCGCGCCCGTGGATGACACCGTCTGCTGCACGTCGCCGCGCTCCACTGCCCCGAAGCGATACGAGGTCGCACCCGCGCCCCTGTCGTGCATGAAATACCAGGCGAGGAGCGCGACCACGACGACCACCGCCGCGGCGATGAGCACGCGCGGACGCGTCGCCCACGACCTGATGGGCGACCCCTGCGGCGGCGGCGGCGATGCGGGCTGCGGCTGCTCGGCGCGCGGCCGGCTGGCGGGCGCGACGCTAGTAACCATGTGAGCCGGACTCCGAAGAATTGGTGACGTGCATGTGAACTTCGTCCGTGATGAGGAGTACTACTGGTTCTGGAGGTGCCGAGCCATGAAGTCAGTCGTTCGTGCTGCAATACTCGCCGCGTTTCTCGCCCTTCCGGGCCGCTCGCTCTTCGCTGCCGAGCTCAGAGGCTCGCCGGCATCCATGGTCCACCAGCACGCCATCGCCGTCGAGGAGGACTACTCGTTTCTTCGGACGCCGACCGACGTCCGCCGCCTCGTAGACGCCGGAAAGCTGCTCCCTGTTAAGGCGACCGCGGATTTCGCGCTCAGCAACGTTTCCTACCCCTATACGCGGCCCGAAGTCCTTTCGTTCATCGAGCACTTCGCGGCCAGCTATCGGGCCGCCACCGGCGACCGGCTGGTGGTGACCAGCCTGACGCGCCCGTTGAGCACCCAGCCGCGGAACGCCCACGTCCTCTCCGTGCATCCGGCGGGGATGGCCGTGGATCTCCGCGTGCCGGCCAGCGAGGAGGACCGCGCCTTCCTCGAGCATGCACTGCTGTCGATGGAGAAGGCGGGCATGCTGGACGTGACGCGGGAGCATCACCCGTCGCATTTCCATGTCGCCGTCTTCGCGCCGCAGTTCGAGCCGTACGCGGCGCTGCTGGACTCGGTCACCGCGATGGAGAAGGCCACCCGCCTCGCGCGTCACCGCGCCGACTCGATTGCGGCCTCGGGGGTCACGGCGTTGCGCAGGCCGCCGGTGAAGAGCAATCCGCTCCCGGTCCTGATCGTCGGCGCGCTCGGGCTGGCCGGTCTCGGCGGGGCCGGGGTGAAGCTGGCGGGGCACAACAAGGCGGGGGCGCTGTAGGGGAACCGGCCCCATCCAGTGACCGAATTCCGGCCGGCGCGTCCGTGTGCCATGACCAACTGACGCGAGGTCCGGCATGCAGATCGTACGTGAACCGACTGGCAACAGCTCGACGCGACTACACGAGATCATGCACCACTACACGCCCCCGATGCGGCGCGTGTGTCCCCACCTGTCGGACGAAGAGCTGTGCGCGATGATCGAGCGCATGGCGAAGCACAAGCTGGAGGAAGAGCTGGCCATCGTGCGTCGCGCACGTCGCCGCGAGCGCACCGGGCCCGTACGCCGCGCGCGCGGCACACGACCCACCCTGGTCCTCGTCAGCTAGGTCAGCTCTCCGCGAGCCCGTCCACGTCGCGCAGCCGCAGCGGATTCCGCAGCGGGATCCCCAGCAGGTCCACGGCGGCGACCGAGAAGGAGCGCAGCACCCGCTGCATCCGCGCCCACCGCGCTTCCTCCTCCATCACATCGTCAGGAAGCACCACGGCCATGCCACCCTTCAGCCAGACGAGCGCATTCATGGCGCGGGGGTTGTCCGTGTCGTAGTGGCACTCGTCCACCAGCTCGCCCTCGCGGGCCAGCTCGTGCAGCGCGGCCATGGCAGGGTGCGGCGAGGGCGCCTCGGCCGATGGCGGCGGCTCGTGAGGCGGCACCGACGACGTCACCGCGTCCATCATGATGGCGCGCATGGCGCGCTGCGGAGTGAGGCGCAGGCGTGCGCCCGGTTCATCCCGGGCGCCGTCGCCGCCCGGCTCGACCTCGAGGCGCAAGCGCTGGCCCACCTCCCGCGGATCGACATGCGCCTGCCCCACCGGCGCGTCGTCACGATACGCGGTGATCAGCAGGCTCGCGGGGCTCGACTCCGGGTCATAATCGATGCGCAGCGCGAAGCCCGGCGGCAGCACGATCTCGGGACGCGGGTTCACACCGCTAGCGAGAGCAACAGTAGTGCCGCCTGTGACCTCGGTCACCGGGATTACACCACAGCTCGCTCGACCTACACCCCCTTCTTCGCCAGGACGGCGAGGTCGTCGTTGCCCAGCCCCCTGGCGATCAGGTCGTCCATGCGGGACGCCACCGCGCGGAGCACGGGCACGGGCTCCTTCCCGGCCGACTCGACCATCAGTCGCACATCTTTCCGCGCCGTCTCGAGATGGAAGCTCGGCGAGAAGTCCTGGTCGACGATCTTCGTTCCGCGGTTCCGGATGCCGCCCTCGATCTTGAAGCGGTCGAACACCCCGAGCGCGTCGGCGCGCGAAACGTCGAGTGCGTCGGCCATGTGAAAGATGTCGGCGAGGCCGCCCCCCATCGCCACGAGCATGGCATTCCCGAACAGCTTGTACGCCGCCGCCAAATCGGGGCGTTCGCCCACGTGCCAGAGCTCTCCCGTCATGCGCTCGAGGGAGTCGCGCACCTTCGCAAAGAGGTCCGCATCGCCGGCCACGAGCATCATCCCCTGTGCCGACCGCGCCGCGGCCGGTGACATGAACACCGGCGCGTGGAGGAACTGGACGCCGTCGGCCGCCAGGCGCTTCGCGCGTGCCGCCGTCGCCGCCGGCAGCGTCGTGGTGTGATCGATGAGCACGGCGCGATCGGCGAGTCCCGGCTTCAGCTTCCCGATGGTCTCGTCCACCGTGGCGTCGTCGAAGAGCACCATGTGCACGCGCTCGGCACCGCGCACCGCCTCCGCTGGGCTATCCGCCACCCGCGCGCCGAGCGCGGCCAGCGGCTCGGCGTGCGCGCGGGTGCGGTTCCATACCGTGAGCTCAGTGCCTCCGCGCGACAGCATCCCGTCGGCGAAGCCGCTTCCCAGCAGGCCGGTTCCCAGCAGTGCGACTCGTGTCATTCGTTCCTCGAGCGTGATCGGGTATGAGATGACGATAATGCATGTGCATCACCGAAGGTGGCGCAGATCGTGCGGCCCGCCCCTTCGCTCACCATCCAACCGTTTCAACGAGGCACGTCATGCGTCCAGCTCTCCCGTTGCTCGCCCTCGCCATCGCCGCCGGGTGCGCTACTACCAGCTCCTCGGGCGGCAGCTCCGCCAGCAGCAGCGCCAGCAGCTCACCCGGCACGGCGCAGGCCACACTGCACGACCAGTCCGGGCGTGACGTGGGCACGCTGTCGGTGAACGAGTCGGGCCAAGGCTTCATCATCTCGGGCACGCTCGAGCACCTGCCGCCGGGCATTCACGGCATCCACATCCACGCGGTCGGCTCCTGCACGGGGAGCTTCACGTCGGCAGGGGGCCACTGGAATCCGACCGGCCGCCAGCACGGCTTCGACAACCCGATGGGCCCGCACATGGGCGACCTGCAGAACATCACGGTCGCTGCCGACAGCTCGGCCGAGGTGGCGGTGAGCAACCGTGGCGGCGGATTCCTGCGCGGGCCCGGTGGGCTCCTCGACGGTGACGGCGCGGCGATCGTCGTGCATTCCGGCCCGGACGACTATCGCTCCGATCCAGCCGGCAACTCGGGTGCACGCATCGCGTGCGGGGTGCTGCACTAGCGCCGCCCACGGAGCGTCCGCCGCGACGGGCGGCAACCAGCGAGGGGAGCCCTTCCCGGTCCTTCGATGCGACGCAGATTCCGGCCTCGGGCAGGCGGCGGCGCACCGAGTCCGTCCCCTGCAGCCCAAGAGCATTGACTCTCTTGGAACGGCCCCAGGACGTGCCGGGGCGCGAGGAGCTTTCCCGGGCGCGGGAAGATCTGCGGTGATCCGTGTCGTTTCTGCGGTGATCGGCGTTCCCATTCGACAGGGAGCGCTGCGCCGTGAGGAGGCCTGCCGAGTTGCACCAACTCGACACGGAGCCGTACAGAAGGAGGAGTCCCGCCGAAGCGTGGTAGCTCGACATGGAGCCCCACTGAGTAAGCAGTGGCGCGCGCGCCATCACCTCACGCACATTACGAACGACGCGATTCGACTCGGCAGCTCCCTCCCTCCGTCATCCGCACAACCCAGCGATGTACCGTTGCGTCGTCCTTCACCGGAATGGCACCAGCGAGCTGGAGGAAGTCCAGCCTGCACTGCACCAGAAGCTCCGCCACCTGGAGTACAAGCGCTTCGTCGTGGAGTTCGTGCGTGACTCCGACGGGCTGTCCGTGACGGCGCCGCTCTATTGCCAGTTTTCCCCTTCTTCGTGGCAGGCCTCCAGCGCGGCGAAGCAGCTCTGGGGCCGACAGAGCGGCACCGTGCGCCTGTTCGACGAGGACGGCCACCTCGTCCAGGATTCGATGGCGAGCGGCGGCACGCCCTACCAGGGCTCGTCTGCCATCCCGACGACGGCGGCCGGCGGCCCGCTCGGCGCTCCGGGCTCATCGGCGACGCCCAGCGCCGCAGGTGCATCCGTCGCCTCGAACACGGGCGATGGACCGCGGTTCTCCCGCGAGGACGTGGAGCTGATCAATGCGCTTGCCCGATTCGTCCAGGAGCCGTCGGTGCCGGATTCCGCGTTCGGTTCGGTGTCGCGGGACGTGGTGATGCAGAAGATGCGCGACCTGGCGATCAGGCTGGCGAGAGTGGCGATCTGAAGGTCGGAAGGTGGGAAGTCGGAAGCCGCTGTCGACCTCCTCAGCTTCTCACCTCCTCGGTTCCCCATTGGCTCATCGCTTGCGCACTCGTGCGTGTGGCACGGTGCTCCCACCACACGCGTGCGTGACTCCCAGCCATGGAGGAACCATGCACAGCAGCCGACTGGTTACCGGAATCGCTACCCTTGCTCTCGGAATGGCGCCCCTCGCGGCGAGCGCCCAGAATCCGGCCCGCGGGCGGATGATGAACGCGCCGGTGATGGCCAACCAGAAGCAGGTCGTCGACCACCTGATCGTCGGCGACTCGCTCGAGGTGCAGATGGCGCAGCTCGCCGCCGCACGCACGAAGAGCGCCGCGGTGCGGAACTTTGCCAACGTCCTCGTCACCGATCACACGAAGCACCTCGCGGCACTGCACAAGCTGGCCGGCAAGCGCGACATCGGCCGCGCCGCGAACCCCGCCGACTCGATGGGCATGTTCACCGGACGCATGGTGTCACGCATGCAGGCGATGGCGGTTGACTCGACCTTCGACCGCATGTTCGTGAGCCAGCAGATCCGACACCACATGCGTGCCCTCGCCGAGCTCGGCTCGCTGCGCGCGGTGGCGAAGGACGACGACCTGCAGCAGGACATCGATGCCACTCGCCCCGTGCTCGAGCGCCACCTCGCCCTCGCCCGCGGCCTCGCAGCGCAGATGGGCATTCCCGCCGACAGCGGACGCATGGGACGCCGTGGGATGAACGGCATGCGACCCGGCCGTCCGTAGCGCTCGCGGCGACAAGGCGACGTAGACGAAGAGCCGGATCGGTCGGCTCGATCCGGCTTCCTGCGTTCGCTCGCCTCGTGTCACGACCTCCTCACGTCACCCCGAAGACGAACACGCTTTCCGACTCGTATTGCCCATCCGGGCGAAGGACTGCGGACGGAAACTCCGGGTGATTGGGAGAGTCCGGGAAGTGCTGCGTCTCCAGGCAGAATCCGCTGCGGTGCGCATACCGCCGGCCACCCTTCCCGATGATGCTGCCGTCGAGGAAGTTGCCGGAGTAAAGCTGAAGGCCGGGCTCCGTCGTCCGGAGCTCGAGCGTGCGGCCCGACATCGGTTCGACCACCCGCGCCGCGAGCACCAGTGCCCGGTCACCGACACTATCCAGCACGAAGTTGTGGTCGTAGCCGCCGGCGGTCTCGAGCTGGCCGTCCGGCTCGTCGATGCGCGCGCCAAGCGCAGCCGGGGTGCGGAAGTCGAACGGCGTTCCTTCCACGAGGCGCAGCTCACCCGTCGGGATCAGTCCAGCGTCCACCGGGGTGAACCGGCTCGCGTTTACCACCACCTGATGACCGAGCACGTTCCCCTCGCCAGCGGCGAGGTTGAAGTAGCTGTGTTGCGTGAGATTCACGATCGTCGCGCGATCGGTCGTCGCGTGATAGCGCACGTGCAGCGCGCCGTCGCCTGACAGCCGGTAGGTCACCCGAGCCGACAGCGTACCCGGATACCCCTCGTCGCCGTCCGCGCTGTCGTACAGGAAGGTCACCCCGGGCATGGCGTCGTCCGACAGGGGCGTTGCCGTCCAGAGCACCTTGTCGAAGCCGCGCACGCCGCCGTGCAGGTGGTTCGCGCCGTCGTTGCACGCCAACTGGTACGTCACGCCGTCGAGCGCGAAGCGCCCGTGCGCGATGCGGTTCGCGTAGCGGCCAACCACGGCGCCGAAGTACGGGGAGTGCTCGAGGTATTCATCCAGCGTATCGAAGCCGAGGACGACGTCGCCCGGCTCGCCTCGCCGATCAGGCGCGAGCACGCGCGTGATGATCGCCCCGTACGTGATCGCCTCGACCTCCACGTCGCCGTTGCGCAGGACGAAGGCCTGCACTGGCCGGCCATCGGGGAGGGCACCGAACGGCCGTTCCTCCACGGCGGGTGGCCGCCCGCTTGCAACGCTCCGCCCCGCACGCTTCACTGTATCACCGCCATGTCGTCTCCCTCGCTCTCCGCTCAATCCATGCTCATCGACGAGCCGCACCGCCGGCGCAACCTGCTGACCGGCGAATGGGTGCTCGTGTCGCCACAGCGCATGAGCCGCCCCTGGCAGGGACAGGTGGAAGCGCGCGCGCCGCAGTCGCGCCCGCAGTACGACCCCTCCTGCTACCTCTGTCCGGGCAACGAGCGGGCCGGCGGCGTCCGGAACCCGGCATACACGAGCACCTTCGTCTTCGACAACGACTTCGCGGCCCTGCGTCCCCTGGGTACCGAGGCAGCACAGTCGTTCGACGCGGAGGGCCTCCTCGTCGCCCGCGCCGAGAGCGGCCTGTGTCGGGTGATCTGCTTTTCGCCGCGACACGACCTCTCGCTGCCCGAGCTGTCCGCAGCCGAGCTGCGGCGGGTCGTGGAGGTGTGGACCGAACAATACCTGGAACTTGGCGCTCGCGATGACGTGACGCACGTGCAGGTGTTCGAGAACAAGGGCCAGATGATGGGATGCAGCAACCCGCACCCCCATGGCCAGGTCTGGGCGCAGTCGAGCATTCCGCGCGAGCCGGCGCTCGAGCTGCAGCGCCAGCGCGAGCACCTCGAGCGGCATCACCGCACGCTGCTCGGCGATTATCTCGCCCTGGAGCTGTCGCGTGGCGAACGGGTCGTCTGCGCGAACGAGGGCTTCGTCGCCCTCGTGCCGTTCTGGGCGGTATGGCCGTTCGAGACGATCGTGATCAGCCGCCGGCCGGTCCCGCATCTCGGCGGGCTGACGGACGCCGAACGCGATCAGCTCGCCGACATCGTGAAACGCCTCACCGCGCGCTACGACAACCTGTTCGACATCTCCTTCCCCTATTCGGCGGGCATCCACCAGGCCCCCACCGACGGCACCGCGCACCCGGAGTGGCACCTGCACCTCCACTTCTACCCGCCGCTCCTTCGGTCGGCCACGGTCCGCAAGTTCCTCGTCGGCTACGAGATGCTCGGCGAGCCGCAGCGCGACCTCACCGCGGAAGCCGCCGCCGCGCGGTTGCGGGAGCTGCCGGAGACGCTCCAGCGCCGCGCGTCCGCATGAGCACACCGCGTGAGCGCGTCCTGGACGAATTCGAGCGTCGACGTGGCGCGACGGCAACGCTGCTCGCCCGTGCACCAGGACGCGTCAACCTCATCGGCGACCACACCGACTACAACGACGGCTTCGTGCTGCCGATGGCGATCGACCGTGCCGTCTGGATCGCCCTCCGCGCGCGCGACGATTCGCACGTGCGCGCGCACTCGCTGGACTTCGAGAGCGACATCGCGTTCGACGCGAGCGACGTGAAGCACGGCGAACGGGGATGGGGCGAGTACGTGCGCGGCGTGACGTGGGCGCTCGGCGAGCGGGCGCAGCGCGACGGTCGCAGCCTCCGGGGCTGGGAGGGCGTCGTGGCCGGCGACGTGCCGCTCGGCGCGGGGTTGTCATCCAGCGCGGCACTGGAACTGGCCACCGCGCGCGCACTCGCCACCGTGAGCGGCCTGCCCTGGCACCCCGCCGAGATGGCGCGACTCGCGCAGCGCGCGGAGAACGTCTGGGTCGGGGTGAACTGCGGCATCATGGACCAGCTGATCTCGGCGGCCGGGGTGAGCGGTCACGCGCTGCTGATCGATTGTCGCTCGCTCGACATGCGCGCCGTGCCACTGCCCGGTGACGTGGCGGTGGTGGTGCTGGATACGGCGACCCGACGCGGGCTGGTGGACTCGGAGTACAATGAGCGGCGCGCCCGGTGCGAGAGTGCAGCGAAACAGTTCGGGGTCCGCGCCCTGCGCGACGTGGACGAGCGCCTGTTCGCCGAGCGGGCGGGGATGCTGGACGAGGTGACGCGCCGCCGCGCGCGCCACGTGGTGACCGAGAACGCGCGCGTCCTCGCCGCGGCGGACGCGCTCGGCCAGGGCGATGCCCATCGCGTGGGCGAGCTGATGGCGGAGAGCCATCGCAGCCTGCGCGACGACTTCCAGGTCTCGCGTGTCGAGCTGGATGCGATGGTGGAGATCGCCCTTGCGCAGGACGGCTGCTACGGAGCGCGCATGACGGGCGCGGGATTCGGTGGCTGCGCGGTGGCTCTCGTGGCGCGCGAGGCGGCCGACCGATTCGTCGGTGCGGTCGCGACGCGGTACGAGAGTGCAGTGGGACTCGCGCCCGCGGTATACGTCTGCGAGGCGTCGAGCGGGGCGAGCCTGGAGACGCTTTGACTACGACTGCGCGTACCTCGTACTACGTACTTCGTACCGCGAATTGCATTCACTGCCCAGGAATGTGCCGATGCGCGATCTCGGCACACCGGCCAGCCGTATCGCGATCGCAACGGGACATTCCTGGGGCCAGCATGCCAATCGCCGTACGCCGTACGTGGTACGAAGTACGGTAGTTGTCGTACCGGCGAATCAGCCCCCTACCCGCGCGAAATCGATCACCACCTCACCCGGCACCTTCTGCACGTAGTTGATCTGCACGTTGTCGCCGTACCGCTCCTGGAGCTGGCGAAGGAGCGGGATCGGATCGTGATCGTTGCAGAAGCGCATCGTCTCACCGGGCGTGAGCGCATCGAGGGCGCCGAAGATGGCGGCGTGCCGGAAGCGCTTGGCGATGCCGCGGGCGTCGAAGTGGTAGAGGCGATCGGCCTGAAGATGCAGATGGGCGTGGGACATGATGATGGCAACTGGTTGAGAGACTGGAGCGATCACGAACCGTACCGGCTCGTTCGGCCGGTGCGCGTGACGGATGTCACGCCAGGCGTGCGTAGGCGCGGGCATCGCTGAGCCATCGCCAATGGAAGTGCTGCGGCACCTGTGGCGCGGCAGCCACTCCGGGTGTCGCGGGCGCGCCACACACCTCAGTCCGCCGGCGCCCGTCGTGACGCCGGGGTGGACACGGAACCCGTGGTGCCGCATGAGTTTGGCGCACCCGCGCGCGTAATTCACGGTCGGCGCTGCCATTGCATCGCGCGTCGACGGCTGGCTCGTGTCAAGATCACTCTGTCGCGAGCCGGACCATAATCATTAGTTTCTGCGCTCACTCCTGCGGCTCGCGTCCGCGCCGCCGTCCCTCGTCCCCTCGCCCCCGCCTCGATGTCGTCGATTCCAACCGGCTCGCCATCCTCGGCGCGCCGCAAGTGGCTTCTTGCCGTCGCTCCGGCCGCGCTCTTCGTCGCCTGCGTCTCCGCTGACCGCATCAGCGGGCTGAGGCCGCAGGACCGCGCCGCCCTCGACCTGTCGAAGGGCGGCGGTGTCGTCATCAGCCAGATCTACGGTGGCGGCGGCAACAGCGCCGCCACCTACAACCACGACTTCGTCGAGCTGCACAACGCGGGACCGGCGACGGTCTCCGTCGAGGGGTGGTCGGTCCAGTATGCGAGCGCCACGGGCACCGGCGCCTTCCAGCCCGCCGCGCTGCACGGCTCGATCGCCCCGGGCGGCTACTACCTGGTGCAGCTCGCTGGTGGATCCACCGGCACCGATCTCCCGGCACCGGACGCCACCGGTGGCCTGAACCTGAGCGCGAGCGCGGGCAAGGTGGCCCTCGCCGACCAGGCGACGAGCCTCGGCTGCAACGGCGGTTCCACCCCCTGCTCCGCGACCCAGGCAGCGCACATCATCGACCTCGTCGGCTTTGGCAGCGCCAACTACTACGAGGGCACGGCCGCGGCGCCGGGTGCCGGCGGCAACGACAAGGCCATCTTCCGCAAGCAGGACGGCAACCAGGACACCGACGACAACGCCGACGACTTCGCGGCGGCGACGGTCGCGCCGCGCAACAGCAGCAGCCCGCCGAATGGCGGCGGTGTGGTGGCCGGCCCATTCGACCACGTGGCCGTTTCCGGCGGCAGCACGGTGGAGCGCGGCCGCACGGTGACGTTCACCGCCACCCTGCAGGACGCGCGCAACATCCCGATCGACGACGCCGCCGCGACCTACGTGTGGACGTCGAGCGATGAGAGCATCGCCAAGGTGACCGCCACGAGCGGCAACCAGGCCACCGTCACCGGCCTCGCCGAGGGCGGACCGGTGACGATCTCGGTGAGCGCTACCTCGAAGGGCCACACGCACGGTGGCAGCGCCGACCTCACGGTGATCCCCCGCGTGCTGGGCCACATGACGATGACCGTCAGCACGTCGCCGCTCGTCATCGGCTACCAGGCGGTGCTGTTCGTCGGCGGCACGGACGACTCCGACCAGCCGATCAACTTCAACACCGTCACCTTCAGCAGCTCGGATCCGGCCATCGCGACGGTGGACTCGCGGGGCCTGGTGACCGCCGCGGGCGACGGCAGGGTGACGCTCAAGGCGACAGCGCCCGACGGCAGCTTCGCCACCGTCTCGCTGAGCACCGAGGTGCCCTTCTACTCGAGCAGCGCGCGCGCTGGCCACAACGTGGAGTTCGGCGTCCCGACGGACCACGACGCGAGCAACGACGTCATCATCGCGCGGAAGCAGTACACGATCTCCTACAACCCGCAGCGCGGCGGCCCGAACTGGGTGAGCTGGGACCTGAGCGCCACCCACCTCGGCAGCCGCAACCGGTGTGACTGCTACTCCGCCGACACGGCGCTCGTGCGCCTGGGCTTTGCCAGCCAGATGTACACGACGCTCGACTACATCGGATCGGGCTACGATCGCGGGCACATGGAGCCGTCAGCCGACCAGACGACGACGGACGGCGAGAACGCGGCAACCTTCTTCCTCACCAACTTCCTGCCGCAGAAGCACGGCCTCAACGCCGGCCCGTGGGAAGACCTCGAGAACGAGCTGCGCGACTCGGTGCGCACGGGCCGCGAGGCGTACATCATCGCCGGCGGCATCTTCACCGGCGGCACCGGCCTCGGCACGGTGAACAATCTCGGCAAGATCGCGATCCCGGATTCCACCTGGAAGATCGTCGTGATGATGCCGGCTGGCGAAGGGCTCGACGACGTGACGTCGGCGAGCGACGTGAACGTCTTCGCCGTGAACATGCCGAACGTGGACAACCCCGGAAGCAACGACTGGCGCGACTTCCGCACGACCGTGGCGAAGATCCAGACGTCCACGGGTTATGACTTCCTGTCGTCGCTGCCGGAGGCGATCCAGTGCAAGGTGGAGCAGCGCAACTGCGCTCCGGTGGTGAATGCCTTCGCCGGCGCGACGATCCTCGTCGGCGAGACGTACGCGGCAACCGGCAGCTTCACCGACGAGCCGGGTGACAGCTGGACGGGGACGGCGAACTACGGCGACGGCAGCATCACGTCCCTCGCCATCAGCGGAATGAGCTTCTCGCTGTCGCACAGCTACTCGCGGTCGGGGAGCTTCACCGTCACGGCGACGGTGCGTGACAACTCCGGCGCCACCGGCTCGGCGAGCGCCACGGTCACGGTGCAGTCGTCGCTGCAGGGCGTGCAGAACCTGGCGGCGATGCTCGCGGCGGCGGAGCTGCCGAACGCGAACTCGCTCCAGGCGAAGCTCGACGCCGCGGCGAACCAGCTCGGCAAGGGCAACGGGACGCCGGCCGCGAACCAGGTGGAGGCGTTCGTGAACGAGCTCAATGCGATGGTCCGCTCGGGCCGCGTGAGTGAGGCCGATGCGGCGGCGCTGCTGACGTACGCGCAGCGAGTGATCGCCAGCATCCGATAGATCCGGATCGACGCACCTCGAGCCCCCGGCAGCCGATCGGCTGCCGGGGGCTCGTGCTTTGCCGTATGATCGGGGTCAAGCCGTCGACGGGACGAGCTGTCGTCGTGCGCTCTCCGTCCGCCAGAGCTCGAGTCGACGCTCCGCGTCGTCAGGGGAAGATCACGAAACACAGGGAGAACTCACTTGGCCTTTCGATCCTCGATCCTGCTCCTTCCTGTCCTCGCGGCCTGTAGCGCACGCAGCGACCGGGCGGACTCGGCGCGGCCCGCGGATGCGGCGCGCGCGAACCCGGCCCTCGCCGCAGGCCAGATGATCTACGTCTCGAACGAGGACACCCGCGACCTCAGCGTCATCGACGGCGGGACCAACGCCGTCGTCGCGACGATCGAGGTCGGCACGCGGCCGCGAGGAGTGAAGGTCAGTCCGGATGGCCGCGCGGTGTACGTCGCGCTGAGCGGATCGCCCAAATGCCCGCCGACGATGTCGGATGCCGAGTGCGCCAGGAAGATCCCCGATCGGAGGCTGGATGGGATCGCGGTGGTGGACGCCGCTTCGCGAAAGACGACGCAGGTCCTCCCGGCCGGGCTCGACCCGGAGACGTTCGACGTGAGCGCCGACGGCCGTACGCTGTTCGTGTCGAACGAAGACGCCGATTCCCTCACCATCGTGGACATCGCGAGCGGGCGGCCCACCTCGAACGTGAAGGTGGGACGGGAGCCGGAAGGAGTGACCGTCTCCCCGGACGGCAGGACGGTGTGGGTGACGAGCGAAGGCGACCACACCGTGACGGTGGTGGAGGTCGCGAGCGGCAAGGCGCTGGCGACGGTCGTCACCGGCGGCAAGCGGCCGCGCGCCGTGGGCTTCCTCCCCGACGGAAGCAAGGCGTACGTGAGCAACGAGCAGTCGGGTACGGTGTCGGTGATCGACGCCGTCACGCGCAGCCTGCGCCACACGATCGCCCTCCCCGCTGGCGCGCGCCCGATGGGCATCGCCGTGTCTCGCGACGGCCAGCGCGTGTACGTGTCGAACGGCCGCGGCGGCACGGTCTCGGTGATCGACGCCGGCCGCGACTCGGTGCTGAACACCGTGCAGGTTGGCGTGCGTCCGTGGGGACTGGCGTTGTCGAACGACGGGCGCTGGCTGTACACGGCGAACGGACCGGGGAACGACGTGAGCGTGATCGACACGAAGGCGATGGAAGTCGTGCACCGGATCCCGGTGGGTCGATCGCCGTGGGGGGTGGCGATACGGCGGTAGGGGAGAAGGGGAGAAGGGGAGAAGACAGGCGCGGTCAACCAATTTCGTGAACGGGCTGTCCGAGAGGGGCACAGCCACTTCGTGTGCACCCCCGTCATTCATTCTCCCATGCGATCGATCATGTCGGGCGCGGTCGGCGCCCTGCTCTCCTGCCTGCTGCCGGCACGCGCGGTGGCGCAGCAGAACCTGACTGCTGCGACGTCCACGGCGTCGCTGTCGGCGCCGGTGGCCATACCGTTCACGCGCGGGCCGGGCCACCTCCGCACGATCAGGGTGTCCGTCGGCGCCGACAGCGCGGACTACCTGTTCGACACCGGGGGCGGCGTCACCGTCATCTCGCCCCAGGACTCCGCACGGCTCGGGTGCACGCCGGGCGGCCGAGGATTCGGCGTGCGGCTCACCGGCGAGGCGCTGTCGGGGCGCACCTGTGCGAACGTCACGCTCGGCGTCGGCCCGTTCAGCGTGACGACCGACGCCGGCGTGATGGACCTCGCCAGGCTGCTCGGTCCCGGTGCGCCCGCGGTGCGCGGGCTCGTGTCGCTCAATGCGTTCGAGGGGCGGGCGCTCACCTTGGACCTGGCGCGCGAGCGAATGGTCGTCGAGACGCCGACGAGCCTGGCGGCACGGGTGCGTCACATGACGCCGCTGCCGATGCGCCTTGCGACGGGCGAGCATGGCGGCCAGCTCACGGTGTACGTGGGTCTTCGCGCGCGCAATGGCGCGATGCTCTGGTTCGAGTGGGACTCGGAGAACAACGCTTCCACGCTGGTGTCGCCGGAGGCGCTCGCGCTGCTCGGCGGCGACAGCACGAGCCGGATGACCGACCTGCCCGTGGCGCTCGCTCCGGGCCTGGAAGTGATGATCCCGATGATGACCAAGGGGAACATGATCCACGACGGCGTACTGAGCGCGGGATTCATCGAGCGTGCGGTGTGGACGGTGGACCTCGCGCACGGCAGGCTCTGGGTGGGCCCGATCGCCCCGATCACGGTGCTCACCGACGCGGGTGGTGGAGGCGTGGTGCCGACCCCCCCTTCGCGCGACCCGGTCGGCGTGTACCGCACGACGACGCATGTGGGGTCGCGAGCGAACACGGGGGTGATGGAGATCCGCCGTGAGAACGGCAAGCTCGTGGCTGGAGCGCGCGACGTGGGCGAGGACGACGTGCACTCCCTGTACGACGTGGTCATGCAGGGGGACACGCTGCGCTACGACATCCACATCCCGGGACCGGTGCCGGTGCAGCTGGTGTTCGATGGCCTGAGCGGCAAGGGCACGTGGGGCGACGGCGGCGTGAAGCGCGGAGGCGCATCGGAGGCCGTGAAGGTGCGGTAGGCGCGTTCCGCTGGAGGCTCGCCAGGCCAGGCGCTCGGTCGGCGCGCCCTCTTGCCTCCGCGATGGATCCCAATTATCTTAGTTCTAAGATGCCTGACGCCACCCGCCCGACCGCCACGAAGAAGCCACCGACGCTCGATGCGTCGGAGGCCGGCGCGCTGCGGCTGTGGGTGATCCTGTCGCGGGCCCATGAAGCGATCGCGCGCCATGCCGAGGCCGACGTGGCACGGCATGGACTGACGATCGCCGAGTTCGGCATCCTGGAGGCGCTGTATCACGTGGGCCCGATGCTGCTCGGCGAGCTGCAGCGGAAGATCCTCGTGAGCAGTGGCGGCGTGACGTACCTCGTGGACCGCCTGGAGAAGCGTGGGCTCGTGCGCCGTGAGCCCTGCCCCGAGGATCGCCGGGCGCGCTATGCTGCACTCACCACGGAGGGAAAGCGGCTGGTGGCGCGGATCTTCCCGGACCATGCCCGCACGATCGAGCGTGCGATGAGCGGGTTGACTCGAAGCGACCGCGACCGTGCGGCCGCGCTGATGAAGCAGTTGGGCCGCGCCGCGGAGGCCCTGCCGGTGTCGAGCGACGTGGAGTGAGACTTGCTTGCCGTTGTATCTTAGTTCTGTGATAATCACCAATCAATGAGGAGCCTGCCATGAGCACCGCTGCCGAAACCAAGGTCTCGACCTGGAACATCGATCCCGCCCACACCACGATCGAGTTCGCCGCCAAGCACATGATGATCACCACCGTTCGCGGCCGCATCGCCGACCTGCGCGGGACGATCGAGGTGGACGAGACCGACCCCAACGCCTCGCGCACCGAGGTGGCGATGGAGGCGAAGTCGATCGACACCCGCAACGAGCAGCGCGACCAGCACCTGCGCTCGGCGGACTTCCTCGACGTCGAGAAGTGGACGCACGTGACCTTCCGCTCGAAGAAGGTGGAGGGTGCCCGCGCCCGCCCCGGCACCGAGTTCAAGGTCGTCGGTGACCTCACGATCAAGGACGTCACGAAGGAGATCACCCTCGACGTGACCTATGAGGGACGCGGCAAGGATCCCTGGGGTGGCGAGCGCGTGAGCTTCAGCGCCGACACCAAGATCGATCGCCGCGAATGGGGGCTCACCTGGAACGCCGCGCTCGAGACGGGCGGGGTGCTGGTGAGCAACGAGATCAAGATCCACATCGACGTCCAGGCGGTGAAGGCATAGGCCCCTGCACCGCCATGGTTCCTCATGCGGCCCCGCCTCTCCGGCGGGGCCGTCGTGCTTCCACGGCTCACACCGCGGCCCACGGGCTGGTGCATCGCTTGACATAGGGGGTGGGGGTATGTAGCTTGATACCCGTGCGGGGTATCTTCACCCCGACGAATCGAGCGTGAGAGGGTCGCATGAGCAGCGCCACCAGCAGCAGGACACGCGAGCCGCGCGCCGCCGCGCCGGACGCCACCACGGAGTCCATCCGCATCCCCGTCTCGGGAATGACCTGCGCCGCCTGCTCGGCGCGCGTCCAGCGCACCCTGCAGAAGCAACCCGGCGTCGCCGACGCCAACGTCAATCTGATGATGAAGACGGCCACGGTGCGCTTCGACCCGCGCTCGGTGAGCCCGGAGCAGCTCGCCGAGGCGATTCGCGAGACAGGGTACGGCGCCCAGCTCGCGTCCCCCGACCAGACGGCGTTCGAGGAGCAGGACGCACGCGACCGCGCCACGGCCTCCGAGTTTCGCGAGCTGAAGCGCAAGGCGATCGTGAGCGGGGTGATCGGGGCGATCGCGATGATCGTGTCCATGCCGATCATGAGCCACATCGGGGTCAGCGATCCGTTCATCCGCTGGTCGACGCGCGCGCTGCACCCGGTCTTCCACGATGCCTTTCCCTGGCTCTACCGGCTGCCCCTGCAGGTGGTGACGGGGTCGCTCCTCGTGGCCACGCTATTCGTGATGCTGTGGGCCGGACGCCACTTCTACACCCGCGCATGGGCGGCATTCCGCCATCGGTCGGCGGACATGAACACGCTCGTCGCCGTCGGCACGGGTGCGGCATTCCTCTACTCCGTGTTCGCCACCGTCGCGCCGGCGTTCTTCTTCCAGCGCGGGATGGCCCCCGACGTCTACTACGAGGCGGTGATCATCATCATCGCCCTCATCCTGACCGGCAACGCCTTCGAGGCACGGGCGAAGACGCGCACGGCCAATGCGCTGCGCGCCCTCGTGCACCTCCAGCCGAAGACGGCACGCGTGGTGCGGAGCGGTCCCGATGGTGACCTGGAGGTGGATGCACCGATCGAGACGGTGGAGACCGGCGAGACGGTGATCGTGCGCCCCGGGGAGCGGATCCCGGTGGACGGCACCGTGCTGAGTGGCGAGAGCGCGGTGGACGAGAGCATGCTCACCGGCGAGTCGCTTCCCGTCTCGAAGCAGGCGGGGGACGCCGTCATCGGCGGCACGATCAATCGCACGGGCGCGTTCCGCTATCGCGCGACGACACTCGGCGCCGACTCGGTCCTGGCGCGCATCGTCAAGCTGATGCGCGACGCGCAGGGGAGCCGAGCGCCGATCCAGAAGCTCGCGGACCGGATCAGTGCGATCTTCGTCCCGGTGGTGATCTCGATCGCCCTCCTCACCTTCGTCGCGTGGTACCTGATGGCGGACGTCGCACCGCTCGGACGCGCCTTCGCCGCCGCAGTGGCCGTGCTCATCATCGCCTGCCCCTGCGCCATGGGTCTCGCCGTCCCCACGGCGGTGATGGTGGCGACGGGCAAGGGCGCCGAGCTCGGCGTGCTGATCAAGGGTGGCGAGGCGCTGCAGCGCGCCGGCGACCTGGAGGTGATCGTGCTCGACAAGACGGGCACCGTCACCGAGGGCCGTCCGACGGTGACGGACACGGTGCTCGCGCCGCGAGCGACTCGCACCACCGACGACGTGCTGCGGCTGGTGGCCTCGCTCGAGTCCATGAGCGAGCATCCACTGGCCGACGCCATCGTGCGTCATGCGCAGGAGCGCGCGATCCCGCTGGCCGCGCCGGAAGGATTCCAGTCCGTCACCGGCCGCGGGGCCACCGGCACGGTGGACGGCGCAGCGCTCGCCGTGGGCAACGCGGCGCTGATGTCCGAGTGGGCGGTGGACGTCGCGCCGCTCGCCGGCGACGCCGAACGCCTCTCGACGAACGGGAAGACCCCGATGTACGTGGCGATCGATGGCGCACTCGCGGCGGTGGTCGCCGTGGCGGACCCGATCAAGGACACTTCACGTGAAGCGATCCGGCGCTTCCACGAGATGGGACTCGAGGTGGTGATGCTCACGGGGGACAACCGACGCACGGCGGAGGCGGTGGCTCGTGAGGCGGGGATCGACCGGGTGGTCGCCGAGGTGCTGCCGGATGGGAAGGTGGCGGAGATTGCGCGGCTGCAGGGCGAAGGGAAGGTCGTCGCCATGGTGGGCGACGGGATCAACGATGCACCGGCGCTGGCGAAGGCCGACGTCGGGATGGCGATCGGCACCGGGACGGATATCGCCGTGGAGGCGGGAGACGTCGTGCTCATGCGCGGCGACCTGCGGGCCGCCGCGCGCGCGGTGCACCTCTCGCGTCGCACGATGCGCACGATGAAGCAGAACCTCTTCTGGGCGTTCATCTACAACGTGGTCGGCATTCCCGTGGCGGCGGGGGCGCTCTACCCGGCGTTCGGCGTGCTGCTGAGCCCCATCCTCGCCAGCGCGGCGATGGCGTTCAGCTCGGTGAGCGTGGTGACGAACAGCCTGCGACTGCGCGGCGCGCGGATCGCCTGAGAAACGGGGACGGCGGGAATGCCGGAAGGTGAGACTATGCGAGCACTCGTGACAGGAGGGAAGTGATGGCCACGACGAAGACGAGGCGTGACACGTTGCCGCTCGCGCACGGCGCGAGCTGCGGCTGCGGTGCGCACGACGCCGGCGACGGGCGCAAGGCGGTGGCGGTGGATGCCGACATCAAGGACCGCAACCTCAAGCGGCTGCGTCGCATCGAGGGACAGGTGCGCGGGTTGCAGAAGATGGTGGAGGAGGACCGTTATTGCGCCGACATCCTCACCCAGATCTCGTCGGTGAACGAGGCGTTGCGGTCGGTGGGGCGCGAGCTGATGCGCAACCACCTGAAGCATTGCGCCGCGTCGGCGATCCGCTCGAGCGACGAGGAAGCCGAGGCGATGTACGACGAGCTCGTGGAAATGATGTTCCGGCACAGCCGCTGAGGAGACCCATGGATCCCGCGATCGCGTTCCTCTCCATGTCCCGTGAGTACCTCGGCATCGAGTACCCGACCAAGCTGCGCGCCGCGGTGCAGGCACTTCCCGCGAACGCGCTCTGGTGGCGAGCGAACGACCAGTCGAACAGCGTGGGCAACCTGCTTCTCCACCTGGACGGCAACGTGCGGCAATGGATCGTGCGCGGCGTGGGTTCGGCGTCAACCAGCGCGCCGGGCGAACGCGATCGGGCGGGCGAGTTTGCGGCGCAGTCGGGCCCGTCGGCGAGCGAGCTGCTGGCGCGACTCGAGGGAACGCTGCGGGAGGCGGACGCCGTGCTGGCAGCACTCACGCCTGATGCCCTGCCCTCCGGGCGCGTGATCCAGGGCGAGGAGGTGACGGTGCTCGAGGCGATCTATCACGTGGTCGAGCACTTCTCGCTTCACCTTGGCCAGATCATCTGGGCCGCCAAGATGCACGCCCCGGGCGCGATCCGGTTCTATGACGATGCGGGTGGACTCGCCCGGCCGCGCTGGCCGGAGCTTCGATGACGTCGCACGCCGACCGGAGCTGGCGCGGAATTGGCATCAGACGGCGGTAGCTCACCGATTTCGAGCCGGTCACCTGGAGCAGCCACGTGCGTGAGTTCAGCGATGCCGCCGGTGTCGCGTGGAAGGTCTTCCGCGCGATTCCCCATTCGTCCCCTTCCGGACGCGAAAAGGTTCTGCCCGAGGCATTCCGCGACGGGTGGCTCGTGTTCGAGTGCCATGCCGAACGGCGCCGGCTGGCGCCGATTCCGGAGGACTGGGAGGAGCTGCCCGACGGCGAGCTCGCGCGCCTCTGTGGCGAAGCGGTCGTGGTGCCGGCGCGGACGCGTGGACGACGCGCGGCGGACGCGGCCCCACAGCGCGCGGCCGACGTGCAGGCCGTGCTGGCGCAGGTGCTCGACGAAGTGTGCGAGATGCGCCCTGCCCCGTCCCTCGACACGGGAGAGCTGATCCGCGTGGAGCAGACGCTCGCGATCGCGGCGAACGCAGCCCGCGAGGCGGTCGCGCTGCGGCGCGCGATGCACGACACCCCGTAGCCAGGACGGCGCGCAGCGCCCCTCGGCTGCACTAGCGGCCGAGGGGCGTCGAGATTCCCTTCACGCGAGGGAGCACGAGGGTGAAGGTGGATCCCCTGCCCGGCCGGCTGCGCACCAGAACATCGCCTCCCATGCCGCGCGCGAGCTCGCGGCTGATCGCCAATCCCAGGCCGGTTCCCGCCGCGGTGCGGGTGAGCTGCTGCTCCCCCTGCACGAAGGGCTCGAAGATCGTCTCGTGCAGCTCGGGCGGGATGCCGCGACCGGTGTCCGTCACCTCGACCTCGAGGGTGTCGGCGAGGGAAATGCACCGCACCGCGATCCGCCCCTCGTCGGTGAACTTGAGCGCATTGGAAAGGAGGTTGAGCATGATCTGCTGCACCTTGTCCCCGTCGGCATACGCGACGGCGTCGGGGCCGCATTCCTGGAAGTGGTAGTCGAGCCCCTTCTTGCGAAGGAGGGGCGACACGAACGACTCGAGCGTGCAGAGCAGCTCGTCCACGCGCAGCGGCGCCAGCGTGAAGCGGAAGCGCCCGGACTCGAGCTTCGCGAAATCCAGCACGTCGTTGATGAGGCGGAGGAGCGTGCGCTGATTGAGCTTGATCCGTTCCAGGTCGGCGAGCTGGTCCTCGCGGAGCTCGCCGCGGATTCCGAGCTCGAGCAGGTCCACGTAGCCCCCGATGGCGTTGAGCGGCGTACGCAGCTCGTGGCTCATCGTGGCCAGGAAGCGGCTCTTGGCCAGGCTGGCGCGCTCGGCGTGTTCGCGCGCGTCACGCGCCGCGTCCATCGCCCGCTGCAGCGCGGCGTTGGAGTGCGTGACGTCCCGGGCGATCTTCGCCGCGCCAAGCACCGCGTCCTCGTCGTCACAGATGGGTGAGACGCTGAGTGAGACCTGGATGCGCGTGCCGTCCTTTCGCATGCGCACCGTCTCGAAGTGCTCCACCCGCTCGCGACGGACGAGCCGCGCGACGATCGCCTGCTCCTGCTCGTGCAGCTCCGGAGGAATGAGCGTCAGGATGGAGCGGCCGATGATCTCGTCGGGAGCGTACCCGAAGATCCGTTCGGCGCCGGCGTTCCACGTGCGGATCGTGCCGTCCAGGGTCTTGCTGACGATGGCGTCGTCCGACGCCTGCACGAGGGCAGCGAGCCACTTGGCGGGATGAGCGTCCCAGGGTGGCACGGGCACGCGCGAATCGTCGGGCGTGTTCAGCATGCTGCGACGTCTTCCAGACAGATGATGTGATGGGAACCCGCCGCCGGCGCCGGCAGGGGAGCGGCGGCCTCGACGGGCTCACGAATTCTGCGCGGCGTACCCGCGATTCACAAGCAGGTGCCACGCAGCAGGCGACCCCGCCGCCGGTGCCACAGTGCCTGCACCGACGTCGTTCCTCCCACGACCTGTAGGGAAAACCCCCGCCACACGTCACAACGGTTCCCCGACAGACGGGCGAGCGACGCCGCCGAAGATTGGGGCCACCACGAAACGCGTCGCCGAGCGACGAGGATGACCGCACGCCCGACTCCCGGGCGGCCGCCTGCCCCGCCGTGGCGAACCGAGCGAGGTACGTGCGATCATGCCCACGTTGCCGTCTCCGTCGCCGCTCGAAGCGGGCATTGCCCCCGCACCTTCGCGAACGATCCGCCGGCTGCACGAGCACACGGTGGAGATCGTCTCCGACTCCGGCGAGGGCGCCCAGAAGTGCGGTCAGGTGTTCGGCGCCGTGTCGGCGAAGATGGGCAACGGCGTCTGGACGGTGGAGATCATCCCCGCCGAGATCCAGCCGCCGGCGCGAGTGCCGGAGGGCGCGAGCGGCTTCCGCATCCGCCTCGGCGACCGCCCGATCACCAACTGGGGCGACGCGACCAACCTCGTCGTTGCCTTCAACGAACAGGTCCTCCTCGCGCGGCATCGCGTGGGCGCGCTGGCCGAGGACGCGGTCCTCCTCGTCGAGGACAAGTGGGCGGCGCACGACGACGAGAGCATCCGCGAGGCCTGGCAGCGCGGCATGGAGGAGCTCTCGCAGCGCAGCTATCGCATCGTGCCCGTGCCGATGGAGGCGCTCTGCCTCACCATCGTGGACGACGCGAAGAAGGGGAAGAACATGTTCGCGCTCGGCATGCTGTCCTGCCTCTATGCGCGCGACCTGACGCGGGTGAAGGAGCAGATCGCCCAGACCTTCCGGAAGAAGAGCGAGGCCGTCTACGCCAGGAACGTCGGCCTGATGGAGCTCGGCTGGTCGTGGGCGGACGAGCACCTCGACTTCCGCATCGACGTGCCGGTGCAGCGGATCGACCGTGACCTCGTCGTCATGAACGGGAACGAGGCAATCGGGCTCGGCGCGATCGCCTCCGGGATGGAGCTGTGCGCCATGTATCCCATCACGCCGGCGACCTCCGTCTCGCACTACCTCAGCGAGGCATTCGAGAAGTTCGGCGGGCTGGTGCACCAGGCGGAAGACGAGATCGCCGCCGCGGGAGTGGCGATCGGCGCCTCCTACTCCGGGAAGGTGGCGTTCACGGTGACGTCGGGACCGGGGCTCGCGCTGAAGACGGAGTTCCTCGGCCTCGCCGTGATGACGGAGACGCCGCTCGTCGTGGTGGACGTGCAGCGCGGTGGCCCGAGCACGGGCCTGCCGACGAAGGTGGAGCAGTCCGACCTGCTCGCCGCGCTGTTCGCCAGCCCGGGGGATGCGCCGCACGTGGTCATCGCCCCGGCGACGATCGAGGAATGCTTCCACGTGATGATCGCCGCGCGGCGGATCGCCGAGACGTTCCGCACGGTGGTGATGGTGCTGTCGGACGCCAACCTCGCCACCGGCGTGACGCCGTTCGCGCGACCCGAACCCGACGCGCGCTGGCAGGCGGCGCCGCTCGACCTCTCGCCCGTTCCCGACGGGCTGAGGCCGTACGCGTGGAACCCGGACACCGGACTCTCCACGCGCATCATCCCCGGCCGGCCCGGCGGCATGTTCACGCTGACCGGGCTCTCGCACGACGAGGGAAGCAAGGTGGCGTACAGCTCGGGAATCCATCAGCGCGCGTCCACGATGCGCAGCCGGAAGCTGGCGGTGTTGAGCGAGCTGCTCGTTCCACCAGCGCCGTACGGCACGGAGGAGGGCGACCTGCTCGTCGTCGGGTGGGGGAGCACGAAGGGAGCGATCGAGGAAGCGGTGGATCGCGCGCGTGCCGACGGACTCGCCGTCTCCTCGCTGCACCTGCGCTTCCTCTCGCCGATGGAGCCGGGGCTCAGGGAGATCTTCCGACGCTTCCGCCGGGTGATGACGGTGGAGATCAACTACAGCGACGAGCCCGGCGACCCGCACATCACGGACGAGAACCGCCGACGCGGGCAGCTCGCGATGCTGTTGCGAGCGTCCACACTCGCCGACATCGATTGCTGGACGCGCGTGCCGGGCGAGCCCCTCCGCCCCGGCGCGATCCTCGACGCGATTCGCGGCCGCCTGCCGCGCGGAGCCGACACATGAGCCACTGCGCCCTTCCGCTCCTGCCCGAGCAGGACGATCACGAGTACGAGCTCAGCGACTACGAGGGCGCGCGCGCGCGGTGGTGCCCCGGCTGCGGCGACCACTCGATCCTCGCCGCGGTACAGAAGCTCCTCACCCAGGAGCAGCTCGTTCCAGAGCAGACGGTGTTCGTCTCGGGCATCGGATGCTCGAGCCGATTTCCGCACTACCTGAAGACATACGGCTTCCACGGCATCCACGGTCGCGCGCTCCCGGTGGCGACGGGCATCCGCCTCCACCGCCCCGACCTCACGGTGTTCGTGGTGATGGGCGACGGTGACTGCACGTCCATCGGCGCCGCGCACTGGATCCACGCGCTGCGCTACAACCCGGACCTCACCGTACTCCTGCTCGACAACGGCATCTACGGGCTCACCAAGCTCCAGACGTCGCCGACGACGCCGCAGGGATTCCCGACGAACACGCAGCCGCACGGCTCACTCCTCCCACCGCTCGATCCGCTGCAGGTCGCGCTCGGCGTGACGAACGCTTCGTTCGTGGCGCAGACGGCGGAGTGGGCCCCGGCGCATCTCTTCGCCACGCTGCGCGCCGCGTACCGGCACAAGGGGCTGAGCTTCGTCCGCATCCTCCAGCGCTGCCCCATCTACGCGGGGCCGGTCTACCAGAAGCTCGTCACCGATCCGGCGCGCATCGCACTGCTGATGCACGAGGACGGAGTGGTCGTGCCCGAGCTGGGCAAGCTCTACACGAACCACGTGCCGCACGACCCGCACGACATCCATGCCGCCCGCCGTCTCGCCACGGACCGGGAGCACATCAACCTCGGGCTGTTCTTCGTGGACCCGTCGCGCCCGCGCTACGAGGAGACGCGCCGTGTCACGCCGCGCACCGCGGCGGAGCGCGTGGCCCTCCTGAACAAGGAGCTCGACCGCTATGCCGTCTGACACGCCGCTCGGCCTCGCGCTGGCCGCGCTCGCACGGCCGATCGCCGAGTTCCATGCGCTCGTCGGGGACGCCATCGTGCAGGGCGAGACGGTGCTCGCCGCGCAGCACGCCGACGCCGGACAGCGCGCCGCAGCGGCTTCGCTCTCGCTCGGCCACTTCGCCGACGCACGGGTTGATGCCGGCCGATTCGCCGCGCTCTTCCGTGCGATTCCCCCGCTGGCGCCGGACGCCGTCGCCGCGCTGGAGCACGCGCTCCTCGTGCTGCGCGCCGTGCAGTCGCGCAGCGACGAATTCTTCGTGAGCGACGTGCCGCCTGGCGGACGCTTCGGAGGCGCGCTGGAAAGCGCGTTCGAGAGGGTCGGCGCGGCGCTCGGCGCCGTCCTGATGGAAGAACAGATCCGCGCCGGCCGCTACGAGAGTGGCCAGGAGCGGCTGCTCCGTACGCAGTACTTCCGCACCTGGTCGAGCGCCGAGCGCCGAGCGGCACCACCGCTGGTGCTGCTGGTGGACGGGGCCGACCTGCAACCGGGCGCGCTGCTGGACTACACGGACGGGCGTGAGAAGATCGTGCTCGTCATCCGCGGCGCCTCGCCGCCAGCGCCGCTCGCGCGGTGCATCAGCCCGAACACCTTCGTGCTGCAGACAGCCGATGGCAGCGGGCTCGATCGGTTCGCTGCCCATGACGGCCCCTCCGTGGCAGCACTGGTTCCCGCTGGCGCCGCGGTGTTCATGCACGATCCCGCCGGAGGGCGCGAGCCCTGGCAGCGTCTCACCGTGCAGCACCTGCCCGACCCGCCCAGGCGAGCGATCGGCGGCCAGAGTGTCTGGCAGATGACGCAGGACCTTCGCGTGCTCGCCAGCCTGGCGACGACGCCGTTCACCGTGCCTGCGCCGTCAGGCCAGGAAGCCGAACGCGCGCTGGGCGCCGACGATGCGGCCGAGCGGATCGCGGCATGGCTGGTGGCGCAGTCGTCCCCGCCGGAGGTGCCCGCATGATCCTCGACGCGGTGCTCATCCTCGGCGGCGTGGGCCTCGTATTCGGCGTGTTCATCGCCTTCGCCAACAAGCGCCTCTGGGTGTGGGAGGATCCGCGCATCGACGTGGTGTCGCAGATGCTCCCGAACGCGAACTGCGGCGCCTGCGGGCTGCCGGGATGCCGCGCCTTTGCCGAGCAGGCGGTGGCGGGCCAGGTGTCACCGGCGCAGTGCACCGTGTCAGGCGATGCGGCGCGTGCGCAGATCGCCGCCTACCTCGGCGTGGACGCCGGCGAGGCGGTGAAGCGCGTGGCGCGGGTGCTGTGCGCTGGCGGCACCCACGTGGCCGAGATGCAGGCGGAGTATCGCGGGCTGGCCACGTGCGCCGCGGCGGCGGCGGTGGCGGGCGGCGGAAAAGGGTGCGCGTGGGGCTGTCTCGGCCTCGCTGACTGCGTGCGCGCCTGCGACTTCGACGCCATCACGATGAACGAGTACGGGCTGCCGGTGGTGGACGTGGAGAGGTGCACGGCGTGCGGAGACTGCGTCGTCGCCTGCCCGAAGGGACTGTTCGAGCTGCATCCTCTGAACGCCGGACTGCTGGTGCAATGCCGCAACCTGATCGCGGGCGACGACGCGCTCGCGCAGTGCCGCGTGGCCTGCACGGCGTGCGGGAAGTGCGTGATGGACGCCCCGGACGGACTGATCAGCGTCGCCAGCGGCGTGGCCGTCATCGACTGGGACAGGATCGCGTTGGCCGAGCCGCGCGCGACGGAGCGCTGCCCCACGGGGGCGATCGTGTGGCTCACGGGAGCGCAGTTCGCACGTGTGCCGGCCATGGCCGGGAGTGAGGCATCATGAAGCTCTGGACCCAGCGCAAGCACGAGGAGGTCGCATCGACCACCTCCGTCGCCCCCCCGTTCCCCGGCGTGCTCTCGGCGATGGACGGCAGTGCGGCCGTCGTCGCGATGGAGACCGCGGGCAGCGAGGCGGCCGGTGCGTATCCCATCACTCCTTCCACCCAGATGGGCGAAGGGTGGGCCGCGGCGGTCGCGGAGGGGAAGCGCAACGTGAACGATCGTCGCCTCCTCTTCTTCGAGCCCGAAGGGGAGCACGCGGCCGCGGCGGTCACGGCAGGGATGTCGATGAGCGGGCTCCGCGCGACGAACTTCTCCAGCGGCCAGGGGATCGTCTACATGCACGAGTCGCTCTACCCGGCGGTCGGGAAGCGTCTGACGTACGTGCTCAACATCGCGGCGCGGGCGATCACCAAGCATGCGCTCAACGTGCACGCGGGCCACGACGACTACCACGCGGTGGACGACACCGGCTTCTTCCAGCTCTTCGCGAAGGACGTGCAGGAGGCGGCTGACCTCAACCTGCTCGCGCACCACATCGCCGAGCTGTCGCTCAACCCGGGGATCGTCGCGCAGGACGGCTTCCTCACGAGCCACGTGATCGAGACGCTCCGCCTCCCGGAGCGCGAGCTCGTGAAGGCGTTCCTCGGCGACCCGGCCGACATCATCGACTGCCCGACGCCGGCGCAGCGGCTGGTGTTCGGCGAGCGCCGGCGGCGCATCCCCGAGTCGTTCGACTTCGACTATCCGGCGATGCTGGGCGTGGTGCAGAACCAGGACAGCTACGCACAGGGGGTGGCGGCGCAGCGGCCGTTCTATTTCGACCACATCGCCGAGATCACCGACAGCGCGATGCAGCAGTTCGGCGCGCTCACCGGCCGGCATTACGCGCGGCTGGGCGGCTACCGGACAGACGACGCCGACTATCTGATCGTCGGCCAGGGCTCGGTGGTCTCGAATGCCGAAGCGGCGGCCGACTGGCTGCGTGAGAAGCGGGGGGTGAAGACGGGGGTCGTGAACCTCACGATGTTCCGCCCCTTCCCCGCCGACCTGGTGGCGACCATGCTCGCCGGGAAGAAGTGCGTGCTCGTGCTCGAGCGCACCGACCAGCCGCTGGCCGTCGACCCGCCCCTCCTGCGGGAGATCCGCGCGGCGATGTCCAAGGCGGCGGAGAACGGGCGCGCGATGTCCGACTTCCCGTACCCTGGCGTGTCCTGTGTACAGGCGGACGACATTCCCGATTTCTTCAGCGGGTGCTTCGGCCTTGGCAGCCGCGACCTCCAGCCGGGCGACATCGTGGGTGCGGTGGAGAACATGCTCCCCGGTCATGCGCGCACGCGACAGTTCTACCTCGGCATCGACTTCGTGCGCGAGCGGACGAAGGTCCCGAAGCTCCAGATCTGGCAGGAGTCACTGCTCGAGGCCTATCCGAAGCTGCGGCAGCTCGCCGTGCGCTCGGTGGGAAACATCGACCTGCTGCCCGAGGGCTCGACGGCGGTGCGCATCCACTCCGTGGGTGGATGGGGCGCCATCACGATGGGGAAGAACCTGGCGATGACGGCGTTCGAGCTGTTCGGGCTGCACATCAAGGCCAACCCGAAGTACGGCTCGGAGAAGAAGGGACAGCCCACCACCTTCTATGCGGTGCTCGCGCACGAGCCGGTGCGGCTCAACTGCGAGCTGAAGCACGTGGATGTCGTCCTGTCCCCCGATCCCAACGTCTTCCGGCACAGCGATCCACTGTCCGGGCTGGCCGAGGGGGGCACGTTCGTCATCCAGAGCGACCTCTCCCCGGAGGCGTTCTGGGAATCCCTCCCCGCGACCGCACGCCGTGCAATCGTGGAACGCAACGTCCGCCTGCACGTGCTCGACGCGTTCGCGATCGCGCGGGAGGAAGCGTCGGATGCCGAGCTGCGCTATCGCATGCAGGGTGCGGCGTTCATGGGCGCCTTCTTCGCCACCTCGTCGCTGATGGCGCGCGAGGAGGTGACCTCGGAAGCCCTGTTCAGCGGCGTTCGCCAGCAGCTCGCGAAGAAGTTCGGTGCGAAGGGTGAGCGCGTGGTGGAGGACAACCTGCGCGTCATCCGTCGCGGGTTCGACGAAGTGAAGGCGGTGGAGGTGAGGGAGCTCGCCACCACCGACGAGCCGGGTGCGGTGCCGCGCATGCCCGCGTCGCTGGCGGTGAAGGCCGCGGAGGAAGGGCCGGCCAATGCTGGGCGATTCTGGGAGCAGGTCTGCTCGATGTGTCAGCTCGGCCAGGATGGCATCGCCGATCCCTTCGCGGCAATGAGCGTCATTCCGGCTGCGACCGGCGCGGTGCGCGACATGAGTGGCGTCCGGATGGAGATCCCGCACTTCATCGCCGACAAGTGCACCGGCTGTGCACAGTGCTGGACGCAGTGCCCCGACGCGGCGCTCCCCGCGGTGGTGAACACGGTGGACCAGCTGCTGGCGACCGCGCTCGATGCATCGGAGAACGGGGTACGCATGGAGCGCCTGCGCCCCATCGTGAAGCACTGGGCAAAGGAAGTCCGCAAGCTGCTCGACGCGAAGCCGCCACTTCCGTTGAACGACGCCTGGAGCGCGGCGTACCGGAGCGTGACCGACAAGCTCGGGTGGGACACCGATCGCAAGGCAGCGGCTGAGGGAGAGTTCCAGGTCGTCAACGCGCGGCTCGTCGCGCTGCCGGTCGCACGAACGCGGCCATTCTACGATGCCGTCGAGGGGCGCGAGAAGGGGAACGGCGGGTTGCTCTCGATCTTCGTGAATCCGGAAGCGTGCAAGGGATGCAACCTGTGTGTCGCCGTCTGTCCGGACGGAGCGCTCGTCACCGTGCAGCAGGACCCGCCGGCGCTCGAGAAGCTGCGGCATGACTGGGCGGTGCACGAGCGTCTTCCCGACACGCACGACCGCTACGTGAACGTGGCGGACGTGGATGAGGGGATCGGCGTGCTTCCCTCGCTGCTGCTGAAGAAGGACACCTACCGCTCGATGGTCGGCGGCGACGGTGCGTGCATGGGGTGCGGCGAGAAGACGGCCGTGCACCTGATCGTCTCGGCGATCAGCGCGTCGATGCAGCCACGCGTGGCGAAGCAGGTGGCGCACCTGGACGAGCTGATCGCCGCGCTGGAGGCACAGGAGCCAGGAGAGCGCGAGCTGCTGGACGGCACGCTGCATCGGCTGCGCGACCTGAAGTGGCGCTATGTGGAAGGGCCAAGCGGCAACGGCCGCGCCCCGCTGGGGATGGCGAACAGCACCGGCTGCTCCTCGGTGTGGGGAAGCACGTATCCGTACAACCCGTATCCCTTCCCCTGGGTCAATCATCTCTTCCAGGATTCGCCGTCGATCGCCATCGGGCTGTTCGAGGCGCACATGCGGAAGATGGCCGACGAATTCGTCACCGTCCGCCGCGCCGAGCTGCTGGCCGCTGGCACATACGACGCGGAGCGCGACGAACCGGCGCTCGCCGCACTGGACTGGAAGCAGTTCACCGACGACGAGTTCGCGCTCTGTCCGCCGATCGTCGCCATGGGCGGCGACGGGGCCATGCTCGACATCGGGTTCCAGAACCTGTCGCGGCTGCTGGCGAGCGGGAAGCCGATCCGGGTCGTGGTGCTGGACACGCAGGTCTACTCCAACACCGGCGGCCAGGCGTGCACCTCGGGTTACACGGGACAGGTGGCGGACATGTCCGCGTACGGCAAGTCGCAGCACGGGAAGACGGAGGCACGCAAGGAGCTCGCGTTGATCGCCATCGCGCACCGCGGCGCGTACGTGCACCAGACGTCGCAGGCCGCGGCGTCGCACCTGCTCGCCGGGGTGCTCAAGGGCCTGCACAAGCGTCGGCCGGTGCTGATCAACGTATACACTCCCTGCCCCGTGGAACACGGGCTGGCGGACGACTGGTCGCAGCATGCGGCGCGTCTCGCGCTCGAGAGCCGCGCGTTCCCGTTCCTCACGTATGATCCGGATGCGGGAAGGAGCTTCGCGGACTGCCTGAGCCTCGAGGGGAATCCATCACCGTCAGATCCATGGCCGACGTACACGCTCGAGTACGTGGACGACACGGGCGCGTCGCGGACCATGGAGCTGCCGGTGACGGTAGCCGACTGGGCGGCCACGGAAGCGCGGTTCAAGCAGCACTTCCGTCCGCTGGCGGAGGATGCGCCGTCGCCGATGCCGTTCCACGAGTACGTCGGGCGGGATGCCGCGCAGCGTGAGGGGCACACGCCTTTCATCTACACGCTGACGAAGGACCGCACGCTGCGCCGCCTCGCCGTGGCACCGGAGATCGTCACGCTCGCCGAGGAGCGGCAGCAGTTCTGGTCGCAGCTCCGCCAGCTCGCAGGGATCGAGATTCCGATGGCGGTGCACGATGCCGTGGCGGCCGAGCTCGAGGCGGATCTCGCGCGGCGCGCGGAGGCCTTGCGTGCCGAGTACGACGCGAAGGTGGCGGAGCTGAATGCGACGCTGCCGGCGAAGCTGGCGCAGCGCCTCGCGCAGGGCTTGATGCGCACGGCGGGCGGATCGGCCGCGGTGGCCGAGCTGCTGGCGTCGCTACCGCCGGTTGCAATGCCCGCCGCGACGCCATCTCCGGCTGCGCCGCCCGCGACACCACCGGCACCGCCGCCGATCGCGGAGCCCGTGGCAGCGGCCGAGCCGACGCCCGCCGCCACGGCAACCGACGACGAACCGCTCGTCATCGAGCCGTACATCGACTCCATCCGCTGCACGAGCTGCAATGAGTGCACGGGGATCAACAACCGGATGTTCGCCTACAACGCCGACAAGCAGGCGTACGTCAAGGACGCCTCGGCTGGCACCTTCCAGCAGCTCGTCCTCGCCGCCGAACGGTGTCCGGTGTCCATCATCCATCCAGGCACGCCGCTGGATCCACACGAGAAGGATCTCGCCAAGTGGGTCAAGCGCGCCGAGAGGTTCGCCTGATGACTGCCGTCTTCCCGGGCTTCCGCCACGGCGTCCATCCGCCGGAGGAGAAGGAACTCACGAGCCACCTCCCCATCCGCCGGATGCCCTTCCCCGACGAGATCGTGCTCCCGCTTCGCCAGCATGCGGGCAAGCCGGCGAAGCTCTGCGTGCGCGTCGGTGAGCGGGTGGAGCGGGGCGACCCGGTCGGCCTGGCCGACGGGTTCATGTCGGTGCCGATTCACGCCTCGGCCGCGGGCACCGTGGTGGATGTGGACTGGTGGCCCCACCCCGACGGCACGATGGCGGAAGCGGTGCGCATCGAGGTGGATCGCTATGCACCACAGATCTTGCGGCCGCGGATGGTACCGAAGTGGGAGGGGCTCAGCACCGAGCAGGTAATTGCCGCCGTGCAGAACGCCGGCGTCGTCGGGCTCGGCGGGGCGGCGTTCCCGACCCACGTGAAGCTCGCGCCGCCGAAGGACTTCTCCGTGCACACGCTGATCATCAACGGCGCGGAATGCGAGCCCTATCTCACGTCGGACCATCGCGTGATGGCGGAGCTGCCGGAGCGCGTGCACTTCGGCATCCGCATCATGATGGCGTGCCTCGGCGTCTCGCGCTGCGTGATCGGGGTGGAGCGCAACAAGCCGGATGCGATCGATGCGCTGGACCGCACGCGCCCGTACGACCTGGACATCCAGATCCTGCCGCTGACGGTGAAGTATCCGCAGGGTGCAGAGAAGATGCTGATCCACGCCGTCACCGGCGTGGAGGTGCCGTCGGGAAAGCTGCCGGTGAGCGTGGGCGTGGTGGTGCAGAACGTCGGCTCGGTGTCGGCGATCGCCGAAGTGTTCGACACCGGCCTGCCGCTGATCGAGCGCATCGTCACGGTGTCTGGACACGGGCTGCGCCGGCCGGCCAACCTGATCGTGCCCGTGGGGACCAAGCTGCGCGACCTGCTTGCGTACTGCGACGGCGTGACGCCGACGGCGGCGGAGGTGATCATCGGCGGGCCGATGATGGGCCAGGCGCAGGCCAACCTCGACGCCCCGGTGATCAAGGGGACGACGGGAGTGGTCGTGCTCGACCGGAGCGAGACGCGCGCGGAGACGGTCTATCCGTGCATTCACTGCGGTCGCTGCCTCGACGCCTGCCCGGTGTTCCTGAATCCGTCGCTGCTCGGCGACTACGCCCGGGTGCAGCGCTACGAGGAGATGGCCGAGCTGCACCTGGCCGACTGCATGCTCTGCGGGTCGTGTGCGTACGTCTGCCCGTCGAACATCCCGCTCTCGCAGCTCTTCCAGGCGAGCAAGCTCGCCCTGCGCCGCACGCCGGCGAGAGGTGCCGCATGACGCACGACCGTCTCATCGTCTCGGCGTCGCCGCATCTGCGGTCGCAGGACTCGGTGCCGCGCATCATGTGGCACGTGGTGGCGAGCCTCGTTCCCGTCGTCGCCGCGTCGGCGCTCTTCTTCGGGGTGAGCGCGCTGCTCCAGGTGACGGTGGCCGTGGTGTTCGCCCTCCTCGCCGAACGGGCGACGGGCAAAGGGGGTGCGATCGGCGACGGATCGGCAACGATCACGGGACTCCTGCTCGGGCTCACCCTGCCGGCGGGCTTCCCCCTGTGGATGACGGCGCTCGGTTCGGCATTCGCCATCGTGTTCGGCAAGTCGGTGTGGGGTGGGCTCGGGCAGAACGTCTTCAACCCGGCGCTGGTCGGGCGCGCCTTCCTCCAGGCGGCATTCCCGGTGGCCATCACCACCTGGCCGCAGGAGGGAGGGAGCTTCTTCGCCCTGCGCGGCGACCTGTTCGCCATGCCGTTCACGCATCCACGCCCCGCCGCCATCACGTCGGCCACGCCGCTCGGCCTGCTCAAGTTCGAGCACCACGGCACGGCGCTGCGCGATCTGGTGCTGGGCACCACGGGTGGCTCGGTCGGCGAGACGGCGGCGCTGGTGATCCTCGCTGGCGGGCTCTATCTCGCCTGGCGGGGGTGGCTCAACTGGCGCATCCCGGCGAGCATCCTCATCACGGTCGCCATGGTCAGTGCGGTGCTGCACCTCATCGATCCGTCGAAGCCCGATCCGCTGTTCATGCTCTTCTCGGGCGGGCTGATGCTCGGCGCTGTCTACATGGCCACCGACATGGTGACGTCGCCGGTGACGAACCGCGGACGCTGGGTGTTCGGCGTCGGCATCGGCATCCTCGTCGTCGTCATTCGCGTGTGGGGCGGGCTCCCCGAGGGGATGATGTATGCCGTGCTGTTCATGAACGCGCTCACGCCATTCATCAACCGCGCGACGCAGCCGCGCGTGTTCGGCACCCGGGTCCGGAGCGTCGCATGACATCCGTCGCACCGCATTGCGCGCCGCCGGCAGCCCCCACGGAGCCGGTCGCGCCTCCCGAGAGCGCAAAGGCGCCCGAGGTGTCGTCATGGCGGCTGCTCGCCACCCTCGGCATCGCCGGCGCGGCGGCGGGGCTGCTCGTCGTCGCCGTCTACCGCGCGACGCTCCCGACCATCGAGCGCTATGCCGCGCAGAAGGAGGCCGGCGCGGTGCGCGAGGTGCTCGCCGCTCCGGCACGGTGGGACACCGTCTACCTGGTGAAGGGCGCGCTGACGAAGCGCGTCACCGCCGACGAACGGAAGACGCTGCCGCACGCCTACCTCGGCTTCGACGCGTCGGGCAAGCCCACCGGCGCCGCGATCACGGCCCAGGAGCCCGGCTTCCAGGAGGAGGTGCTGCTCATGATCGGCTTCGAGCCGGCGAGCGGGCGGCTGATCGGCTTCAAGGTGCTGGACCAGAAGGAGACGCCGGGCCTCGGTGACAAGATCGAGCGCGACTCGAGTTTCGGCAGACAGTTCGCCGGCCGCATCGCGCCACTCACCGGCGTGAAGGGACGCGCGCCGTCCGGCGAGCACGAGGTGCAGACCATCACCGGCGCGACCATCTCGTCGCGCGCCGTCATCCGCATCATCGACCACGCGATCGAGCAGTGGCGGCCCCTGCTCGTCGCGTACGAGCGCCGAGGTGGCGCATGAGCACGACCGTCGCACCCCCACGCCCAGTCTACGAGCCACCCGCGCCGACTCCACCTGCGACGCCAGCGCCCGAGTTCGTGCCGGGCGCGCCCCCCCCGGCCCCGTTGTGGGCGGACACCTGGCGCGGCATCGCGAAGGAGAACCCGGTGCTCGTGCAGATGCTCGGCATGTGCCCGACGATGGCCGTCACCAACGTGATGGCGAACGGCATCGCGATGGGGCTCGCCACCACCTTCGTGCTGGTCGGCTCGGGGCTCTTCGTCTCGCTCTTCCGGAAGTACATCGCCCACGAGGTGCGGATCACCTCGTACATCCTGATCATCGCGACGTTCGTCACGCTCGCCGACCTGCTCCTCGCGGCGAGCTTCCCCGAGATCAGCAAGGCACTCGGCCCGTTCATCCCGCTCATCGTCGCCAACTGCCTGCTGCTCGGCCGCGCCGAGGCGTTCGCGGCGAAGGTCGGTCCGGTGCGTGCCGTGGCCGACGGGCTCGGCATGGGACTCGGTTTCACGCTCTCGCTCTCGGCGATGAGCGCGATTCGCGAGCTGCTCGGCCGTGGCTCGCTGCTCGGCATCGACGTGATGGGGCCGCACTGGGAGCCCTGGGTGTTCATGGTGCTGCCGCCGGGCGGGTTCTTCACCCTCGGGCTGCTGCTCATCACCGTCGCGTGGGTCGCCGAGCTCCGCCGCCGTCGCCGGGAGGCACTGGCATGAGCAACCTCGCCTGGATCTTCGTCTCCACGCTGGTGGTGAACAACTTCACGCTGGTGATGTTCCTCGGGCTGTGCTCCTTCTTCGGCGTCACGGCGAAGATCGGCACGGCGTGGCGGCTCGGGCTCGCCAACACGTTCGTGCTGATCATCACCGCGTTCAGCGCGTGGGTGCTGAACACCTTCGTGCTCGTACGGACGCCGTACCTGCGCACGATCGCCTTCATCGTCGTCATCGCCAGCGCGGTGCAGATCGTGGAGATGGCGGTGAAGAAGTACTTCCCCGTGCTCTTCCGGCAGCTCGGCATCTACCTGCCGCTCATCACCACCAACTGCGCCATCCTCGGCCTCGCGCTGTTCCAGACAAGCCGGCACTACACCCTGAGCGAAGGGCTCGTCTTCGCGCTGGGCGCGGGGTTCGGACTGACGCTGGCGCTGTCGCTGCTGGCGTCCATCCGCGAGCGGATGGAGGTGGCCGACGTCCCGGTGGTGGCGCGCCGAATGGGGCTCGTGCTCGTCGCGGCGAGCTGCCTGTCACTCGCCTTCATGGGATTCGCCGGGATGGGCAGCCAATGATCATCGACGCCGTCGTGGCCATGGGCGCCATGGCCCTGCTGTTCGTGCTCTTCGGAGCGATCAAGTATCGCGGCTGCACGGGACACTGTGCCGGCTGTACCGGCGCCTGCGGGCGCCATGACGAGGAGGCCAGGGATGTCCGATAGCCTGTGGTCGCGCCATCCGGACCGGCGCGAGTTCCTCACCCTTGGCGTGGGGATGTTCGTCGCGCTCTCGATGCCGCTCTCGCTGCGGCGGCGCGTGCGACTGGTGCGCCGCACCGTCCCGCTCATGGGGACCATTGCCGAGCTGCAGGTGGCACACAGTGACGAGCGATTCGCGGAAGACGCGATAGACGACGCGATCCGCGAGCTCCAGCGCGTGGAAGGGCTGATGACGCGCTTCCGCACCGACAGCGACGTGGGCCGCGCGAACGCGGGCGCGGCGCGCGACGGGGTCCGCGTGAGCACAGAGACGGCCACCGTGGTCGCGGCCGCGCTGCGCGCGTCGTCCAGGAGCGACGGCCGCTTCGACCCGGCGGTGGGCGCGGCGTCGGAGCTCTGGAACGTGCTCGAGCGGCACGAGCCGCCGCCGGAGCCGAGCGTGCACCGGCTCGCCAATCGCGGCTTCTGGCGCAAGGTGGACATGAGCACCGAGCCCGGTGGCGCGCGGCTTCGCTTCGAGGACCGCGACCTGCACCTGGACCTCGGCGCCATCGCCAAGGGGTACGGTATCGACCGCGCGACGCAGGTGCTGCGCGACCGCGGGGTCGGCCACGCGATCGTCACCGTGGGCGGCGACCTGTTCGCGCTCGGCAGTGCGCCGGATGGCGACGACTGGACCGTCGGCATCCGCGACCCGCACGACCTGGGCGGCATCGCCGGCACGCTGCGGATCCGCGACCGCGCCGTGGCCACGTCAGGGGATTACGAGCGCTTCTTCCGCTATCGGGGAGTGCGCTACCACCACCTGATCGATCCAGCGACCGCCGCACCGCGGCGGACGCCCTTCCACAGCGCCACGGTGCTCGCGAGCCACTGCATCGACGCAGACGCCGCGTCGACCGCCGTCTTCGGCCTTCCGCGCGCCGCCGCGCTGACCATCGCACGCCGTCTCGACGAAACCGCCGAGGTGATTCCACTGACGTGAGGGACCGCACGGGGCACCCTCGGGAGGCAGCCATGAGAAGCCAGAAGGTCTACTGCGGCGCATGCGACCGGAACGTGCGCGTCCTGATCACCAACCCTCCTTCGGTCACGGAGGGCCAGGCACCGCTGCACGACTCGGAGGTGGTCTGCCTCGAGATCGGGGACCACTGCACCGGCAGCCTCTGCCCGCTCGGCGCCGCCGCCCCCGACGACATGGTCCGCCGGCTCATGCACAGTGGCATCCCGCTGGAGGGGCTGCGCACGGTGACGGCGGTCTGCCCGGAGTGCGAGTTCGTGTCGGAGATGGCACTGCAGCCCGGCGGTCACGCCACCTGCCTGCTGTGCTGCTCGACGGTATCGTGGAAGATCGAGGTGGCGTAGGCTCACTCGATCGTCTTCGAGAACTGCCGGGTCGCGACCGTCATCAGCACCACGCCGAACAGCGCCAGCACGAGGACATCCGGCCAGACGTACGCGATGCCGTTGGCCTTGAGCAGGATCCCGCGTACGAGCTCGAGATAGTACGTCAGCGGGATCAGCAGGCCGATCCACTGCGCGACCACCGGCATCGCGTCGCGGGGGAACATGAATCCCGAGAGCAGGATGTTCGGCAGGATGAAGAACATCCCCAGTTGCATCGCCTGCACCTGCGTGCGCGCGCGGGCCGAGACGAGCAGGCCGAGCGCCAGATTCGCGATGACATAGGTCAGCGTCACCGCGTAGAGGAGCACAAGGCTGCCGCGGATCGGGATGTCGAACAGCAGCTTGCCGAGCAGGAGCACCACGGTCATCTGCACGTAGGCGACGAGCACGAACGGCACGAGCTTCCCGAGCATCAGGCTCGTGCGGCTGATGGGGGTGACGACGAGCTGCTCGAGGGTGCCACGCTCGCGCTCGCGCACCACCGCCATGCTGGCGATCGGCACCAGCGTCATCATGAGGAGGATCCCCACCATGCCGGGGACGATGTACGCCGAGCTGCGGAGCGACGGGTTGTACCACGGGCGGACGCGCAGGTCGAGGGGAATGACCCGGGGCGAGGAGGCTCGTACCATCTGCAGGGCCCGGTACTGTCCCGCCTGCGACGCCGCGGCGATGGCCGCCGACGATGCGAGGGGATCGGCGGCGTCCACGATCACCTGCGCCTGCGCGGTGCGGCCGCGCTTGATGTCGCGCATGAACTCCGGCGGGATGACGAAGGCAGCGCGCGCGCTGCCGCGCCGGATGCGATCCTCCAGGGCGTGGCGGTCGGCCACGTACTCCACGACGTCGAAGTTCCCCGTGTTGCGCAGCGTGGACACGAGAGCGCGGCTCTCCGAGCTGTTCGACCGATCGAGCACCACGGCGGGGAGGTGTCGCACCTCGGTGCGGATGGCATAGCCGAACAGCATGAGCTGCACGGCGGGGATCACGACCATCATGCCGAGCGTGAGCCGGTCGCGGCGCATCTGGATGAACTCCTTCGAGAGCATCGGCCAGAAGCGCGACGCGCGAATCGCGTTCGACAGCCTCACGTCCCGACCTCCCGGCCTTCGTCCTGCAGCTGCAGGTCGATGAACACGTCCTCCACCGACGGCTTCCCGAACTGCGTCGTGATCTCCGTGGGCGTTCCCTGGGCGATGAGCCGCCCCCGCGAGAGGAAGGCGAGCCGGTCGCACCGCTCGGCCTCGTCCATGTAGTGCGTGGTGACGAGCACGGTGGTGCCGGCGTGCGCGAGGTCGTGGATCAGCTCCCAGAACCGACGGCGCGACGCCGGATCGACGCCTGCCGTGGGCTCGTCGAGGAAGAGCAGCGGCGGCTCGTGCGCCGTGGCGCAGGCGAGGGCGAGCCGCTGCTTCCAGCCACCGGACAGCGTGCCCGCGAGCTGGTCGCGGCGCGGCGCGAGACCACGATCCTGCAGCAGCGACTCCAGCCGCGCGCGGCGCTCCTCGCCGTGCAGTCCATATACGGTGGCGTAGAAGCGCAGGTTCTCGTACACGGTGAGGTCATCGTACAGCCCGAAGCGCTGCGACATGTAACCGATGCGGCTGCGCAACGCCTCCGCCTCGCGGCGGACGTCGAGTCCCACCACCACCGCCTCCCCCGAAGTCGGGGCGAGCAGCCCGCACAGCATGCGGATCGTCGTCGTCTTTCCCGAGCCGTTGGGCCCGAGGAGCCCGAATACCTCGCCGCGCGCCACGTCGAGGTCGAGCGCATCCACGGCGACGAGTGCGCCGAACACCTTCCGCAGCGCCCGCGTATGGATCGCCGCGGTGACGGTCATGGGGGCGTGCCGAGGAGATGCACGGTGACCGGCAGTCCGGCCTTGAGGCGACCGGTGGTGTCGCTCAGCTCGACGCGCACGGCGAACAGCAGGTCGGCGCGCTCGTTCTCGGTGAGCGCGACGCGCGGGGTGAACTCGGCGCGCGTGGCCACGGCGGACACGCGGCCGGGAATGGGCGTGTCGGGAAACGCGTCGAGTCGCGCGTCCGCCTGCTGCCCGACGCGCACGCGCGAGAAGGCGTGCTCGTTCAAATACACGCGGACGAAGGGGCGGCTCGCGTCGGCGATGGTGACGGCGGGCTGGCCCGCGGCGAGCACCTCGCCCGGCTCGGCGTTGCGGCTGCTGACCACGCCGCTGATCGGCGCGCGCAGGACGAGTTCCGCGGCGCTGCTCTCGAGGGCACGGAGCGCGGCACTGGCGGCGCGCACTTCGGTCTGCGCCTGGGCGATGGCCTCGGGCCGTGCGCCCTGCGAGACGAGCCGCAGGTTGGCGCGCGCGGCGTCGCGGCGGCTCACCGCCTGTGCGGCGGCGTTGCGTGCCGCGTCGAGCTGCTGCCGGCTCACGGTGCCGCTCTCGGCGAGCGGCGTGAGGCGGCGCAGGTCGGCCGATGTCCGCGCGACCTCGGCTTCGGCGCCCTGCAGCTCGGCGGCGGCACGGGCACGATCGGGGGAGGAGCGACCCATGGTGAGGTCGCGCAGCACCGCCTCGGCGCCGGCGAGCCGTGCGCGGCGCGCGTCGAGGTCGGCGGACATCGTCGCCTGGGTGAGCTGCGCGACGACGTCGCCCTGCTTGACCGTGGCACCCTCGCGCGGCATGACGCGCTCGACGCGCGCGGGAGACGTGGGCGCGACGTCAACCTCGACCATCTCCACCGTGCCGACGCCGGACAGGTCGTCGGGCGCGTTTCGATGGCAGGCCGGAAGTGCGGCGAGAGCGAGCGCGGCGAGAATGCGGAAGCGCATGTCCGTGAGTGGAGATGCGCGAATATGTCAGGCGAGGCGAACGGTCACAATCGGGAGAAGCATGACGGGCGCGGGGATTTTCCCGGTACATGGGTGCGTGTCGTCACTGGCCCAAGCTGGCAGGACGCCTCGCTCGGTACGGCGCCGTGAGGCGCCTGCTCACGCACGCGCAAGAACGAACACGGCGGCTGCCCGAGGGCAGCCGCCGTGTTCACTTCGTTCACATCTGACCTTCGTGCGCTCGGCTCGAGGCGACGATGTAGCCGGAGCGGCGGCCGAACTTCACCGCGCGGAGCGCGTTGCTGAAGAAGCCGAATGCGATGATGGCACTCAAGGCGAGGACCGTGAAGCGGCGCGTCATGGCCTGGTCGCCTCCAGATCAGTAGGCGCCCAGCGAACCATCACTGAACGAACCGCCGCGCTCGGCCACCACGTAGCCGCTGAAGTGCTTGATGCGGCGGAAGACGACGTTGTGGCGCCGGTCGACGCTCGTGACGAGGTCCCTGTCCGTCAGCGATTCGTCCACGCACTTGCCATGGAGACCGCTGCAGTACTTCATGACGAGCATCTCGGCATCGCTCTTCGACGCCTTCTTCGCGTAGAGGTACAGCACCACCTCGGTCCTCGGGTTGAACCGCATCGCCGGCTGGAAGTCGATGCGCGGGTGGTCGCTCTTCGCGTGCGAGATGGTGGCGGTGATCGTCACCGTTCCGCGCTCGGGCGAGCAGCGGTCGTCCCAGTACTGCGTGCCGTAGGACGACGTTTCCAGGTCGCACACCGCGTTGCGCGGGATGTCGAGGTGGTTCGGGCCGAGGTCGAACGACTGGTCCTTGCTCGGGTCGAAGGTGAAGGTGTAGACACCATCGGAGACGCCTACCAGGTCGAGCTGGGCGTCGGTGGGTGCGAAGCGCGAGGCGCGCTCCTGCGTGCTGGGCGTCGACGCCGCCGGCGCGGTGGCCTCATCGGCGCACGCGGCAAGCATCAGGCTCGCCGCAGCCAGCGTAACGAGCGTCTTCGCTCTCGAACGTGCCATCGTCGGCAGTCGCATTGGAGGGACTCTCTGGTCCAGGGGAGGAGACGTGAACACCACTCCCTCTGGCAAGCCAGGAGCCGAATGGACAGGATTGTCGATACTCGTCACCCTGCCTGACAATCGCCCATCACCAGGATGTATCGGTCATCTGGACCGATTCATTCGAGACAGAGTGTCGGCGAGCTTCCAGCCTGCGACTCGTGCAGATCGCCAGAGTTGTTGCACTCTGCCAGAGGAGGCGAGCGAAGAGGGTCGCCCTTCACCCTCGCGCCCGCGGTCCTGACGCGGCTCAGTCGTCGCTGAGCACGGCCGCCGCCGGTCCTTCTCGCACCGCCACGCCGCGCTCGAGGACGATTACGCGGTCCGCCCAGCTCCGCGCGAACTCCAGGTCGTGGGTGGCGACGAGGAGCGCGCGTCCCTCCTCCGCCAGCGCGCGCAGGGTGCGGCCGAGGGCATCGCGCCGCTGCGGGTCGAGCGCGGCGGTGGGCTCGTCCATGAGCAGCACGCGCGGATCGAGGGCGAGCGCCCGGGCGATGGCCACGCGCTGTGCCTCGCCGCCGGAGAGCTGACGCGGCAGCGCTGTCGCGCGATGCGCGACGCCGAGCGACTCGAACAGCGACATCGCCCGTTCGCGCGCGCGGTCGGGTGACATGTGCTTGGCGTGCACGAGGGCCAGCGTCACGTTCTCCAGCGCCGGCAGGTGCTCGAACAGGGAGTGCGCCTGGAAGACCATCCCTGCGGCGCGACGAAGCGCGCGCAGCCGCGACTCCGGCGGAAGGGGGCCGGCTGCGAGCTCGACGTCGCCGACGCGAACGGTGCCGGCAGTGAACGGCTCGAGGGCGATGATGGCGCGCAGAGCGGTGGACTTCCCTGCTCCGGATTCCCCCATCAGCGCCACCAGCTCCCCCGGCTCCACGTCGAGGTCGAGCCCGCGCAGCACCGGCGTGCCGCCGCGGGCGACGTGCAGCTCGCGCACGACGAGCGCGTGGCTCACGCCGCGCTCCATCGCCGCTCCAGCCGCCGCGCGAGGTGGGCGAGCGGGAGCGACATCATGAGGTAGATGGCGGCGCACAGCGCCCCGGGCACCACCCAGCTTCCGATGTTGGTGGCGTAGATCGCCGTCTGCTTCGTCAGCTCCACCACCGTGATGACCGACACGAGGGAGGAGTCCTTCAGCAGGGCGACGAAGTCGTTGGTCATGGGCGCGAGCGCGAGGCGCAGCGCCTGCGGGCCGCGCACGAAGCGAAGGATCTGCAGCTCCGACAGGCCAAGGGTGCGCGCTGCCTCGAGCTGCGGGCGTGCGATGGCCTGCAGCGCGCCCCGGTAGATCTCCGACTCGTACGCCGCATAGTTGAGCCCGAGCCCGATCACCGCGGCGGCAAAGGCGGGGAGGCGCACGACGCTCGACAACCCATAGTAGAGGACGAAGAGCTGGAGGAGCACGGGCGTGCCGCGCACTACTTCCACGTACGCGGCAAGTGCGACGCGCAACGGCGCGGCGCCGTACACGCGGCCGGCGGCGATGAGCGCGCCGGCGCACACGGCGAGCGTCATCGAGAGCAGCGACAGCACGAGTGTCACCACCGCCGCGCGGCCGAGGCTCGGCAGGTACGACGCGATCGAGCGCGGCGCGGACGCCGTTCGTGATTCTGCAATCGGCGGGTTGCCCAGCATGCGCGCGAAGTACGCCGCTTCGCCGTCGTCCCACGAGTCCCAGGCGCGAAAGGTCTTCTCCAGCGAGCCGTCGCGCATGCGGGCGAGCAGGATGGCGTTCACGCTGTCGCGCAGCGCGGTGCGGTCGTGCGCCAGCACCACCACGTAGTGGCCGAGTGCCACCGGCGCCGGCTGGATGACGAAGCCTCCGGTGCGGCGCAGCGAGCGCTGGGCGATGATGTGGTCGAGCAGGACCGCATCCAGCCGGCCGGATACGAGATCCTCGTATGGATGGACGTCGTCGTCGTACGACACCGGCACCACACCGTACTTCGCCCTGGCATCGAGCAGGAGTCGCCAGGCGCCGGTGGCGGCGAGGGTGCCGACGCGGTGCCCGCCAAGGTCGGCGAGCGTGCGGAACCGCGCCGAGTCGGCGGGCCGCACGGCGAGCACCTCGCGGAACTCGTAGTACGGGAGGCTCACCGCATGGCGCTCGCGCAGGTCGGCGCGGTCCTCCACACCCGACATGCCGAGGTCGAAGTCGCCGCGCTCCACCGATTGTTCGATGGACGCCCATGCGACCTGGACGAACTGCGGCTGCCTGCCGAGACCGTGGGCGATCATGCCGGCGATCTCCACGTCGAAGCCGCGCACCCTGGACGGATCGGCGGGATCGGCCTCGACGAACGGCGCGCCCCCCTCGGCGTCGCCGCCCCAGCGGAGCGCCTTCGCGCTGGCGGCGGGGACTGGCGCCGACTGGCAAGCGGCGAGGGAAAGGAAGAATGCGAAGAGGGAGAGGCGGCGCATTGCGGATGAACATAGCCGCCACGCCGCTCAGAGACGATCGAGCCGGCCTCCGTCCACGACGAGCGCCGACCCCTGGACGAACTTCGCATCCTCCGAGGCGAGGAAGGCGATGGCGGCGGCGATGTCCGCCGGCTCACCGACGTCCGCGCGGTCCACCTTCTCGATCCCCGCCTTCACGTTGGGATTGTCCCAGAGCATGGGTGTGTCCACGGCGCCCGGGAGCACGGCGTTCACCCGGATGCCGCGCGGACGTCCCTCCAGCGCCGCCGACCTGGTGAGCGAGACGAGCGCCGCCTTCGCCGCCGCGTATGGCGCCACCATCGGCTCCGTCTCCCGCGCGTGGATGCTGGCCACGTTCACCACCGTGCCTCCGGGCTTCATGTGCTGGAAGGCCTGCTTGATGAAGAAGAAGGCGCCGAGGAGATCCACGGCGAGCACCCGTGTCCAGTCGGCGGCGGCAAGATCGGTGATGGCCTTGAACGTCATGAGCCCGGCGTTGTTGACCACCACGTGCAGGCCGCCGGCGCGCGCCAGCGTGTCGCCCACGCACCGGGAGACCTGGTCCTCGTTCGAGACGTCGCAGACGGAGGCCCACGCGTCGGGGGCGCCGGCCTGCTTGACCTGCTCCGCGGCGGCGTTCGCATGATCCATGTCACGGTCGGCGATGACGACGCGGGCACCTTCGCGGCCGAAGCGCTGCGCCGTGGCGAGGCCGATCCCTCTCGCCGCGCCCGTGACGATCACCACCTTGCCATCGAAGCGGTTCATGCTCCCCCCCTCCCGCCGGCGCGCGGCGCGCCGGTGCTCACCTGCGCACCCTCGGACTTCTCGGCGTCCGTGCGCCGGCTGCGCGCGTGAGCCGCCATCGCCGCCACCAGCGGGTCGTCCTGACGGCTGGGCGGAAACGCGGGCAGCGACAGCACCACGCTCTGCGTCGGCAGCACGTCACGCCACTCCTTGATGAGCCGCTGGTACGCCGTGCCCACGGGGCGGATGTTGCGGTCGAGATCGTACAGGCCACGCGGGTTGACGCAGTTCCGCCGCTCGCGCAGGGCGTTGTTCCAGTCCACCTGGTCGGTGAGCGAGTACCAGGTGAAGCCCAGGATCGGCACGCCGTCGTTGCGCACGCGCAGCACGTTCGCCCACTCCTTGCGCAGCCAGCTCACCGCCTCGTCGCCGCGCGCGCCCTGGTCGACGTTCGTCTCCGTGTGCATCACCGGCAGCCCGTAGCGCTCGTAGTACTCGCTGGTGATCACGTGATAGCCGAAGATCTCGCCCGCTGGCCGCGTTGCTCCTTCGGCGTTCACGAGGTGCTCGTTGGTGACGTAGTAGTCGTTCCCCATGATGCAGTGGTGCTTCAGCGACTTGCCGAGGAAGAACTGGTACTCCTCGCGCGTCATGCCGTGGTCGAGCAGGTAGATGTACATCTCCGAGCTCACCCGCCGGCCGTAGTTGAGGTCGAGCGAGAGGAAGCGGATCTCGTTGAGCATCTCGGCCGGCCCGATGGCCGCCGGGCACTCGGCATGGAAATACTCGGACGACTCGCTCTGGACGAAGATCGCGTCCGGGCGCACCTGCAGGATGGCGCGCATGGCGAGCACGTTGGCGCGCACGATGTGCTTGAGCGCGGTGACGAAGGCGCGGTCGCTCGTGAACTGTCCGTTCCACCACCCGTAGCGCGCCGAGAAGAGCGCGCAGACGTACATCTCGTTCACCGGCGTGTAGAACTGCACCCACGGAAAGCGCGTGGCGAAAGCGCGCGCGTACTCGGCGAACAGCTCGGGAAATTCCGGGTTCTGGAAGTTGCCGATCCAGTCCGGGACACCGAAGTGGCAGAGGTCGGTGATCGGCGTGATGTCGCGGCGCTTCAGCTCACCGAACGTCTCGTCGGCGAACGCCCAGTCGTAGTGATCGTGGCCGAGCCAGGTGGTGTAGAGGGGTGGCCCGTAGCGGAGGTGATTGACCCCGATCTCCTGCACGAGGTCGAAGTCGCGGCGCCAGAGATCGTAGTGCCGGCAGAGCGCCATCTCGTCCATTCGCGTGCGGCCACCGTCCACGGTGGGATAGGAGTTCTCTATCCCCGTGGCGAACATGAAGTAGGTGCCGGTCGGAGCGCGTGGCATGGAACAGGTGGCGCGAGGGCCACCTGCCACGATTGCGAGGGGCGTGCCGAAGGAGGCGATAGACCCGAGGCTGCCGCGGCCGGGACGCGCTGCTCAGCGGAAGGTCCTGCCCCCCGCGCGGTCGTCGGGCACGAACCTGCCTCGTGCCGGCATCTGCACGCGGGGAAGGGTCTGCGCGTCCATCACCGCATCGCGCCCCACGACCTGGTTCTCGGCGAGCAGGTAATCGACCACGCTGTACACCTCGTCGTTACGGAGCGAGCCTGGCTGCGTGAGGGGCATCGCCCGCCGCACGTAGTCGAACAGGGTGGTGGCGTACGGCCAGTAGTTGCCGACCGTCTTCACGTACGCTGGATCCTGTCCGAAGGGAAAGCCGGTGCGCGGATCGCGGCCGATGAGGCGCGGGTACGGGCCGATCCCCTCGCCATGCGCGCCGTGGCACGCCGCGCACTTCTGCGCGAACACCGAAGCGCCGGCGGCATAGGTGCCGCTGCCCGGTGGAAGGCTGCTCCCCGTGGGATTGACGTCGATGTCCCACGCGTGAATCTCGGCCGGCGTCGCCGCGCGCCCGATGCCCATCACCTGCACCGTGTGGTCGGACTGCCGCTCCACCGAGCACGAGGCGGCGAGCACCACGAGCGCGGTGAGCAGCGCGCGTCTCATACGCCTCCCTCGAACGTGACGCCGCCGTCCGCGGCGACCTTCCATGCGCGGATGTGGTTGAAGTGGAAGTCGGTGCCGCGCCCGCGAACCTTCTGGAACTCGGCCCGCGTGGGCTGCACGGCGTCCGTCTCGTCCACGGCGCGGCTCATGAGCACGGAGGGAGCGCCTTTCCACTCCCACATCATCGCGAAGCGCGTGTGTGCCCGCGACAGCACGGGCTCCTGCAGGTCGGCAACGCTCCACGAGCGCCCGCCATCGGTGCTCAGGTCCACGCGGGAGATCCTGCCGCGGCCACTCCACGCCAGCCCGGAAATCCGGTTCCACCCGCGCGTGAGCCTGGCCGGATATGCGGGCTGCGTGATGACGGACTTCACGTCCATCACGAAGCTGAACTGTCGCGCCGTACCGTCAGGCAGCGGATCGGTGTACTTCGACGTCTCGTCGCGCGACATGTTCGGCTGGTCGATCAGCTTGATCCGGCGCAGCCACTTGACGCAGGTATTGGCTTCGTAGCCGGGGAGGAAGAGCCGCACGGGATAGCCGTTCGCCGGACGCAGCGGCTCGCCGTTGAAGGCGTAGACGACCAGCGCGTCTTCCCGCGCCTTCTCCATCGGGATGCTCCGCGACAGCTTCGCGGCGTCGCCGCCTTCGGCGAGGAACCAGCTCGCACCGTCGCGGACGCCGACTTCGCCGAGCAGCACCGAAAGGGGCACGCCCGTCCACTCGCCGTTGCTGGTGAGGCCGTCCACGATCTGCGGCGTCATGTCGGGCCTCGGCTCACGATAGGCGGCGCGGCCATTGCCGGAGCACTCGAGGAAGTGGACGCGCGACACGCTCGGGAAGCGCTTCAGGTCATCGAGGGTGAACATCATCGGCCGGTCGACGAGCCCATGCACGAGCAGCTTCCAGCGCTTCGGGTCGATCATGGCCACGCCGGCGTGATGGCGCTCGAACAGCAGGTCGTTCGGCGTGATGGTGCCGGTGAGATCCTGCAGCGGCGAGTACGCGGGCCCCGTGATGACGCCGAGTGGCGTGCGCGCCGGCGACTCGAACGGCGAACGCGCGCTCACCGCAGTGGTCCCGCCGCCGGGCACCAGCGTGGGATCGTCCGGCACCATGGGCGGGGTGGCACCGGGTTGCTGCGGTGTGGGTCCGGACGCCTGCGCAGCCGCCGGCCCGGCGATCTTCCGCATCAGCAGGCCACCCGCGCCGACGGCCGCGCTGGAGATGAGGGCGCGCCGTGAGATCTTCGCGTCGGCGGCGTGCTGATGATCGGGTGTCGGCCGTTCGCTCATTGACCGCGGCGCGCCCTGTTCGTGCCACGCGCGCGCTGCGCGGGGGACGGCGACGGCACGAGCGCCTGGCTGGCATTCGCGCGCGGCAGCAGCGGCGGCGGCAGGTACGCCGAATGGCCGGCGGTAGCGTACGGCACGTCGGCGGGAGTGCCGCCAGCCGGCCAGTCGTGCTCCTTTCCCGGCGAGTCGAGCCGCGGCTGGCTCGTGATGTACGCGGCGACGTCGAACGCCTGCTGCTGGGTGAGCGTCTTTCCCTGCAGGTAGGGCATGTTGTACCAGATGAACGATGCCGCCTTCCCCTTGCGCGCCATCGACGCGCCGACGCTGAACGACTGCGGCCCCCACAGTGGGGGAATTCCCGGCGGGATGGCCGCGTTGCCCTGGCCATCCGCGCCATGGCAGGCGACACACTTCGCGGCGAAAACCATTGCGCCGCGCGCGCTGTCTCCCGTCATTCCCGCCGGCATCGCATGCAGCCCTTCCGCGCCCGGCAGCTCCTTCCCCTCCCCGACCGGAACTCCCGAGGAGAGCCACGCGATGTAGGCAAGGATGTCCTGCATCTCGCGACTCTCCACCGGGAGCCGGTTGCCGCCGAGGCTCCGCGTGAAGCAGTAGTTCACGCGATCAGCGAGCCCGATGACGGCACCCGTCCGGTCCATGTACTTGGGAAAGCGCGCGTGCGAGCCGGCGAGCGGCGCGGCGTCCACGGTGCGTCCCCCATTGATGTGGCAGTTGGTGCAGGCGAGCCGCCCTGGCGCGTAGGCGGGAAGGCTGTCGTGCGTGTGCATCACGAGCGCGAGCCCGCGGCGCACGGCGTCACCGAGCGAGTCGTGCGTGATCGCCGATTCGGCGGGAGGCTGCCACGCTGCCGGATTGAAGGCGGCGGAAGCATCCGGGCGCGCCGCGCCTTCCTGCCGCACCGCCGGAGAGTCGGTGCTCGGTGCTCCGCAGGCGGCCGCGGCGCCGGCGGCGATCGTACAGGCAGCGAGGGCGATTCGGCGGACGAGCGGGCGCGTGAGCATCGGACCATCCTCCATGCGCGAGGTCCAGCATCGCCGCGTCGCGACGCGGGCGACCCCTGCACGATAGGTGGAGCGTGGAGAGATGCTGTCGGGCGATCACCGACAGTCGGCCGCCGGCGCTCGGGCGACATTGCGGACGGTTGCAGGAAGATGCTACCTCGCACGCGGAGAGCCGCCATGACCAATGCCACGATCACTACGGAGCTGCCCGCCAGGCGGAGCGCCGTGTCGCTGCCCCCATGGGCCAGCCTGGGCATCATCTTCGGCCTCGTGAGCGCGGCGGCGATCGCGCTCTATGGCCCGATCGGCGTATCGGGCACCTACCCGCGATTCGTCGGCGCCGTCCTGCGTGGCGTGGCTCCCGCGTATGCGGCGGCGAATCCGTACCTCGTGAAGATGGGAAGCCTCGTCACCCCGGAGACGATGCTCGTCATCGGCCTGCTCGTCGGCGGCTTCGTCGCCGCGCAGCTGAGCGGCGCGTCCTCGGCACCGGCAGTGGAATACGTCCATGCCAACGAGGTCACGCCGGCCCGCCGCTACCTGAACGCGTTCACCGGCGGCGTGCTCATCGTGTTCGGCGCGCGCCTCGCCGGCGGCTGCACCAGCGGACACATCATCTCCGGCATCACCCAGCTCGCGGTGAGCAGCATCCTGTTCGGCGCCGCGGTGTTCGCCAGCGGCATCGTCACGGCGCGGCTGATCAAGGGAGGGCGCTGACATGTCACTCTTCTACGCACTGCTCGTCGGCATCGCCATGGGCGCGCTCATCCAGCGCGTCGGTGCGTCGAGCCCACGGATGATCCTCGCCAGCCTCCGACTGGAGAACGTGGCGATCATGAAGTTCATGGCGACGACGATCGCCGTCGGCACGGTCGTCGCCTATGCGATGAGCTACTTCGTGCCGATGCACTTCGACGTCAAGCCGACGTACGTGATCGGCGTGGTGGTCGGTGGCCTGATCTTCGGCACCGGGTTCGCCGTCGGTGGCTACTGCCCCGGCACCTGCGTGGTGGGCGTCGGTGAAGGACGCCGCGATGCCATCGCCGCCGTGGTCGGCGGCATCGCCGGTGCACTGCTGTTCACCCTCGTCTACACGCTGATCGAGGCGCCGCTCATCAAGCCGATGAGCTACGGGAAGATCACGCTGTTCGGGATGCTCCACCTCCCGCCGATGATCGTCGCCGTTGCCCTCGCCGTGCTGTTCATCGCGGGAGTGACGCTGCTGCCGACGGTGCCACGGGCGCGGCGGTTCAGGGCATCAGCAACGTCTTGATCGCGCGCCGTTCATCCATCGCCTTGTAGCCCTCGGCGACTTCGGAGAGGGGCAGCGCGAGGTCGAACACCTTTCCCGGGTTGATCGTCCCGTTCCAGATGAGGCCGATCAGCTCGGGAAGGAAGCGTCGCACCGGTGCCGGCCCGCCGAGCAGGTGCACCTCGGCGAAGAACAGCTCGCGGCCGGGGATCTCCACGCCGTGCGACACGCCCACGAACCCGATGTGCCCACCGGGGCGCGTGGAGCGGATGGCCTGCATCATCGCCTCCTGCGTTCCCACCGCCTCGATCACGCTGTGCGCGCCGAGGCCGTCCGTCAGCTCCTTGATCCGGGCGACGCCTTCGTCGCCGCGCTCGCTGATGACGTCCGTCGCGCCGAACTCCCCGCCGAGCTTCTGCCGGTCCGCATTGCGGCTCATCAGCACGACGCGCTCGGCGCCCATCTGCTTCGCGGCGAGCACGCCGAGCAGGCCCACGGCACCGTCGCCGACGACCGCCACCGTCTTGCCCGGCGCGACGGCGGCGGCATCCGCGGCGAACCAGCCTGTGCCGAGGACGTCCGACGCGGCAAGCAGGCTCGGGATCATGTCGTCGGGGGGCAGCTCCGGCGTCGCCACCAGGGTGCCGTCGGCAAGAGGGACACGCAGCAGCGGCGCCTGCGCGCCGAGCGCGCCCATCGGCACGGCGTTCACGCAGCGCGACTGATAGCCTGCCCGGCAGATGGGGCAGGTGTCGTCCGACGCGAAGAAGGAGCCGACGACGAACTGTCCCTTCCTCACCGTCTTCACCGACTTCCCCGCTTCCTCGATGATGCCGACGTACTCGTGGCCCATCGGCGACGGTCCCTTGATCGGCTGGAGACCACGGTACGGCCAGAGATCCGACCCGCAGACGCAGGTGGCCGAGAGGCGCAGGATGACGTCGGTCGGCTCGATGATCTTCGGGTCGTCGCGCGCCACGTAGCGGACGTCACGCGGGCCGTAGAGAATTGCTCCCTTCATGTTCTGCTTCCCTGGGGGATGAAGTCATTCGTCATGGGCGCCGTGCTCCGGCGGCTGCGCGCGTCGGGTCGCCGGCGAGGGGAAGGAGGAGCTGACCGGTGATGGTCGCATGCCTGCGTCGTGTGCCAGCCATGAAGCGAGATCCGGGCCGTCGATCGCCTCGGACGGACGTCACTGACGCTCAGGTCCTGCTCAGGACCATGACTCCAGCTTCCGCACCGACAGCCAGCGCTCCAGCACGGCCATGTACCACACGAGTGCCGTCAGCTCCGGACGCCGCAGGAGCGTGGGCTCGGCAATGAGTCGCGACAGGAGGTCGCGACGGACGATGCCGCGATTCGCGAAGCTGCGCAGCGCCTCGACGATGGCGTACCGCAGCGGCGTCGGGCCGGTCATCCACGCGGCGAGCGGGTGTGAGAAGCAATGCTTGCGCTTCGAGAGGATGGCCGACGGGAGAAAGTCGCGCAATGCCTCCCGGTAGAAGGCCCGCTCGTGAAGGTGCTTCACCAGCACGTTCGACGGCACGCTGGCCACGAAGGACATCACGTCGTCTCCGAGCAGGGGGAAGCGCGCCTCCACGCCGTGGGCTGCACAGGTGCGCAGCACCTTCGGCAGGTCGTCGGAGGCGCTCACCGTGCGCAGCGCATAGCGCAGATGGCGCTGCAGGCTGTCGGCGTCCGGGGGCGCCACGTACGCGTTCTCCACTACCGACGCCAGTTCATCGGCATCGATCGCCTCGATGAACGCCGGCTCGAAGACTTCAGACCAGGTCGCGGGTGCGAGATATTCGTAGGAGCGTGCTCGCGCCGGCATCGGGATCTTCGCGCGCCGAACGTAACTGCTTGCCCGGTGCAGCCATGGCAGGGCGGACACACCGGGCACCGCCAGCGCGCGTTCGATCGCCGTCCGTGCAGGCGCCGGCAGCCGCTGAAAGAGCTCGAAGCGCTGCATGAGCACGAACAGCTCCCCGCCACCGAACAGCTCGTCACCACCGTCTCCGGCGAGCATGGTGTGCACGCCATGCTGCCGGGCGAGCTTCGCGCAGTGGATGCTGCCGGCGGCCGAGGAGTTGCCGAACGGCTCGTCGAACAGCTCGGCGATCCGCTCCAGGTCCTCCGCCATGTCGCTCGGCGTGACGGTGTGGATGTGCTGACGGGCACCGAATCGTCGCGCCGCGATCGTCGCGTACGCGCTCTCGTCGTACCCAGGCACGTCGAAGCGCACGGTGAAGGTGTCCACCGATCGGCCGAGCACCTCCGTCGCAAGTCCGACGACGGTGGAGCTGTCGAGTCCGCCGCTGAGGAAGGCGCCGATGTGGCCTCCGGCATCGGCGATCTCGCGCTGCACGGAATCGCGGAGCACGCGGCGCAGCTCCTCCCGGAGCTCGCGTTCCTGCCTGCGCGAGCAGCGCCTCGGTGCGGCGTACGACAGCCGGCCATGCTCCTCTCTGGTGATGCCATGCTCGTCGACCAGCAGGCATTCGCCAGGACGGAGCCGCTCCACGCCACGGTAGGGCGTGCGGCGGCCGTACAACACCTGAAAGTGGAAGTACTCGGCGATGGCTTGCGCCGAGAGTCCGCCAGCCGCGGCCGGATGTGCGACCAGCTCGTCGAGTGAGGACGCGAACACGATCCCCCCCCTCACGGGCGACGACACGTACCATGGAAGGGTGCCCAGGCGATCCACGGCGAGGAAGACGCGATGGCGCTCGACGACCGCGAGCCGGTATCGCCCGCCGACGAAGCGAAGCACGCCGGTACCATACAGGGCGAACCCATCGGCGAGCGCGGCCCGGTCCCCGCGCGCGCACGCGATCCGCGCCAACTGCGGCTCGCCCCACCGAGGATGCCCCTCGATGAAACAGGAGAGAGGGTGCTCGGCCTGCTCCGGCGGCCGTGAGCTGACTGTGGACTGCGACAGACCAGACCATCCGGCGACGGTGCCGACCATCGACGCCTCCTCGGTTCAAGCGGCGCAGCTGTCGGCGCGCGCATCTGCAGCCCGACGGCGCCGATCTTATGCCGACTCAGCCGGCTCGTCCGCCCGGTAATACCTGACAGCGTACTCGGGCGGTCTGTCGTCCTGACGGATGCTCCCTAGAAGTGGTAGAAGATCGACGCGATGACCTCGTGCGAGTCCGGCTGCCCGTTGCGCGTGAGCGCGATCGGCGCGCTCACGCCCGCCATGACGTGCCGGTTGGGAAACGGATACAGCTTGAGCCCTGGTGCAATGCGCGTCGTCGCCGACTCGTCGCTGCCGATGGGATGCACCGTCTCCACCTCCATCAGCACTTCCGCCAGGCGGCTCACGGGATAGAGCACCGAGCCGACCAGGGACAGCTCGTGCTCCGCCTCCACGCCAACGGGATTGTGCACGGTGGCGCCGTAGTGACCGAAGGCGACGAGCTCCAGCGCGCCGAGCTGCACGCCGACGTCGGCAAAGGGCTCGAGCTCCACCGAGCGGCTGCTGCCGATTGCCTTCTCGTCGCTCCCCGTGGGAAGGCCGACCGAGAGGCCGCCCCCCACCACCACACCCTGTCGTCCCCAGCGCAGGCTCGACGCCTTCAGCGAGAGCTCGGTGCTCCCGGTTCCCTGCACGTTGCCGAGCGCCGACTCGCGGCGCACCCAGGGCACGGTGACGGCGACACTCATCCCCTCCATGAACTCGAACTCCCCCTCGAGGCGCGCGCCGCGCTCCGTCACCCGCTCGTCGCCGTCGCCGGTGCGTCCCCACAGGAAGTCGAGGCGGAACTTGGTGTCCGGCGACGGCGACTCGTTGAGCAGCGGGTGGGAGAAGTGCAGGCCTTCGTGCTCGTGGTCGCCATGCTCGTGCTCGACCTGAGCCTGAACGGCGAGGGGCAGTGCGGCGCAGATGAGGGCCGCACCGAGCAGCAAGGGGAACGTCTTCGAGCGCGTGCGCGTCATGGTCGATGAGCGGTGGACGTGGTCTCGCTGCGAGGAGAGCGAGTCTGATGGCTCACGGTTGAGTGTCGTTCATCGAGGGTCGATGGTCGTCACTTCGACTCACCGCAAGTGAAACAGCTCCTGGTGGAACGCGCTCGAGGGCAGTCCAGCGTGGGCGAACTCCTTCCGCAGCTCCTTCCCGAACACCACCGGCCCGCAGAACCACACGTCGGCCGAGCGCCAGTCGGGGAGCTCCTCCATGATCTTCGGCGCGGTGAGCCGCCCCTGCTCCTTTCCCACCCACACGTGCAGCCGGATCCGCGACGCCGCGGCGAGACGTCGGAGCTGCTTCACCTCGTGTGTGTTGCGGTCCGCCGTGGCATGGTATAGATCCACCGCTCGCAAGTCGGGATTCGCCGCCAGCTCCTGCATGCGTGAAATGAAGGGCGTGATGCCGATGCCGGCGCTCACCCATATCTGCCGCTCGCGCGCGCCGCGGAAATTGAAGCGACCGTAGGGCCCCTCCACCGTCACCAGTGATCCCGTGCGCAGCGACAACGGCAGCGCTCGCGTGTAGTCGCCGAGACCCTTGATCAGGAAGACGAGGCGCCCGTCGTCGTTCCATCGCGACGAGATGGTGAACGGATGCGGGCCCTCCGCCGCGTCGAAGGTGGCGAAGGCGAACTGCCCTGGTTCATGCCCGGGCCATCGGTCCTTGAGGCAGACTTCCACGCCGAGCACCTGTCCGTCCTGGTGCGACGTCACGTTCGTGATCTCGCCCACCGCCTGCCGCGTGCGACCCACCCGTCGCACGAGGATGTAGAGCGCCGCCATCACCGCCGCCACCATCAGCAGCGCGAGCACGTACGCCACGCTGTGCTTCCAGTACGCGAGCTTCAGCAGCACCGCGGCGTGAAAGACGAGCAGGAGGAACACGAGGGCCAGCAGCCGATGCGTGCGCAGGAACCAGCGGTACGGGAACCAGCGCAGCAGCGCCAACACCACGAGAATCACCGTTCCCCACAGCGCCCATGAGCCGACACCTTTCGCCGGCCCCTGCAGCGCGCGCAGCCACGACGGACCCGGTGGCACGAATCGCGCGGCGCCGCGCCCGCGACGCTCGGTGGCGCCGCCGAACAAGCCCGGCGCCGAAATGAGCAGCCAGTGCGCGAGAGCCATGACGAGCGCCGTCACGCCGAGCCACTTGTGCAGGCGGTAACTCTTGTCGAGCCCACCGACGTATGGCTCAACGGACACCGACCTCAGGGCAAGCAGCATCGCCACGCTCATCGCCCCCATGGCGAGGATGCCGGTGACCTGGATGAGCGGTTGCTGCAGCTCCTTGAATGGGTGCACGCCCAGGAGCACCGGATCGGCGGCTACCCAGAGGGCGCCGAGGCCGAGAAGGAGGATCCAGAAGACGGCGAGGATTCGTGTCATGTACCGAGCTCGAAGACAGTCGTGCTCGGTAGCAATGATCGTGCTTGGCGAGGTCGCGCCGTGGCGGCGGCCGGCTTCCCTTTCAGCTGCGCGTCCGGGAGCATTGACTCCAGACTACGGACCATGGTCCATGAGCGATCAGTCCGGCTCTCATTGCGACGAGAGCCGGACTGATGGCTCCTGGTCGAGGGACACTACGGCTTCGTCGTACCTCCCCGCTGCCCCGCCACGTAGTCCCCGACCGGCGCCCGCAGGCTCACGGCGAGCCGGTTCCAGCCGTTGATCGTGACGACAGCCATCGTGAGGTCCACGATCTCGCTCTCGCTGAACTGCGAACGCACCACCTCGTACAGCGCGTCGGGCACGCCGGTGCGTGCGATGTCGGTCAGCGCATCGGTCCACGCCAGCGCCGCCCGCTCGCGCGGGCTGAAGAAGGGCGTTTCCCGCCAGACCGACACCGCATACAGGCGCTGCTCCGCTTCCCCCTCGAAGCGGGCGTCCTTGGTGTGCATGTCCACGCAGTAGCCGCAGCCGTTGATCATCGAGGCCCGCAGCTTGACGAGCTCGACGAGCGAATGCTCGAGACTGGATCCCCGGACGTACGCCTCCATCCCGAGCTGCGCGTGCATCGCCCTTGGCGAGACGTGCGCGAGGTTGATGCGGGGCGTCGGCTGCTCGAGAATGTTCTCTTCCATGGCCTGCGTTCCGAGATGTATGGTAGTTTCAGTCATCGTGACGTCGTCTCCGTTGGCGTGAGTGCATCGCCGGACAATGGGCCGGCCTCACCAGTTCAGACGTGCGCGCGTGTCGCCTGTGACAACGCACTCCTGAATATCGCTCCTGTCACATCCCGCTGGCTCGTCCGTCTTCGCCTGCATGATTACCCGCACACCCATGCGTGAGCCAGCGCCCGACAGTGCCGTCTCCCATCGCCCGCGACTGCTGGGCCTCGCCTACCGCATGCTCGGTGACGTGGACGAGGCGGAAGACGTGGTCCAGGAGGCGCTCCTTCGCTGGCACCTGGCCGACCAGGAGGCCATTCGAGTCCCTGAAGCATGGCTCGTCACGGTCGTGACGCGGCTGGCGGTGGACCGCCTGCGACGGCTGAAGACGGAGCGCGCGTCGTATCCCGGTCCGTGGCTCCCCGAGCCGATCCGCACCGATGGTCCGTTCGCCCCGTCGCCGATGCCGTCACCGGACCGGCGCGCGGAGCTCTCGTCCGACCTGTCGGTGGCGCTGCTGCTCCTGCTCGAGCGGCTCGCCCCCGAGGAACGTGCCGCCTTCCTGTTGCGCGACGTCTTCGACTTCGACTATGCCGACATCGCGCGCATCCTCGAGCGCAGTGCGGACGCCGTGCGCCAGATGGTGAGCCGCGCGCGCACGCGCGTGCAGCAGGACCGCGCGCGCGTGCAGACAGACCCCGGCGAGCACGAGCGGCTCCTCGAGCGCTTCCTGGACGCCGTCATCGCCGATGACGCCGCGGGGGTGATGGCACTGCTCGCCCCCGACGTGGTGCTGGCAGGCGACGGCGGTGGCCGCGCAGCGGCCGCACGCAACGTGATCCGCGGCTGCGACCACGTCGCGCGCTTCCTCCTCGGCGTGCGACGCAAGTTCGCGCCATCCTATTCGCACCGGATCAGGTATCTGAACGGCGAACCGGCGCTGGTCTCGTTCGATCACGCCGCGGTGATCTCGACGATGTCGGTGGTGGTGTCCGATGGTCGCATCGAGGCCATCCATATCATGCGCAATCCGGACAAGCTGGGGCATGTGCTGGCTTCGACGGTGCTACTGCGCTAGGCGGGCCGGAAAGGACCACCGACCATGGACCAGGGGCTACAGACTCCCAGCGATCAGACCGGCTCTCTCTGACGGGAGAGCCGGTCTGATGGCTCGTGGTCTCTGGTCTGGAGTCTACGGTCGGTGGTCTTTACCGCTGCTGCAGCGATTTCCGCAGCTTGAACAGCATCTTCCGGATCACCGTGATGTCCTCGCCGAGCGCACGCGCCGTCCGTGTGTCGAGCGCGCCGAGGCCGGCGGCGTGGATGAGCAGTGAGTCGGCCTCCCCGGCCGATCCGATGGCGATGGCGATGAAGCGCAGAAACTCGCCGTCGCGCCCTCGACAGGCCCCTTCG